>JAQBXT010000003.1 GCA_027624175.1 Pseudomonadota bacterium | reverse complement strand
AGGCTGCCGGCGTGCTGCGGGAGGCGCGGCTCGACGAGCCGGCGCTGCTGCTCCCGCCGCCGGGCGAGGGCGAGGACATCGTCGCCGATTATGCGAGCCTCGGTCTGAGCCTGGGGCGCCACCCGCTCGCGCTATTGCGCCAACGCCTGCGGGGTCTCGGCCTGCTGACGGCAGCGGCGCTGCACGCCCGCCCGCATGGCAGCCGGGCTCGCGCCGCCGGACTGGTGACCTGCCGCCAGCGTCCGGAGACGGCGAGCGGCGTGATGTTCCTGACCCTGGAGGACGAGACCGGCAGCGTCAACGTGGTGGTGTGGCGCGACCTGATCGAACGGCAGCGGCCCGAGCTGCTGGGCGCGCGCCTGCTCGCGGTCGAAGGGGGCATCGAGCGCGACGGGGAGGTCGTGCACCTGATCGCACGGCGCCTGTTCGATCACAGCGCGCTGCTGGGGCGCCTCCAGGCGCAGTCGCGCGACTTCCACTAATCTGTCTAACTCTCTGACCGGCTTTGACATTCCAGCGCGTCGGCCGCCGACAAACCCCCTATAATCGCGACCAAAATGACCGAAGATAATCCCGTCGTCACCGTTGCCAAGGATCTCGCCGACCTGATCCCGGTGTTCTTCAAGAACCGGCAGAAAGAAGTCGAGACGCTGCGCGCCGCGCTCTCTGCCCGGGACTACAAGCAACTGCGCCACCTCGGCCACCGCATGAAAGGCGTGGGCAATTCCTACGGTTTCGCCAAGATCTCCGAGATCGGCAAGCGCGTGGAAGACGGCGCCCGGAGCGACGACCCGCCGGCCATCGACGCCTGCATCGGCGATGCCGCCGATGACCAGCGTGACCACGATGCCCATCGGCATCTGGCTGTAGAGCTGTTCGACGCGGTCGGCAAGGACGCGCTGCGGGTCGGTGCCGCCGCTTGCGTCGGCGGAGCGTGCAGGCGCCACGGGCGCGGTTGCTGCGCTGCTGGAATTCATCGTGGAGGCGAGGGTCCGCCTCAATTATATCGGCACCACCGGAACTGCAGTGCCCGGCTTACAGGCTCCTGCCGTTGCGGATCACGCCGACGGCAACGCCTTCGATGGACAGGGGATCGCGGCGCAGGTCCAGCTCGATCGGTTCGAAATCCGGATTCTCCGGCAGCAGTTGCACGCTGTGGCCCCGGCGCCGGTAGCGCTTCACCGTGACCTCGTCGGCGATGCGCGCCACCACCACCTGCCCGGTGCGTGCCTCCGGCGTGCGGTGCACGGCGAGCAGATCGCCCTCGAGGATCCCGGCGTCGCGCATCGACATGCCCCGCACTTTCAGCAGGTAGTCCGCGCGCGGCGTAAACATGTTCGGATCGACCTGGTAGTGGCCCTGCAGGTGTTCCTCCGCGAGCATCGGGCTGCCGGCCGCCACGCGCCCGACCACCGGCAATTCCATCAGGCGGCCGACGCGTGCGCCGCCCTTGCCCTTGATGCGCAGCCCGCGCGATGCGCCCTGCAGGATCTCGAGCGCGCCCTTGCGTTCCAGCGCGCGCAGGTGCTGCTCGGCGGCGTTCACCGAGCGGAATCCCATTTTCTCCGCGATCTCGGCACGCGTGGGCGGGAAGCCGGAGGACTCGGTGAGTTCGCGCACCAGCTTCAGAATCTCGCTCTGGCGTTCGGTCAGCGGTTCGACAAGGGCCATGCGTGCCTTCCTTACTGTGAGTCCTTACAGTGGTGGAAGTATATCCAGTATCAGGCCGGGCGCAAGTAGAATGCTGCATGGCCGCAATCCCGGTGCACGGCGTGGCGGGCTGCGTGCGGCGACCAGCACCGGCGGGCGCCCCGCGGTTCGTGGCCGGTAGAATTCCCGCATGATCATCCGTTCGCTGCTCGACACCGACCTGTACAAGTTCACCATGATGCAGGTGGTGCTGCACCATTTTCCCGGCGCGCAGGTCGAGTACCGCTTCAAGTGCCGCACCGAGGGGGTTGACCTGACGCCTTACGTCGACGAGATCGGGCGCGAGGTCGCCGACTTGTGCCAGCTGCGTTTCCGCGACGAGGAACTCGCCTACCTGCGTGGGCTGCGCTTCATGAAGTCGGACTTCGTGGACTTTCTCGCCCTGTTCCATTTCAATGAGAAGTACATCCGCATCGATCGCGGCGCGGCGCCGGGCGAGATCGACATCACCATCCGCGGGCCGTGGCTGCATACCATCCTCCACGAAATTCCGGTGCTGGCCATCGTTTCCGAAGTGTACTTCCGGCGCACCCAGCCGGGCGCAGACTTGGGCGAGGGGCGCAGGCGCCTGGCGGGCAAGATCGACCTGGTACGCAAGGTTGAGCCGGCGCTCGATTTCAGGATTTCCGATTTCGGCACGCGGCGGCGCTTCTCGCTGTCCTGGCACGAGGAAGTGATCCGCACGCTGAAGGGCGAAGTGCCGCAGTACTTTGCCGGCACCTCCAATGTCTGGCTGGCGATGCGCTTCGGCGTGACCCCGCTCGGCACCCTGGCGCACGAGTACATGCAGGCCTGCCAGGCGCTCGGCCCGCGCCTGCGCGATGCGCAGATTTTCGCCATGGACAAGTGGGCGCAGGAGTACCGCGGCGACCTGGGGATCGCGCTGTCCGACACCTACGGCATGGACGCCTTCCTGCGCGATTTCGATCTGTACTTCTGCAAGCTGTTCGACGGCGCACGCCACGATTCGGGCGATCCCTTCGCCTGGGGCGAGAAGATGATCGCGCACTATCAGCAGAACCGCGTGGACCCGCACAACAAGACGCTGATCTTCTCCGACCAGCTGTCGGTTCCGCTGGCGATCGAGATCGCGCGTCGCTTCCACGGCCGGGCGCGCACCGCGTTCGGCATCGGCACCAACCTCACCAACGACGTCGGCTTCGAGCCGATCAACATCGTCATCAAGATGATCGAATGCAACGGCCAGCCAGTGGCCAAAGTGTCGGATGCGCCGGGCAAGACGGTGAGCACGGATGCGGGCTACCTCGCATACCTGCGCCAGGTGTACGTGCTCGAGCCGGCGCCGCGTTGAAAGGGCAGGAGCGTACGGCGGTCGCGGTGTTGGCGACCGTGTTCTTGTTCAACTTGCTGGGGCGCGGCAGCGGCGACACCTACGCGGTGTTCCTGCTGCCGCTGGAGCGCGAATTCGGCTGGGCGCGCTCGCAGCTCACCAGCGTCTATTCGATGTACCTGCTGGTGGGCGCGTTCATGGCGCCGCTCGCCGGTACGCTGTTCGACCGTTTCGGTCCGCGCGTCACCTACAGCGGCGGGCTGCTATGCCTGTCGGCCGCCTTCTTCCTAGCGTCCACGCTCGGCAATTTGTGGGAGTTCTACCTGTTCATTGGCGTGACCATCGGGGTCGGCGTGGGTCTGGTCGGCATGGTGCCGGCTTCGGCGCTGCTCACGCGCTGGTTCCGCGCGCGCCTGTCGACCGCCATCGGCATTGCCTTCGCCGCCACGGGCACGGGCGTGCTGCTGTTCGTGCCGCTGTCGCAATGGCTGATCGGGCAGATCGGCTGGCGCGGCGCCTACCAGATACTCGCTGTGGTGGTGTTCCTGGCAGTTCCGTTCGCCTTGTTTGTCGTGCCGTGGCGCCTGTACGTGGCGGGCTTGCAGGAGAGCGTGAGCGGTCTGAGGGAGCGCGCCGCGGCCGCCGGCTGGACGGTTGCGTGCGGCCCTGCGCACGCGCCTGTACTGGGCACTGGTGCAAGTGTTCTTCTTCACCGCCACCGCCATGTTCGCGGTGCTAGTGCAGGCGGTGGTGTATTTCATCGACCTCGGCTTCTCGCCCATCACGGCCGCCACGGCGTTCGGCGTCACTGGCATGCTGTCAGTGGTTTCGGTGTCCCTGAGCGGCCTGCTCGCCGAGCGCTTCGGCTTCCGCAACACCGTGAGCGCGAGCTTTGCCGGGACGGCGGGCGGGCTCCTGATCCTGGTGGCTTTGTCTTATTGGCCCTCGGGCCTGCTGCTCGCGACTTTTGTCGCGGTGTTCGGGTTGTGCATGGGCGTGCGAGGACCGATCGTCTCGTCCATCGCCACGCGCAAGTTCGCCGGGCCGAAGGTGGCGACCATCTACGGGCTGATCTATTCGGCCAATGCGATTGGCGCCGCGTTCGGTTCGCTGATGGGCGGGGTCTTGCACGATCTGACAGGCGGCTACCGGGCCGCATTCGCGCTGTCGCTTTGCGCCATCGGTCTGGCGGTGGCGCCGTTCTGGACGGTGAAGGAGCTCAGGGACTTTCGCTAGCGATGGCGCGCATGCGCTCGATGCGCTCGCGCAGCGTGCAGCCGCGCAGGTCCGCGGCACCGCGCTCGGTGACGATCACGCCGGCTTCGCTGCGCGGCGTGGCCACCGGGCCCTGCAACTTTTCCACCACTCGCGCGGCAGGCAGCAGGATGAGCGACACGCCGCCTGGCGAATGATTCGCGGCGCGGACGAAGTCGAGCGCGCCGCCGACCGCGCCCAGGTAGCTGCCTTTCGCCACTTCGGCGTTGACCTGGCCGGTGAAGTCGACCTCGACGGCGGAATTGAGCGCGACGAACCGCTCGATCTGGCCCAGGACGCGGGGGTTGTGCGTGTACTCGATGGAGCGCAAGCGGATGTTTGGGTTTTCCCTTGCGTAGTCGAAGAGCTTGCGTGTGCCCATGAGCGTGCCGCCGTGGGCCTCGGCGACGACGCCTTTCTGCATCAGCTCAACCACGCCGTCGCCCACCGATCCGGAATGGATGCGCAGGTCTTTGCGATCGCCGAGCAGGCGCAGGACCGCATCGGGGAGCGCGCCCAGGCCGGTCTCGATCGTCGCCCCGTCGCATACGTACGGAACGGCGTGGCGCGCGATGGCCTGTTCGAGCGGCCCGGGCGCGCCGTAGGGCAGGACCACCGGCTCGCGGGACGTTTCAATCAGTGCCGCGATCTCGGACCGCTGCAGCAGCTTGTCGCTGTGCGTCCATGGCACGCGGTCGTTTATCTCCGCGAAGACCGTGCGGGCGACTTCAAGCGCCGGCACCAGGTATTCCGCGGCCAAGCCCAGACTGTATTCGCCCTTCGCGTTCGGCGGGCTGACCTGCACCAGCACGACGTCGGCGCGGATGCTCCGCGCGCGGATCAGGCGCGCGAGCTGCGAATAGGGGTGGGGGTGGATGTCGAGCACACCCGCGTCGGCGAGCGCGCGGTTATGGCCGGAACCGCAGTAGGCCGATAGGCGCAAATGGTCGGCGTGCTCCGGCTTGACGGTGCCGGACCAGTTCACGCCCATGAACAGCGTCGCGCCGGAAAAGGACGCGCGTTGCGCAACCAGCGACTCCACCAGGGTCTGTGGCTCGGCGCAGGCCTGGCCGAAAACCACGCCGTCGCCGGGACGGATGAACTGCGCGAGCTCCATGCGGCCGATGCTAACATCGGCCAAGGAGGTACAAATCTTGGACAACAAAATGTTGGATGCAATATTCCGCGATGCCCACACCCCGCAGGGATTTCTCGATACGCCGGTGCCGGACGAGAAACTGCGCGAGATCTACGACCTGATGAAATGGGCGCCGACCACCATGAACACGCAGCCGATGCGCATCGTGTTCGTGCGCTCGAAGGCGGCCAAGGACAAGCTTGCGCCGGCGCTCAGCCCGGGCAACCTGGAAAAGACCATGAAGGCGCAGGTCACCGCGATCATCGCCTACGACTCCAGGTTCTACGAACTGCTGCCGAAGAATTTCCTCAATAATCCGAAGGCGAAGGACGGTTTCGAGGGCGAGGACAAGAAGGCGATGGTGGACCGCGTGGCGTTGCGCAATGGCTCGCTGCAGGGGGCCTACTTCATCATCGCGGCGCGCGCGCTGGGGGTGGATTGCGGGCCGATGTCGGGGTTTGACAATGCAAAAGTGGACGCCGCGTTCTTTGCGGACGGTCGCTGGAAGTCGAACTTCCTCGTCAATCTTGGCAAGGCCGATCCTGCGAAGATCTTTCCGCGCAACCCACGGCTGACGTTCGATGAGGCCTGCAAAGTTCTCTAGGCCACGCGCAGCCCGCCGTCCACGCAGGTCACCGCTTCGCCGCCGATCTCGATGGCGTCGGCGCTGACGCGCACCTGCACCTGGCCGTCGCGGCCGACCTGCATGCCCTGGCGCGCGGTATAGCGCGGGCCGAACTCCTTCAGCAATCCGGTTTCGCGCAGGAACGCGGCAACCGAGATGTTGCCGCTGCCGCAGACCGGGTCTTCGGGCACGCCATGCGCGGGCGCAAAGGAGCGCACGTGGATTGGTGTCGCCGAATTGCCGCTACGGCCGAAGACCGTCACGCCGGTCGCATCGAACTGCGCCGACAATTCTTCGATCGCTGCCATGTCGGATTGCAGCGCGTCCACGGATTCCGCCTGACCCATATCGATCACCACCCACACCGGGCCGACGTCGACCCGAATGGCGCGTGCGCCCTTGAACAGGGAAGTTTCCACCGCCTGCACTTTCGGCGCCGGCGCACGTACATAGATGCGGCGCACGCCGCCCGCATCCTCGATCGACAGGTCCAGGACCCCGGCGCCGCATTCCTGCTTGAGTTTGCCGTTCGCTGCCTTGGCGAAGCCGCTCTCGAGCGCGGCGTGCGCGCTGCCGACCGTGGGATGGCCCGCGAACGGCAGCTCCTGGCGTGGCGTGAAAATGCGCAAGCGGTAGCTGGCACCGGGCTGCGTCGGCGGCAGAAGAAACGTGGTTTCGGAAAGATTGGTCCAGCCGGCAATGCGCTGCATTTCCTCCGTGCCGAGCTGCTCGGCGCCGATCACCACCGCCACCGGGTTGCCGAAGAACGGCCTGCCGGTGAACACATCGACCTGCTTGAACGGCAATCGCGTCATCTGCGCTTGGGCGACGCACCCTTGCTGTCGAACTCGTAATGCAGGATCAACTGGTCGCGCACCGGACCGCCGAGGCGCAACTTTACCGCCCACTCGCCCAGCATCTCCAGATCCAGCCGCACCTTGTATTCGCCGGGCAGCGTGCCGGAGCGGGCCTGCTCGGGCCGTGTGTTGTGCGCCATCGGCATCGACGGCATGTCGGCGCCTACCGTGATCTGCACGCCCTCGAGCGGTTTGCCGGCGCGCGAGAGCCGGATGGTGCAGTCGTAGACGAAATCCGTGCCGGTGGCGATGCAGCGCAGGTCCGCCTGCGGTGTTTGCGCGTGCGCCAGCGCGGGCAGCAGGAGGAAAATCAGGGTAAGCGCGCTCTTAACCATCGGACCATCCTTTCATCCAGCAAGCCGCGCGGCCGGAACACCAGGAGCAGGGCGACCAGACCCCCGAACACGATCATGCGATAGTCGTGGAACACGCGGCTGCCCTCCAGGGCTCCGATGTCCAGCACCACGCCCAGCAGCGGGCCGAACGCGGTGCCCAGTCCGCCGATCAGCGCGTACGCCAGGCTGTGCACGCCCAGCATGATGTCGAAATTGCGCGGCTCGATGTAGGTGTTGTGGTGCGCATAGAGTACGCCGCCCAGCGCCGCCAGCGCCCCCGCGGCGGCGGCCACGCCGAGCTTGACGCGCTGGATGTCGATGCCTAGCGAGGCGGCAAGTTCGGGATCCTGACCCACGCCGCGCAGCGTCGCCCCCAGCCTGGAGCGCTCGACGAGGAAGAAACCCGCCAGCACCACCGCGAGCAGGCCAACCACCATGCCGAGGTAATCGATCGGTTCGATGCCGTGCTCGAAGATCCAGCGGATGCCGCGAAACCCCTGCGTGCCGTCCGGACCGGTGAGCTCGCCCTTCACCTCGCGCTGGAAATGCAGGAGCTCGAACAGGATGCGCGCCATCTCTGCGGCAGCCAGCGTGGACATGGCGAAGTACAGGCCGCGCAGGCGCAGCGTTGGCAAGCCGACGAGGAACTGGGCCAATGCGCCGAGCGTCATGGCGGCCAGTGCCGCAAGCGGTAGGGGCCAACCGTACATCGCCGTGAATATGCCGCCGGCATAGGCGCCGACGCCGAAAAACGCCTGCTGGCCGAAGGATAGTTCACCGGCCACGAGCAGCAGGTAGGCGGACAGTGCGACGAACGAGAACAGCCCGATGTTCGTCAGGACGCCGATCGTGTATGCATCCATGGCACTCTCGCGGCGAGCAGGACGAACAGCAACAGGTAGGCAATCAGGTCGCGCAGCTGCGGGCCGAGGAACCACTGGCTGTGCGCTTCCAGCAGCCCGAGCGCAAGGCCGCCCACGACCGCACCCGGCAGCGAACCCAGGCCGCCGAGCATCATCGCCAGCAGGCCTTTCAGGGTGGACCACATGCCGAGCATCGGCGTGATCTGGCCGTGGCTGGCGACCACCAGGTAGCCGGCCACGCCACCGATTGCGGAAGCGAGCGCGAAGACGCGCACGTAGACCCAGGGCAGGTTGATGCCGGCAAGCGACGCGGCAGCCGGCTGCTCGGTCACCGCCCTCACCGCAAGTCCGAATCTCGTGCGGTATAGCGTCCCCCACAGGAGGGCGCAGGCGGCGATCGCCGCGCCGAACATGACCAGCGCGTCGACGCGCAGCGTATACGGGCCGAACGCCAGGGGCGCGCCCTCGTACAGCGCCGGGAAGGCATACAGGTGCGTCGGCATGACGAGGGTCACCAGCTCCTCGAACTGCATCCACAGCGCGAAGCTCGCCACCATGGCGGCGATCATCGAGCCGCCGCGATGCGGAGCGAAACACAACCGCTCCACGTAAGCGCCGGCGAGCACCGTGCCGGCGACCGTGATCGCGGCCAGCAGCAGCAGCCCGGCGCCGAAATTGAGATGGGTCCAGGTTGCGCAGTAGCAGCCGAACATGATGGCTGCGCCATAGGACAGATTGGCACGGCGCAGGACGCCGAAGATGAGGGTAAAGCCGAGCGCAAGCAAGGCATAGGCGGCGCCGATGCTCAGGCCGTCCAGGGTGTTCTGGATCAGGTCGGCGAGCACGCCTATTGCTGCGCGGAGCCGAGGTACGCGCGCCTGATCACCTCGTCCTCCGCAAGCGCACCGGGCGTGCCGCTGAAGCTGATCCTGCCCTGCTCGATGAGAAAGAAATGCTGCGCCACCTTGAGCGCCATGTGCGCGTTCTGCTCGACGAAGAAGATGCTGACGCCGTCCCTGTGCAACTCGGCGATGATGCGGAAGATCTCCTCGACCACCAGCGGCGCCAGGCCGAGCGAGGGCTCGTCCATCAGCAGCAACCTGGGGCGGCTCATCAGCGCGCGCGCCACCGCGAGCATCTGCTGCTCGCCGCCGGACAGCGTGCCGGCGTGCTGGGCGGAGCGCTCCCTGAGCCGGGGAAAACGCGCGTACATCCGGTCGATGTCCTCGGCGACGGCCTTCTTGTCGCCTCGCTGGTAAGCGCCGGCGAGCAGGTTCTCCAGCACCGTCATGGCCGGGAACACGAGCCGGTTCTCGGGCACCAGCGCCACGCCCCGGGCCACGATGTCATGCGGCGCGCGCCCGGCGATTTCCTCGCCGGCGAACGAAATACCGCCCTTGCGAGGTTTGAGGATGCCGGCGACGGTCATCATCAGCGTTGTCTTGCCGGCGCCGTTCGGCCCGAGCAGGCAGGTGATCGAACCTGGCGCGACCTCGAGCGATACGCCTTTCAGCGCCTCGATCTTGCCGTAGGCGGTGACCACGTCCTGTATCTTGAGGAGGCTCACGCGGCTTCGCCTCCCAGGTAGGCCTTGCGCACGGCGGGATGCGCCTGGATCTCGGCCGGCGTGCCTTCCGCGATCTTCTGGCCGAAGTTGAGCACGGCGATGCGGTCGGTGACGCCCATCACCAGCTCCATGACGTGCTCGACCAGCACGATGGTGATGCCGGTGTCCCGCAGCTTGAGGATACGGTCGCGCAATTGAGCGATCTCCTCGCTGTTCATGCCGGCGGCGGGCTCGTCGAGGAGCAGCAATTTGGGCCGCGCCGCAAGCGCGCGTGCCAGCTCCAGGCGCCGCTGCTCGCCGAAAGCGAGATTCGCGGCCAACTCGTCCTGTTTGTGCGCCAGGCCCGAGAACTCCAGCAGGCGCGCGATCTCCTCGCGCACCCCGCCCTGGCCGCCGAGCCAGCGCGCGAAGAAACCCTGGCGCGCCCGATCCTCGGCGGAGTTCTGCGCGACCCAGAGGTTCTGCCATACGCTCAGCTGCCCGAACAGCCGGATGTTCTGGAAAGTGCGCGCAATGCCCGCGCGCAGTCGCAGGTGCGTGGGCAGGGCGCCGATGTCCTCGCCGCGGAACAGGATCGTTCCCGAGGTCGGGGGCAGCAGGCCGGTGATCACGTTTACCGTGGTGCTCTTGCCGGAGCCGTTGGGGCCGATCAAGCCGAAGATCTGGCCCCCGGCCACGGCGAGGTCGATGCCGTCCACGGCCCGCACGCCGCCGAAGTGGCGCGACAGGGCCTTCAACTCAAGCACGCCGCCGCCCGCCGAGGAAGCCGCTGGGACGCAGGTTCATCGCCAGCACGATGAGCGCGCCGAACAGCAGGTTCCGCCAGTCGCCCATGAAGCGCAGGCCTTCCACCAGGAAGCCCTGCACGAAAATCACGGCCAACAGGGTGCCGAACACGTTGCGCAGCCCGCCGAGGATGGGATAGGCGATGGCGAAGGTCGCCACCAGGATGTTGAAGCTCGAGTGCTCGATGTGCGTGGTGTAGTGCGCGTACAGGCCACCGCCGACGCCGGCAATCGCGCCGCCGACGGTCATCGCGCTCACCTTGACCGCAGTCAGGTTGATACCGACCGACTGCGCCGCCAGCTCGTCCTCGCCCACCGCACGCAGCACCGAGCCATAGCGCGAGCGATCGAACCACCACAGCAGCGCCATCGCCGCGATCACGAAAACCCACATAAACAGCATCACCTCGCCGGTGCCCCAACCGTTTTCCGGAAAGAAGCGGATCTGCCTGAAGCCTTCGCCGCCCAGGGGCCCGAGCCGGATGCCGTCTACGGCGACCTGGTAGTCGAAGTTGAAGAAGAACAGACGCACGCCCTCGCCGAAGGCGAGGGTGGCAATGACCAGCATCAGGCCCTTGACGCGCAGCGCCGGAAAACCAACGGCGCAAGCGACAGCCGCGCCGCTGAGCGCACTCGCGCCAAGCGCCGGCACCAGGTGCCAGCCGGCGAGAACGGTGAGCATGCCGGCCGTGTAGGCGCCGACGGCGAAGAAGCCGGCCTGCGCCAGGCTGACCTGCCCGGTGAGCAGCACGATGTAGGCGGACAGGCCGAGCAGGGTATGTACGCCGATCAATTGCGCAAGGCTGAAGTAGAAGTCCATGTCAGTCCCGGCCGCTTTTCGGCGCAAAGATGCCGCCGGGCCTGAACACGAGGAACACGAACAGGAGCAGCATCACGTACAGATCCCGCTCGGTGACGCCGCGATACAGCTGCAGCACGTTCTCGAAGCCCCCGACCAGCAGGCCGGCGACGATCGCGCCGGGAACGCTGCCCAGACCGCCGATCACGGTGACGATCAGGCCTTTGACGGTAAGCGGCAGGGTGAGCAGCGGCGAAAGCATGCCCACCGACGCTCCGATCAGCGCGCCGGCAATGCCGCCGAGGAGGCCGGTGACCACGAAAGTGAGCGCGTTGACGCGCACCAGGCGGATGCCGCACAGCTGCGCCGCCACCGGTTGCTGCGATACCGCGCGCGTGGCGAGCCCGAGGCGCGTGTGGTACAGCAGCAGCAGCAACCCGATCATCACCAGCACCGATACGCCGAACACCAGCAGCAGGTCGCCGCGCAAGGTGAACTCCCCCGCGCGCAGCATGACGTCGTCGAACATCAGCGGGTAGTTCTGCGGCATGCCGTTGGTGACGTGCACGATGACTTCGTCGATGAGCAGCAGCATGCCGACGGTGGACATCAGCGTGGCGAGCGGGCTGGACAGCGGAATGAAGTGAAAGCAGGTCAGGTAAACCATCCAGCCGAGCACTCCGCCGGCAGCGAAGGCGCCGAGGAACACCAGCCAGGCCGGGGCGCCGGCCATCACCTTGAGCACCAGCAGGCCGCAATAGGCGCCGCCCACGGACGCTGCGGCATAGGCCATGTTGATCTTGTGCATCACGCCGAACACCAGCGTGAAGCCGATGCCGATCAGCGCATAGGTGGCGCCGAACAGCACGCCGTCGGATACCGCTTGCAGGAAATCCAGCATGGGCAAAGAAACGGGCGCGGGTTCACCGCGCCCGTGGGCTCCCCCTGTGTGCGCTTAGAGCGGGTTGTACAGGACTTTCCACTCGCCCTTCTTCGCATGCACGAAGAGGTAGGGCTTGTCCGCCTCGCGCTCGGCGTCGCGCTTGCTCACGCCGATCAGGCCCTTGGTGGTCTTGAGTTTCGCCAGGCCGTCGCGGATCTTGCGCCGATCGCCCTGCACGTCCGTGCCGGTGATTTTTTCCGATTCCATGACGTTCTTGAGGATGAACATGTTTTCCCACGCCGCCATCGAATGCAGGTCGGCGTTGCCCTTGAACTTCGCCGTGCTCTGTGCGGCGTTGATCGCCTCCTTGTTAATCGGCGCAAACGAGGTGGGGATGATGATGCCCTCGGCCTGCTTGGCGCAGCCCTGCAGCGTCTCCAGGCTCGAGGAACTGGTGAGGCCGACCAGCAGCTTCGGCTTCACGCCCTGGCGCTGCATCTCCTTCAACACCCCGCAGGTCGTAAACGGGTGCGCGGAAATGGCGACCACATCCGCATTGGCCTTCTTCATTTCGCGCACCTGCGTGGCGAAGTTGGTGTCGGCCAGCAGCCATTTCGAGTTGCCGAGCACCTCGAAGCCGCTCGCTTCGGCGCGCCCCTTCATCACCAGGTACCACGTGGCGCGGGAATGCGCGAAATCCTCCTCGACGCCCCCGTAGACGGTCTTCGCGTTCGGATGCGTGGTGCGCAGCCAGTAGAACAGCGAGTTGTACATGGTCATCTCGTTGGGCACGTTGCGGAACGCCCACTCGGAGATCTTCGCCAGGCCGACCTTGATGGCCACATCGGTGAACACCGGGAACTGGAGTCCCGAGTCGCTCGCGTCGCCGACCTTCTTCTGCAGGATGCCGAACAGCGGCTCGGCCACGTTGGAGCAAGTGGGGCCCACAGCCACCACGGCGTCGGTGCCGGCGATGCGGCGGATGACGGAGATGCCTTCCTCCGCGTTGCAACGGTCGTCGTAGAACTCAATCGCAATCCTGGCTTTCGAGCCATCGGCGAGCTTCACGCCGCCGCCCTTGTTGATCACGTCCGCGGCGGCCAGCAATGCCGCTTCGCTGTTGACGCCGAACGAACGCACGACGCCGGACTTGGCGCCGAAGCCGGCGATCTGGATGGTCTTGTTCTGCGCGTAAGCCGTGCCAACGCAGAGCGCGAGCGATACGGCCAGTGTTAGTTTCTTCACGGGGTCTCCTCCTTGCGGTAGATTTGCCGAGGCAGTGTAAATCGGGGAGGCCGGGCATGGGAACAAAGAAACGCGTTGCTGCAGTGCGGAAGAATCTCTGGTCCGGCCTCAAGCCAGGGGCCGCGAACCGCAGCGAGCTCTCGCCCATCGTGTTTCTGGCCCGGGCCGCTGAAATCTATCCGCAGCGCGTCGCCGTGGTGCACGGCGCGACGCGCATCAACTACGCGCAGTTCTACGAGCGCGCGAAGCGCCTGGCCTCGGCGCTTGAGCAACGCGGCGTGAAGCGCGGCGACGTGGTCGCGGCGATGCTGCCCAATGTGCCGGCGCTGCTCGATGCGCACTACGGTGTGCCGATGGCCGGCGCGGTGCTCAATGCCATCAATACCCGGCTGGATGCCGAAACCGTCGCCTATATCCTGGCGCACGGCGAGGCGAAGGTGTTCATTACCGACCGTGTCTACGCCGGGGTGGTCGGGCCCGCGCTGAAGAAACTGAAGAAAAAGCCCCTGGTGATCGACGTCGACGACCCGCTCTACACCGGCCCGGGAGAGCGCCTCGGATCGGTCGAATACGAGAAGTTCATCGGCGGCGGGAATCCCGCGTTCAAGTGGTCGCTGCCGCGTTCCGAATCGGATCCCATCGCCCTGAACTACACCTCGGGCACGACGGGCCGGCCCAAAGGCGTCGTGTACCACCACCGCGGCACCTTCCTGGAGTCGCTGGGCAACATCGTCGCCTGGGCCATGCCCACGCACCCGGTCTACCTGTGGACCTTGCCCATGTTCCACTGCAATGGCTGGTGCTATCCCTGGTCGGTCACCGCGATGGCGGGAACGCATGTGTGCCTGCGCGCCGTGGATCCAGCGCAGATCTTTCCCATGATCGTCGAACATGGGGTCTCACACATGTGCGGGGCGCCCACCGTGCTGACGATGCTCGTTGCCGCGCCCGAGCAGCAAAGGCGGCAATTCACGCAGGCAGTGCACATCATGACGGGCGGCTCGCCGCCGCCCGCCAAGGTGATCAAGGGTATGGAGGAACTGGGCTTTACGGTCCTGCACATTTACGGCATGACGGAGTTGCAGGGGCCCTCCACCTTCTGCGCGGTGCAGGATTCCTGGGGCGGCCTGTCACAGGAGGACCGGGCGGTGCAAATGGCGCGCCAGGGCGTGCGCTACCAGGTGGTGGAAGGCCACATCGTCGCGGACCCGAAATCGTGCAAGCCGGTGAAGAAGGACGGCCAGGCCATGGGCGAGATCCTGGTGCAGGGCAATACCGTGATGCTGGGTTACCTGAAGGATCCGAAGGCGACCCGGGAGGCGTTTCATGGCGGCTGGATGCATACCGGCGACCTCGCAGTCTGGCATCCGGGCAACTACATCGAGATCAAGGACCGCAAGAAGGACGTCATCATCTCCGGCGGCGAGAACATTTCGTCCGTCGAGGTGGAGATCGCTCTGTACAAGCATCCGTCGACCGCGCTGGCCGCGGTCGTGGCACGGCCCGACGAAAAATGGGGCGAGACGCCCTGCGCCTTCGTGCAACTGAAACCCGGCGCGAGCGCTACCGAAGAGGATTTCATCAAGTGGTGCCGCGACAACCTGGCGAAATTCAAGGTGCCGAAGAAGGTGGTGTTCGGCGACCTGCCGACGACGGCGACCGGCAAGATCCAGAAATACGTGCTGCGGGAGCGGGCGCGGGAACTCTAGCGAAACAAATCCTCGTCCCGGTACGACGCCGCATCCTCGATCGGTTCCAGGTGCGTCAGCACTGCCGTGCCGGGCTGGGCAGCCCGGATCTGATCTTCGATCTCGTCGGCGACGGCGTGGCCTTCGCGCACGCTCATCTGCCCGGGCACCAGCAAGTGCAGTTCCACCAGGCGGCGGCGCCCGGCACGCCGCGTGCGCAGCGCGTGGTAGTCCATGCCCTTGGATCTGTAGGGCTCCAGGATCGCGCGAATGTGCTCGAGTTCGCTCTCGGGCAGCGATCGATCCAGCAGGCCCCAGACCGAGCGACGGATGACGCCGACGCCTGTCCAGACAATATAGAACGCCACCGCTATCGCGATCAGCGGATCGAGGATCAGCCAGCCGGTCAGGGCGATGGTGCCGACGCCGGCAACGATGCCGCAGGAGGCCCACACATCGGTCAGCAGATGTTGCGCGTCCGCTTCGAGAGCGATGGAATGGTGCTGTTTCGATGCGCGCAGCAGCACCAGCGCGACGCCGAGATTGATGGCCGTCGCGCCCAGCGAGAGCAGCAGGCCGACGCCGACTGCTTCGATCGGGCGCGGTTCGAACAGCCTGGGCACGGCCGAAGCGATGATCGCGAGGGCGGCGACGAGGATCAGCGCGCCCTCGAGGACGGCCGAAAAGTATTCCGCCTTGCTGTAGCCGAAAGGATGCTTGGCGTCGGGCGACACCAGGGCGAGCCGCAGCATCCATAGCGTGAGCAGCGCGGCGCCCAGGTTGACGAACGACTCCAGCGCGTCGGAGAGCAGCCCCACCGACCCGGTGACCCAGGCCGCGATTCCCTTGAGCACCATGGTTGCCAGGGCCGCGGCGACCGAAAGCCACGCAAATCGGGCGAGGGACGCCATGGACCCTAGATTAGCAGCCGATTTGCTTCCGCTGCCGGTTGGTTCTAGCATGGCAACCGCAGTAGGTCGATTGAGGACAGGTCCATGACAAACAAGGCTTTAGCTAGAGTTCTTGTTGCGCTACTCGCGGTTCTGCCCGCGGCCTGGGCGCTTGCCCAGACGCCGACGGCCAAGCCGGCCGGGATGACCGTCCAGTCCGGGGAGCCCAAGGCTTCGAAGACGGCGAGCGCCACCGGCAAGAAGATGCCGGCGAGAATGAATGAGGATGCGCGCCATTGCCTCGACCTGCCGACCACGGTCGAGATCGTGAAGTGCGCGGAGCCTTACCGCTACTAGCGGTAGGGGCGCCCGTCCGGCGCGAAGCGCACGCCGAACAGGCGCGCGGCCTCGTCCCGCGTGTAGTAGCCGCGGCTTAGGTCCTGCGCAATTTTTTCGGGCGCGCGACGCAGCGGGTCGCCATAGCCGCCGCCGCCCGGGGTCGAGACCCGAATGCAATCACCCGGCGCAAGCTGGATGTCCTGATCCTTGGACAGGTGCGGGGGCCGGTACTCCTTGCCCGACTGCTCGATCGCGACCTTGTTGACTCCGCCTTCGCCGCCTCCCAGCGCACCCAGCGGGCCGGTGCGGCCATGATCCATGACCATCGACGCGCGCGCGGACCCGCGCCGCACGCGGATGGTGTAATTGACGCCGAATCCGCCGCGGCTCTCTCCCGCGCCGCCCGAGCCCTCGTAGAGCGAAAACTCCTCGAATAGCACTGGGTAATACTGTTCCATCACTTCGATCGGCGGCATCTTGGAAATGCCGATGGTCGAGCAGCCGTTGGAAATGCCGTCCGATGCGCTGCTCCCGCCGTAGCCGCCGCCGGTAAACAGGTACATGACGTAGGAGCGGTCACGCTTCGGGTCGTGCCCGCCGATCGCCAGATTGCCGGAAGTTCCCGCCGGCGCGGCGAACAGGTCCTCCGGAATGGCGGCGGTGAGCGCGTTGAATACCGCCTCGGCAATGCGCTGGCTGACCTCGGCGGCGCAGCCCGATACCGGCCGCGGATACCGTGCGTAAAGGAACGTGCCCTCCGGATCGGTGATTTTCAGCGGCGCGAAGGTCCCCGCGTTGATCGGCACGTCGGGAAAAATATGCTTGATCGCCAGGTACACCGAACTGCGCGTGGTGGCGATCACGGAATTCATCGGCCCCTTGCAAGGGGGAGAGGACTCCGACAGGTCGAACAGCAGGTCGTCGTCCGCGGTTTTCGTGATCTTGACGCGCACGTGCAGCGGCTCGTTCACCACGCCGTCCGAATCCACGATTGCGTGGCCGGTGTAGGTCCCGGCGGGGATGGTGGCGATCTTCGCGCGCATCTGCTGCTCGGCGCGCACGCGCAGCTCGGCAATCGCTGCATCCACGGTGTCCGCGCCATAGCGGTCGAGCAGGGCCGTGAGGCGCTTCTCGCCCACCGCGAGCGCCGCAGCCTGGGCCTTGATATCGCCGATCCTCTGATCGGCGATGCGGATGTTGGACAGGATGATGGACAGGATCTCCTGGTCCATCACGCCTTTCTTGAATAGCTTCACCGGCGGCAGGCGCAAGCCTTCCTGCTCCACCTCGGTGGCGCTGGCGGAGAAGCCGCCCGGCACCATGCCGCCGATGTCGGGCCAGTGGCCAGTGTTGGCGAGCCAGGACCAGAGCTTGCCACGGTAGAAAAACGGTTTCACGAAGCGCACGTCCATCAGGTGCGTTCCGCCCAGGTAGGGATCGTTGACGATGAACACGTCGCCGGGGTCCACGCTCCAGCCGTTCTTGCGCACGCGCTCGATCACCGCCTGCGAAGAGAACTGCATGGTGCCGACGAATACCGGCAGGCCCAGTTCGCCCTGCGCGATCAGCGCGCCATCCTCCCGGGCGTAGATGCCGTCGGAGCGGTCCATGCCTTCGGAAATCACCGGGCTGAACGCCGCCCGGCAAAAGGCGAGATCCATCTCGTTGCACACCTGCTGCAGGCCGTTCTGGATCACGACCAGGGTGATCGGGTCGAGCATGGTGGCAGTGTAATGGACGCTCAGACCTCGATCAGCAGGTTTCCCAGTTTGTCGACGGCAAGCCGGTTGCCCGGCTCGAGGACGGTCGTGCAGTCGAGCTGCTCGATGATGGCGGGGCCGGTGAGCGTTTCCGGCAAGGACTCCCTGCGATAGATGGGGGTGGGGTGCCAGGCGTTGTTGAACCATGCGTCTCTGAAATGCTTTCGCGCCGCATGAGGCGCGGCGCGATCGTAAAGAACCCGAAGGTCGAGGCGGGGCCGGAGGCCGATCACGGCGGTATGCACGTTGACCAGCATCGCGCGGATCTCCGGCAGCTCAACTGCGAATCGTTCCCAGTACGCTTTTTCGAACAACTGCTGCAGCGCATCCCGCGTCACTTCGGCGCCGGGGAGGGCGACCTTTAGCATATGGGTCTGCCCCTGGAACTGCATGTCGGCGCTGTGCAGCAGGCGTAGCCCTTCGATCGCCATTCCTTCGCGCTCGAGCAACTCTCGGCCCGCTGAAATCTGCTGCTGAATTACATAGTTAACATATGTTATATCAATATCTTGAACATGTTTGTTCACAGTATTGACGAAGTCGTGCCGAAGGTCTGCGACGACGCAACCCAAGGCATTGGTGATGCCGGGCCGGGCTGGCACGAGGAGCTTCGGAATCCCCAGTTCCCTGGCGATCGCCGCAGCATGCAAAGGCCCGGCGCCGCCGAACGCAAACAGCACGAAGTCCCGGGGATCGTGGCCGCGGGCCAGCGACACCATGCGCATCGCCCCGGACATGCGGTCGTTGGCGATGCGCAGGATGGCCGCAGCCGCCTGGGTCGCATCCAGCCCCAGCGGCTTGCCGACTTTTTCCAGGATCTGGCGCCGGATGTGCTCCAGGTCCGCGGCGCCCTTCACGCCGAGCAGCGCTCCGGGATTGAGGCGCCCGAGGACCAGGTTCGCGTCGGTAATGGTCGGCTCGGTGCCGCCGCGTCCGTAGCAGATCGGCCCGGGATGCGCGCCGGCGCTCTTCGGCCCCACGCGCAGCAGGCCGTCCTCGCCGATGGTGGCGATCGACCCGCCTCCGGCGCCGATGGTGTGCACATCGACCATCGGCACATGGACCGGCATGGCATATTCGAGCTCGAGCTCGGAGGACACTTCGGGCACGCCGTCCCGGATCAGGCCGACGTCGGTCGAGGTCCCGCCCATGTCGTAGGTGATCGCGTTGGGGTAGCCGGCGGCGGTCGCCGAATAGGCCGCCGCGATGACCCCCGAGGCAGGCCCCGACATCACGGTATTGGCCGCGTTTTCGGCGGCGATGGCCGCCGAAACGGTGCCGCCGTTGCCCTGCATCACCAGCAGATCCCTGGAAAAACCGCGGCGCTTGAGCTCCGAGCGCAGCTGCGCGAGGTATCGATCCAGGATCGGTTGCACGCTCGCGTTGACGGTGGCGGTGACACCGCGTTCGTACTCCCGGTATTCCGACAGCACGGCGTGGCCGGCGGTGACGTAGGCGTTGGGCCAGGACTCCCGCGCGAGCGCGAGCGCGCGCTGTTCGTGCGCCGGATTGATGTAGCTGTGCAGGAAATGGATCACCAGGGACTCGCAGCCCGCCGCCAGCAGCCTGCGCACCGCCTCGCGCGTCGCTGGCTCGTCGAGCGGCAGCACCACTTCGCCCTCCGCATCCATGCGCTCCGGTACTTCCAGCCGCAACTCGCGCGGGATCAGCGGCTCGAACCAGCCTTTGAGTCCATAGGAACGCGGCCGCGTGCGGCGGCCCAGTTCCAGCACGTCGCGAAAGCCTTGGGTGGTGATGAGGCCGGTCCGGGCAAGTTTGCGTTCCAACAATGCGTTGGTGGTGGTGGTGGTGCCGTGCACGATCAGTGCCAGCTCGCCGAACGCGACCTTCGCCTCGTCCAGCGCCGCCAGCACCCCATGCGCCTGGTTTTCCGGGGTGGTCGGCACCTTGGCGAGGCGCACTTCGCCGCTGGCCGAGTCCAGCGCGATCAGGTCCGTGAAGGTGCCGCCGACGTCGATGCCCGCGATCCAGCTCATACCTGCTGGTACTCCTCGCGCACTTCGTCCAGCGTGCCCGAGCCCCGCAACTGGCCCTTCTCGATGACGTAGGCGCGGTCCGCAACCTGCCGCGCAAAGTGCAGGTTTTGCTCGCACAGCAACACCGTCAAGCCCTGGGTCTTCAGTTCGCGGATGGTGCGTACCATCTGCTCGACGATCACCGGCGCGAGGCCTTCCGAGGGTTCATCGAGCAGAATGGCGCGCGGATTGCCCATCAGCGTGCGTGCGATCGTCAGCATCTGCTGCTCGCCGCCGGACATGCGCGCGCCGAGCCGGTCCTGCATGCGGCCGAGGTTCGGGAACAGCTCGAACAGTTTCGCCGGCGTCCAGCGCGGCGCACCCTCGCGCGGCGGCTGGCGGCCGATTTCCAGGTTTTCCATCACGGTCAGGTCGGTGAAGATGCGCCGGTCCTCCGGCACGTAACCCACACCGAGCCGCGCGATCTGGTAGGGCTGCAGGTGCTGGATCGGCCGGCCGAAGAAATGCACCTCGCCCGCGAGCGGCCGCACGATGCCGATGATGCTTTTCAGCGTGGTGGATTTGCCGGCGCCATTGCGCCCCAGGAGCACCGCCACTTCGCCGGCGCGCGCTTCGAACGCCAGATCGAAAAGGATGTGCGCGCGGCCGTAGGCTGCGTTCAGTCCGGAGACTTCAAGCATTCCCGCTCCCCAGGTAGACCTCGCGCACGCGCGCATCCGCCCGCACCGCGTCGGGCGGCCCCTCGGCGATCAGCTCGCCGCCGGACAGCACGATCACGCGGTCGGCGTGCGTGAACACCACGTCCATGTCGTGCTCGGTGAACAACACCGCGATGCCGCCGCGGCGCGCGAGTTCCGCCGCGAGCTGCATCAATTCATTGCGCTCGCGCGGCGCCATCCCGGCGGTGGGTTCGTCCATCAGCAGCAGGCGGGGCCGGCTGGCGAGCGCCACCGCCAGCTCGACCCGTTTCAAGTCGCCATAGGCGAGCACCGCACAGGGCCGGTCAGCCTGCTCGCGCATGCCGACGCGGGCCAGCAACGCGTCGGCGTCACCTGCGAAACTGCGCGTGGCGAGTGCCGTCATCGACCACAGGCGCCGGTGATGGGAGAGCAGGGCCATCTGCACGTTTTCGCGCACCGTCATCGAGCCGAAAGTGGCGGTGATCTGGAAGGTGCGCCCCACGCCCAGGCGCCAGATCTGGCGCGGCGAGAGGCCGAGCAGGCTGCGGCCCTCGAATTCCACGCTGCCGGCATCCGGTGCGACCTGCCCGTTCAGCATGTTGAAGCAGGTGGTCTTGCCCGCGCCGTTCGGCCCGATCATCGCCAGCAGCTCGCCGGCGGCGACCGCAAAGCTCACATCGCGCACGGCCTGCACGCCGCCGTAGGCCTTCGCCAGGTTGCGTATGGCGAGCACCGTCATCGCGCGAACCTCTCACGCAGGAAGCCCGTGACGCCCTGCGGAAACACCAGCACCAGGAACAGTACGACGGCACCGATCACCGCGCGCCAGTAATCGACGCTGCGCGACACCACATCCTGCAGCCAGATGAATAGCGCCGCCCCCCATACCGGTCCGGTGAGGGTCTGGATTCCCCCGAGCAGCACCATCACCAGCCCGTCCACCGATCGCGGCACGGCCAGCGCCTCGGGCGAGATCGACCCCTTGGAGAATGCGAACAGCGCGCCCGCCAGCCCGGCGAAAAGTCCGGCGAACACGAAGGCGGCCCATTGTTGCGCGCGCACGTCGATGCCGATCGCGTCCGCGCGCAGGGGCGAGTCGCGTCCGGCGCGCAGCGCATAGCCGAACGGCGAATACAGCACGCGCCACAGCAGCGCAATTGCGCCGACGCAGGTGGCGAGCGTGAGGTAGTAGTACGCCGTCTTGCTCGACAGCCAGGACGAGGGCCAGATGCCGATCAGGCCGTTCGAGCCGCCGGTGAACGCGTCCCACTGGAACATCACCGACCAGGTGATCTGGGCGAAAGCGAGCGTCAGCATCGCCAGGTACACTCCTGAAAGCCGCACGCAGAACCAGCCGAAGACCAGCGCGCCGAGAACCGCAAGCAGGGGAGCGAACACCAGCGCCAGTTCCATGGGCACACCGCCCTTGAGCAGCAGCAACCCCGCGCCGTAGGCGCCGAGGCCGAAGTACGCGGCATGACCGAAAGAATGCAGGCCACCCGGTCCCATGATGAAGTGCAGGCTGACGGCGAACAGTGCGAACACCAGGATGTCCGTGAGCAGCACCAGCGTATAGCCCGCGGAGAGCAGGGGCACCAGGGCCAGGGCGAGGGCCGTGCCGCCGAGTGCGACCAAGGCATTGCGCGAAGGCAGTGCGAGCGGCAGTTCGAGCGCTCCCGGGCCGCGCGTCTGCGCCGGCATCCGGCCGAGCAATCCCCAGGGCCGGACTATCAGCACCACCGCCATGACGATGAATTCGACCACCAAAGTGATCTTCGAATACCCCAGCCCGATGCAAAACGACTTGATCTCCGCGATCAGCAGGGCGGCGAGGAACGCGCCCGGGATCGAACCCAGCCCGCCGACCACCACCACCACGAAGGCGTCGGAAATGATCTGCAGGTCGATGAACAGGGTGGCGGGTTCGCGCGGGATCTGCACCGCGCCGCCCAGGCCGGCGAGCAGTGCGCCGAGCGCGAACACGCTGGTGAACAGCCAGCGCTGGTTGACGCCCAACGCCCCCGCCATCTCGCGGTCCTGCGTTGCCGCGCGGACCAGCGTGCCCCAGCGCGTCCGCCTGAGGAGGAACCAGAGCGCACCGAGCACCAGTGGACCGAAGCCGATCAGGAACAAGTCGTACTCGGGGTAGCGCAGGCCCGCGATGCGCACGGCGCCGTCCATGCCCGGCGCCCTCGGCCCGAGGAGGTCTTCCGGGCCCCACGCCCAGAGCGTGAAGTCCTTGATCACCAGCACCAGCGCGAAAGTCGCAAGCAGCTGCAGCAGCTCCGGCGCCGCGTACAGCCGCCGCAACAGGGTCGCCTCGACCAGCGCACCGAAAGCGGCGACCGCGAGCGCGGCGAGCGGGACGCTCCACCAGAAACCGAGCATCGGCGCCAGGGCGACCGCGAGGTACATGCCGAGCATGAACAGCGAGCCATGTGCGAAATTGATGATGCGCGTGACGCCGAAGATCAATGACAGCCCCGCGGCCACCAGGAACAGCGACGAGGCGCTCGCCAGGCCGTTCAGGAACTGGATCAGGATCGAGGAAGCGGACATGAAAAAAAAGGGGACAGACCCCATTTGCGTTTTTGCAAATGGGGTCTGTCCCCCTTCTTTCAGTCTTTGCGCATGGCGCGTACTTCCGCGAACGAAGGCAGGAAATGCGCACCGTCGGCGAAGCGCCAATTGACCATCACCCCCTGGCCGCCTTTCTTCGTGATCTGCCCGACGTAGGCGCCCATGGTGGACTGATGGTCGACCGCGCGGTACACGATCGGCCCGATCGGCGTGTCCATTTCCAGGCCCTTGAGGGCGGCGATCAGCTGCTCGGTGTCGGTGGAGCCGGCCTTCCTGATCGCGTTGGCGACCGTGTACATGGTCGAGTAGCCCACCACAGATCCGAGGCGCGGGTAGTCCTTCCACTTCGCCTGGTAGGCGGCGAGGAACTTGCGGTGTGCGGGCGTCTTGATCTCCGCCCAGGGGTAGCCGGTCACCCACCATCCTTCCGGCGTTTCGTCCTTGAGCGTATCGAGGTACTCGGGCTCGCCGGCGAGCAGATTGAACACGGTCATGTTCTTGAACAGCCCGCGGATGTTGCCTTCGCGCACGAATTTCTGCAGGTCAGCGCCGAACAGCGCGCTGAAAATGGCGTCGGGCTTGGCGTCCATCAGCGCCTGCACCACCGAGCCGGCCTCGATCTTGCCCAGGGCCGGCGCCTGCTCGGCGACGTACTGCGCACCGGGCTGGGCCTGCGTCAGCAGGTTCTTGAACGACTTGGCGGCGGACTGCCCGTACTCGTAGTTCGGGTAGACGATGGCCCAGCGCTGCTTGTTCAGCTTTGCGGCTTCGGGGACCAGCATCGCCACCTGCATGTAGGTCGAGGGCCGCAGGCGGAAGGTGTAGCGGTTGCCGTTTTCCCACACGATCTTGTCGGTGAGCGGCTCGGCGGCGACGAAGACGATTTTTCTCTGGTTGGCGAGGTTGGACACCGCCAGGCCGACGTGCGAGGCGAAGGTGCCCATCAGCACCGACACGTTCTCGCGCGTGATCAGTTCCTCGGCGACGCGCACCGCGTCCCCCGGATTGCCGCCGTCCTCGCGCGATATGACTTCGAGCTTGCGCCCCTTGATGCCACCGGCGGCATTGATCTCCTGCAGCGCCAGTTCCCAGCCTTTCTTGTAGGGCTCGAGGAACGCCGGGAATACCTTGTAGCTGTTCAATTCCCCGATCTTGATGGTCTGGGCCTGGGCGCCGGTTGCCGCCAGCGCAGCGGCGATGAACAGTGCTTTCATTTTCATGCTGACCTCCCTTGTGCCGGAAAGTGTACTTCAGGAACG
This sequence comes from Pseudomonadota bacterium, assembly GCA_027624175.1. Lineage (GTDB taxonomy): Bacteria > Pseudomonadota > Gammaproteobacteria > Burkholderiales > SG8-39 > JAABQT01. The sequence goes on along the minus strand of JAQBXT010000003.1, from coordinate 66,639 downwards.
ACGGTCGTAGTCTGATCCTGCAGCGCGAGATAGGCGGCCCGGACCAGGCCGCGCGCCCGCAGGTCCGCGGCGACCCTGGCCCCTGCGTCGAGCGCAAGGCGCACGACGTGCGGGGGCAGGGGGCCGACCGCCACTGTGACCGGGAGGTCGCCAAGGTCGCTGTCTTCCTTGACCTCGCGCGCCGGCAGGCGCCGGATCGCGGGATGCTGCGCATTGACCGCGTTGGCGATCATGGTCGCCGCGGCGTCGGCTGATGCGCCGCAGTCTGCAACGACAGTGACCGCGTCGGCGATGCCGAGGGACTGCGAGCGCCCGCGCCAGCCGGAAGTGGCGACGCCGCAGGATTCCTCCAGCCGGATCGACGCGTCGACCATCGGCTGCCGCGGGTTGTTGACGATGCCGGCGTCGAAGGTCTCGCCGCGAGGCAAGTGCACGGCGATGTCGCCGCCGTTGTTGACGTAGGCCTTGCCCGAGGGCTGCATCGCTTCGAGGATCTCGTCCGCCACCGCGCCGGCCACGGCTGCCATCGGCGTGACGAACACCCCGCGATGCGGCCACACGGCGGCGATCATGCGGCGCGCGACGGTGCCCCGCGCAAGGGGATACACCTCGCGCACGGGCGCACGCAAGAGCGGCAGCTCCGCCACCAGTTCCTCGAGCACGGTGCGAAAGCGCAATGACGCCCGCTCGTATTCGGCCTCCGACCCGAGGATCACCAGGTCGATGGGGCCGTGCTGCAGGTGCAACCGGCCGTCGCTCAGGCGGATCGCCATCGCGTGCCCTCCAGCACCTGCTGCACGCTCACCACGTGCTTCATGTGGCCGCCGATGGCGGCATACTGCGCGAGCGGCAGCGTGAACTCGATCGGCAGGACGAGCGCCGGCGTCGGCACGTAGCCGAAGGACTTGTCCGGCATGGCGAGCACGTCCACCATCACCGTAATGCCGCCGCCCGGCCAGACATAGACCGGCGCGCCGCCGCAGGTGACGCGCGTGATCAGGTCCTTCACCGAGCGCGTGAGGTGCACCGGGTTCTCGGTGACGCCGGCGCGCAGGCTGCCGCCCGCGCCGCCCATGAACAGCACCGAGCACAGTGCCGGTTCGCAGTTCTCGGCGATGCGCTCCACGACCTTGCGCACCGGCGCAGGCATCGCCGCCTTCCGCGGCTTGAGGCTCTCGTCCAGCACGAACCACTCGGCGTCCTCGCCCGTGGTGGAGACCATCAGCAGGCGCATGCCCGGCCAGGCGGTCTTCGCATCGATCTTCTCGATGATCGATAGCGGCTCGGTAATGTCTGTGCCGCCCCAGCCCAGGCCCGGTTCCGCGACCTTGAAGTAGCGTCCCGGCGTGGACTTGCGCCCGCGCACGCGGATGCCCGCCGGGCGCATGCCGAGGAAGCGCCCGGCCTGGTGCTCGGTCAGCACGCCGGTGATGTGATCGTCCACCACGATCACTTCGTCGCAATGCCCGTGCCATTGCTGCGCGAAGATGCCGATGGTCGCCGAGCCGCAGCCCACGCGCATGCGCTCTTCGCGCTCGCCGTTCACCACCGGCGCTGCACCGGCCTGCAGCAGCACGGTCGCACCGCCGTCAATCTTCACCTCTGCGGCCTCCTTGTTGGAAAGCTTCAGCATCGCCTCGCAGGTGACGTTGCCTTCCTTCTTCGAGCCGCCGGTCAGGTGGCGGACGCCGCCCAGCGACAGCATCTGCGAGCCGTACTCGGCGGTGGTGACGTGGCCGATCTGTTCGCCCTCTACGCGCACCGCCGCCAGCTCCGGACCGAGAAAGCGGTCGGTGTCGATTTTCACCTTCAGGCCGCAGTAGCTGAAGATGCCTTCGGTCACCACCGTCACCATGTCCACGCCGTCGACATTCGACGAGACGATGAAGGGCGCGGGCTTGTAGTCGGGATAGGTGGTGGTCGCACCTACGCCGGTGACGAAGGGCGCTACGAGTTTCCCGTCCCAGGGCTTGCCGGGCTCGAGGAACGGCACCGCCTTGCCGCCGCGCTCGAGCACCAGCAGCGGATCGAGCCGCACCAGCTTGCCCTCCTGATTGGCGTAACGGTCGCAGGCGCCCGCCTGCCCTTTGCGGATGCGGCACAGCACCGGGCACGCATCGCAGCGGATCACGTCGCCGGTCAGCGGGGCGGTGCTTTCAGGCGCGTCTTCCGGGTCTCGCATCGAGTTCGGCCTTCAGGCGGTGGGGCAGGACGGGGACCTGGCGCATGCGCACGCCGGTGGCATGGTCGATCGCGCCGAGGATCGCCGGCGCCGTCGGGATCAGCCCTGGTTCGCCCACGCCCTTGGCGCCGGAGGGCCCGAGCGGCTCGGGATCCTCGACCAGGATGCAATCCATCCGCGGCGCGTCGCCGATGGTGGGAATGAGATAGTCGTGCAGGTTCTCGGTCTTGCCCGGCACGTACTCTTCCATCAGCGCGAGGCCGAGGCCTTGTACTGCGCCGCCCTGGATCTGGCCTTCCACCTGGATCGGATTGAGCGCCTTGCCCACGTCATGCGCCGCGACGATGCGCAGGACTTTCACGGTGCCGAGCGCTTCGTCCACTTCCACCTGGGCGATCTGCGCGGCGAAGGCATAGGTGGCGTAGGGCTTGCCCTGGCCGTTGGGGTCGAGCGCCTGCGTTGGCGGGTCGAAGCGACCTTCTCCCACGAGCTCGCGATCGATGTTCCAGCGGTGCACGATGCCGCCCTTCCTGAACACCACGCTCGCGCCCTGCAGCGCGAGCCGGTAATCGCGGTCGAGAAACTCGCCGGAGGGCGCGCCAGCCGCCGCAAAGATCATGCGCCGCAAATCGATTCCGGCCAACTCGGCGGCCTTGCCCGAGATGAACGCCTGGCGCGAGGCCGAGGTCTTGCCCGCATCGGCGGTGCGGTCGGTGTCGCCCATCACCAGTTCGAATTGCGCCATCGGCAAGCCCAGCGCGTCGGCAGCGACCTGCGTCAGCGTGGTGTTGGAGCCCTGGCCGATATCCACGGCGCCGTTGTAGAACACCAGCCGGCCCTGCGGCGACAGCGCGATGCGCAGGGTGGAGGGATTGGCCAGCGCGGTATTGCCGATGCCGTACCACATGCATCCCACGCCGACGCCGCGGCGCAAGGCGCCGCCGCCTTTTTTTGCGCCGGCATTGAACGCTTTGGTTTCCGCGCGCAGGCGCCGCCAATGCGGCTTGAGCCGATCGAGGCACTGTCCCAGCCCGGCCGAATGCTCGAGCCGCTGCCCGGTGGCGGTGGTGTCTCCGGCCCTGAGCGCGTTCAGGCGCCGGAACTCGAGCCGGTCCATGTCGAGCTTGTCGGCAAGCTCGTCCATCAGCGCTTCGTGCGCGATTGCGCCTTGCGGCACGCCGAAGCCGCGGAACGCGCCCGCCGGGTGGCAGTGGGTGAAGTAAGCGCGGCCGCGCGTGCGCACATGGCGCACCGCATACGGCCCGGTGGCGTGGATCGGAACGCGCGTGGCGACTGTCGGACCCCAGCTGGCGTAGGCACCGGTATCGAACACCGCGTCTACGTCGACGGCCTGCAGTTTGCCTTTGGCATCGCAGCCGAAGCGCGCGTGGATGCGCGCCGGGTGCCGTTTGGTGGTCGAGGCCATGCTCTCGGGGCGGTGATACACGCAGGCCACCGGCCGGCCGGTCAGCCAGGCGCCGAGCGCGACCAGCGGCTGCACCGCGATATCGAGCTTGCCGCCGAACCCGCCGCCGCAGGCGCTCGGCACGATGCGCACCTGCTGCGGGTCGAGCTGCATCACCTGCGCCACTTCATCCCGGTCCATGTAGGGCGTTTGCGTGCTGACGTGAATTTCCAGCCGGTCGCCGTCGCGGCGCGCCCAGCCGGCTTCGGGTTCGATGTAGGCGTGCTCGACGAAGGTGGTCTCGAACGTTCCTTCCGCCACCGCGCTGCAGTTGGCAAACGTCGCGGTGACGTTGCCGCGCCTCACGCCGCCGTCGAGCAGCAGGTTGCCGACCTTGTCCGATTGCACCAGCGGGGCGCCTTCCGGCATTGCCCCGTCCAGTCCCAACACCGGCTGCAGCGGTTCCCAGGTCACCGGGAAACGTGCTTCGTCCAGCGCTTCGATCGCGGCGCGAGTGCCGATCACGGCAGCGACGGCTTCGCCGCGAAAGCGCGCTTCGCCCTCTGCCAGCACCGGCTGGTCCTTGATATTCGGGTAGATGCCGAATCCATTGGCGGGGACGTCTTTCGCGGTAAGCACGCGAGCCAGGCCGGCCTGCTGCGCGTAGGCGGCCAGATCTCCCAAGGCGAATCTTGCCCGGTGGTGCGGCGAGCGGATGACGCGCAGCCACAGCGCATCGGCGGGAATCGCGTCCGCGCCGTACTTCTCGGCGCCGGTGAGTTTGGCGATGCCATCGACCTTGCCCGCCCGCGCGCCGACAGCCTTTCCGGCGGCGGGCGAGGGGGCGAGCGCCGGGCGGCGGGCGACGTCGAGCACCGCCTCGATGATTTTCTGGTAACCGGTGCAGCGGCACAGCACGCCGGCGAGGGCGTCTTTGACCTCTCCTGCATTCGGCTTGCGCTTGCGCAGTAGCAGGTCGGCCGCCGCCATCAGCATGCCCGGGGTGCAGATGCCGCATTGCGCGGCGCCGTGGTTCTGGAAGGCGACCTGCAGCGCCGAGAGCTTGCCGTTCTTTGCCAGGCCCTCGACCGTGAGGACTTCGCGGTTCTCCACCTGCCCCAGCGCAGTCAGGCAGGCGCAAACCTGGCGCCCGTCGAGAAGCACGGTGCAGGCACCGCAATCCCCGGCATTGCAGCCGATCTTGGTGCCGGTCAGGCCCAGTTCGTCGCGCAGCACGTCGGCGAGGCGCGCGGCGCGCGGCGCGCGGCTCGACACCTTGCGCCCGTTAACCATGAACTGCGTGGTCTGCGTGCCGGCGAGGAACTCGGCGCGCGGCCGGTTCATGCCATCTCCCGCAGCAGGCGGCGCACCAGTTCCAGCGCGGCCTGCTTGCGATAGTCGGCGCTCGCCCGAACATCGGCGATCGGTTCCAGCACGGCCAAATGCGCGGGATTGACCCAGTCGGCGAGCGAAGCGTCGAAGCGCTTGCCCTTCAGCTGCGCTTCGAGCGCGGGAAGGCGCAGCGCCACTGGCGAGCAGGAGCCTACGGAGACGCGGGCGTTCACGACCTTGCCGGAGCGGTGTTCGATCACGGCGCTGGCCATGGCGATCGAGATCACCAGGTACTTGCGCGCGCCGAGCTTAAGGAAGTTGCTCGCCGCCGCAGCTTTGGCCTTCGGCACCAGCACCGCGGTCACCAGCTCGCCCGGGCGCAGCGCGGTCCTGCGCGGGCCGAGGATGAACTCGTGCAGCGGCAGCTGGCGCACGCCCTTGGTGCTGCCTAGCTCCACAGAGGCGTCCAGCGCGAGGAGCGCCGGGACGCCGTCCGCGGCGGGGGAGGCGTTGCACAGATTGCCGGCTACGGACCCCGTGTTCTGGATTTGCACGCCGCCGACTTCGCGCGCGGCGAGCTTCAGGCCGTCGAACAGGGGAGGCAGCTTTGCTTCGATGATCTCGGACCAGGTGGTGGCGGCGCCGATGCGCCAATGGTTGCGCTTTGCCGAGATGCCGCGCAGCTCGCGCAGCGCGGTGATGTCGAGCACTTCGGCGGGCAGGGCCCGCGCCACGCGGGAGGGGTAGAAGTCGGTGCCGCCCGCCAGCACGGCTTGCGGTGCGCGCGCGAGGATGCGCAGCGCTTCACTGAGTCGGGATGGCCTGGCGTAGCCGGACATGGCTTCTATGTTGCTTGTTTCTCCAGCATTAGTTTAAGTCCTTTCAGGCAGTGCCTGGCGCGGGTGGTCGTTGAAGATCGCGTCCGGCTTGGCGTCCGCCTGCGCCTGCACCATCGCGCCGGCTGCGATTCCATGAGCCCCGCCGGAACAATCAAAGCCAGCGAATACTGACTTCGCCCTCGACCTGCCTGAATTCCTTGTCTCCGGTGACGAGGTCGGATTTGCGGTCCTTCGCGAGTGCCGCGGCGAAGCAATCCGCGTACGACATCTTGTGCCGCGCCTTGAAGGTTCCCGCCATCCGCGTGAGGGGCCAATCCGCGTCGATCAATTCGATGCCAAGACCTGTCAGATCGGTCATCGCGCTGTCGGCTTGCGCCTCGGAGATCTCCCGGGCGAGGATGTACCAGACCTCTCCCGCGTTGACGACGGACATGACCATCGGAACGCGGTTTTCATGAGCGTTCATGATCAGGTCGGCGACCTCCTGTGCGGACGCTTCGTCGCCGAGATACGCCAGCGCCGCCCACGAATCGAGCACCAGCGCCTTGGGCTTGCGCGGCATCAGAGTTCCTTCTCGCGCCTTTTCTCCGCCGCCAGCGCCGTCAACAGGCGCTTGCCCTTGTATTTCCCGCGCAGATTCTGGATGTAGCCCGCTGTCACGGGTGTCAGGATAATGCGATGCGCCTGCTCATCGACCTCCACCTGCACGCGCGTGCCCTCCTTGATGCCGAACTGCCGCCGGATCTTCGAGGGAATCACGATCTGCCCCTTGACGGTCATGTAGGAATCCATGAATTATCTATATATTCTCAGGAAGGTATGACATTACCATAAAAGTAAGCCATCATTATATTGGACTACATTTTCTCAAGCCGCCTTGCGCTCGGCAGGCGGCGGCAGGAGCTTTAAGCAGCGGCCGATCCAGAGCGCAGTGAGTTTTTCCTGGACTCCGTTCTGCGCCAGCCTCTGGGCGAGCGCCCCGAAATCCACCTGGTCTAACGGCTGGTCCTGGTTGAAGCAGGAGAAGACGTAGGTGGTCTTGCCGGTCTGCGGGTCGACATGAGGCTGCAGGCACTGGGCGCAGATTTCTTTCATCATGCACTGCATCGGGCTGTTGATGGAGCCGATCGCCCGGTGGGTGGGCTTCAGGTATTGCTGCAGGACGCCATGCCTCGCGGCGGCCACCGCCGCCATCATCTGGTCGGAGCCGATGGCGATGATGCGGTCGGTGGCGCTGAACGCAATTGCCTGGGCGCCGAGAGCACCGGAGGCGTAGGCGTGCATGGCCTGGACGATGTTGCCGGTGAAGCTGCGGTCCTGCGGGCGGCGCGGAGCGAAGCCGGGCGGCTCGTCGCAGCACCAGACGACGACGTCGGAGGCGGCCTCGATGTCCTCGATGCGGTAGCGGTCGGCCAAATGCTTGTAGCCGGCGAAGTAGACGACCTTGGAGCCGGCGGCGCGGAGCGCCCGGCCAATCGAGAACAGCACCGCGTTGCCGAGGCCCCCGCCGGCGAGCACGACGTTTTCCCCATGAGGGATCTCGGTAGGGGTACCAGTCGGGCCCATCAGGATCACAGGCTCGCCGGGCTGGAGGTAGGCGAGCAAATCGGCCGAGCCGCCCATCTCGAGCGCGATCACCGATATCAAGCCCTTGTCGCGGTCCACCCAGGCTCCGGTCAACGCGAGGCCTTCCATGGCGAGCGTGGTGCCGGGCACGTGCAGCGCGAAGGCCTCGAAGTTCTGCATGCGGTAGAACTGGCCGGGCCGGAAGCGCCGCGCGGCGACCGGCGCGCGCAGCACGACCTCGATGATGGCGGGCGTCAGGCGCCGCACCTCGTGCACCACCGCGCGCAGGTCGCGATTCAGGCGCGCGAGGAAGGCCGCGTCGTCCAGCGTGGAGGAAGGTTTCCTGCCTGAAAGCACACCGCTGACGACGGGAAACCCCTGCTTCGCGCTGCCCATCGCCTTGACCACGTTGCCGAAGTAGGACGGGTGCAGGTCGCCGAAGAAGCTCATGAAGCGGCCGTCCGGATAGCGGTGCAGCAGCACCTCGGGGCGCGCAGGCTTGGAGGTGTGGCGCTCGGGCCTCACCGGGGCGCCGGTCTCGTCGCAGGCGAGAAAATATTTGCCGTCGAGCGCGAGACTCACGCCTTCCTCGCGCGCCAGCACCGTGTTGGGCTGGGTGCCGGCGGCGATGAGAACTGATTTTGCTTTCAGTTCGATCCCCCCTGAGAACTTGACGGCAGAGGCGTGGCCGTATTTGTCCACCTCGATGCGCTCGGGCGTCAGGCCCTCGGCGAACACGATGCCTTCCTCGAGCGCCTTGCCGACTTCCTCGTGGTTGAGGGTGTAGGAGGGGCTGTCGACCATGCGGCGCCGATAGGCGATGGTTGCTCCGCCCCACGATTTCAACAATTCCAGTTTCTGTGCAGGGCTGGCGGCGCGCAGCGCCTTCGCGTGCGCGATGAACTCGTCGGCGATCTCGCGCTCCTCGGGGCTCCACGCGGGCTTCGCCTCGAGCGCCTCGCAGCGCGCGAGGAACTTCTCCACCTGCACCGCGTAGTAGGCGAGCGACTCGGTCGCCGTATCGATCGCGGTGAGCCCGCCGCCGATCACCACGATCGGGAGGCGAATCTGCAGGTTGGCGATCGACTCGCGCTTGGCGGCGCCGGTGAGCTGCAGCGCCATGAGGAAGTCCGACGCCGCTCGCACGCCGCGCGCGAAGCCGTTCGGGATCGTCTCGAGCACCGTCGGCCGGCCGGCACCGGCGCACAGCGCGATGTGATCGAAGCCGCCGGCGAAGGCCTCGTCGATGGTGAGCGTGCCGCCAAAGCGCACGCCGCCGAACATGGCGAACTGCCGCCGCCGCTCGAGCAGGAGGCGAATGATCTTGAGGAAGTTCTTGTCCCAGCGCACCGTGATGCCGTACTCGGCGACGCCGCCGAAGCCCGCCATGACGCGCTGGTCCAGGGGCTCGCGCAGCTGGGAAATATCCTTGATCGGAGCAAACTCGATGCGGTTGCCCAGGGGATCCACGCCTGAAATCGCCGCCTCCAGCGGCTCGATCTTGAGGCCGTCGACGCCGACCACGGTGTGGCCGTCGTTCATCAGGTGGTGCGCCAGGGTGAAGCCGGCCGGGCCGAGGCCCACCACCAGCACCCTGCGGCCGCTCGGCGGCCTGGGAGTGGGCCGGCGCAGGTTGAACGGGTTCCAGCGCGTGAGCAGCGAGTAGATCTCGAAGCCCCAGGGCAGCTCCAGCACGTCCTTCAACGTGCGCGTCTCGGCCTGCGGGATGTTGACCGGCTCCTGCTTCTGGTAGATGCAGGACTTCATGCAGTCGTTGCAGATGCGGTGTCCGGTGGCGGCGGCCATCGGGTTGTCCACCGCGATGATGCCGAGCGCCGCCAGCGGCTCGCCGCGCGCCTTCACCAGGTGGAACTCGGAAATCTTTTCCTCGAGCGGGCAGCCGGCGAGCGGCACGTTGAACACGGTCTTCCTGAAGCCGGCGGCCGGGCCCTTTTCCTTGAGTCCCGTGGAGCAGGAATCCTTGCCCTGCTCGTGGCACCAGATGCAGTAGTTCGCCTCGTCCAGCGCGCCAATGAGGTCGGTGCCGGCGTCGGTGAGCTGGAAGCCGTTGCGAGGGCGCGGTTCCGTGTGCACCGGGATCAGGCGCATGACATCGAGCTTGTGCGGAGTCTTGAACAACACCCCGTGCCGGTGTTTTTCCTTGCCCGCGGGCGTGGTCGTGGCCCAGGCGGCGTAGCGCGCCGCGGCTTCGAGTTGCGCCGCATTCGCTGTCTCTTCCTTCTGCCACTCGGTAATCCGGTTGGCGAAGTCGAGCTCGGTGGTGAACTCGAATCCCTCCGGCGTCGCGTCTTCGGGCTTCACCTTGTGCAAGGCGCGCCGCTGCACGAACTGCCGTTTCACCGAGTAGAGCGGGGCGAGTTCGTGATGCCTTGCGGCCAGCGCCTGTGCCTCGGCCTCGATGCCGAACAGCCGCGCGAGGAAATCCTCCAGATGCGGCGCGAGCGCGATCAGGAGCTCGGACTCCTGCATCGCGGCCGGCGGGCTGGCGCGGGCCGCCAACAGCCGGTCGCGCAGCCCGGCATCGGCCTCTCCCAGGAATTTCAGGAACGCGGCGTCGACGCGCACCAGGCCGTCGCGCGAATAGAGATCCTCGAAGGAAAGATTGAAGCGCAGATGCAGCATCGGCAGGTGCGTGAATTATAATCGCGCCTCTCCAAGCACCGAGGCTCCTATGCTTATTAAGAACTGCGTGTTCCTGATCACCGGCGGCGCCTCCGGACTGGGCGAAGCCACCGCGCGCATGGCCGCCGAGAACGGCGCCAAGGTGGTGATCGCCGACCTGCAGGTCGAGCCGGGCGAGAAGCTCGCCAAGGAGATTGGCGGGCGCTTCGCGAAATGCGATGTGACCTCCGAGGCCGACGGCATCGCGGCGGTCGCGCTGGCGGTGAACGAATTCGGCGGGGTGCACGTGCTGGTCAATTGCGCCGGCATCGGCACCGCCGAGCGCACCCTCGGCAAGGACGGCCCGCACAAGCTCGCGCATTTCACGCGCGTGATCACCATCAACCTGATCGGCAGCTTCAACATGATCCGCCTCGCCGCGGACGCGATGGCCAAGGCGGGCCCGAACGCCGCCGGCGAGCGCGGCGTGATCATCAACACCGCGTCCGTTGCGGCCTACGACGGCCAGATCGGCCAGGCGGCGTATTCCGCCTCCAAGGGCGGCATCGTCGGCATGACGCTGCCGATCGCGAGAGATCTCTCGCGCAACGGCATTCGCGTCTGCACCATCGCGCCGGGGATCTTCGAGACGCCGATGCTGCTCGGCATGCCCAAGGACGTGCAGGATGCGCTCGGCAAGATGGTGCCGTTCCCGCCGCGCCTGGGCCGGCCGGTGGAGTATGCGCAACTGGCGCGCGCCATCATCGAAAATGAAATGATGAACGGCGAAACCATCCGCCTGGACGGCGCCATCCGCATGGCGCCCAAGTAAGCGCGCTATTGCGCGGAGGGCGGCAGCTGCTGCGCGCGGCACTCGAGCTTGTAGCGCTTCGAGCGTTCCACTGAGCCGGTGAAGGACGGCAAAGCCCTGTATTTCGACGTGCGCGGCCTGCGCTACCACGTGCGCCACTGGCCGGGAGATGCGGGCAAACGCGTGGTCCTTCTGCACGGCTGGATGGATGTTTCCGCGTCGTTCCAGTTCCTGGTGGACGCGCTGCGACTGGATTGGGACGTGTATGCGCCGGACTGGCGCGGTTACGGTCTGACCGACTGGGGCAAGTCCGATTGCTACTGGTTTCCGGACTATGTCGCAGACCTTGACCTGCTGCTCGAGCGCATCCAGCCGGAGGCGCCGGTGAATCTCGCCGGGCACAGCCTCGGGGGCAATGTCGCCGCGCTGTACGCGGGCGTGCGCCCGGCGCGCGTGCGGCGGCTGGTGAACCTGGAAGGATTCGGCATGGCGCCCACCCGCGCGGAGCAGGCGCCCAAGCGCTACGGCCTGTGGCTCGACGAACTGCACGAGAACAGCGGCTTCAGGCCCTATCCCGGCTACGGCGCGCTCGCCGACCGGTTGCAGAAGAATAATCCGCGCCTCACGCGCGAGCGCGCCGAGTTCCTGGCGCGGCACTGGGGCCGCGAACTTCCGGACGGGCGCGTGCTGTTGCGCGGCGACCCGGCGCACAAGATCGTCAATCCGCTGCTGTACCGCTACGAAGAGGCGCGCGCCTGCTGGAACGAGGTGAGCGCGCCCGTGCTGTGGGTGGATGCGGCCGAGTCGGATACACTGAAACGCATCGGCCTGGACGAGGCGCAATACGCCGAGCGCCGCGCCGCTTTCCGCAACCTGCGCTACGTCACGGTGCGGGACGCCGGCCACATGCTGCATCACGATCAGCCCGAGCAGGTGGCGCACCTGATGGAGGAATTTCTGCTGGCATGAATATCGACTTGCATTGCCATTCCAACGTATCCGACGGCGCGCTCGCGCCGGCGGAGGTGGCGCGCCGCGCCGCGCGCGCCGGCGTCACCGTGTGGTCCCTCACCGACCACGATCAGGTCGATGGCCTGGCCGAGGCGCGCGCGGCGGCGCTGGCAACGGGCATGCAGTTCGTCGATGGTGTCGAAATCTCCGTCACCTGGCGCGGCAGCACGGTGCACGTCCTCGGCCTGCGCATCGATCCGCAGGACGCAACCCTGGCGGCAGGACTTGCCGCGGTGCGCGGCGGCCGCATCGAGCGCGCGCGCGCCATGGCACGCGAGCTGAGCGCCGCGGGCATCGAAGGCACGTTCGAAGGCGCGCTGGAACGCGCGGAGAACCCGGCGATGGTCAGCCGCACGCACTTCGCGCGCTTCCTCGTCGATATCGAGGCGGTGGCCGACATGCGCGATGCCTTTCGCAGATTCCTCATTCCCGGCAAGCCCGGCTACGTGCCGCACCAGTGGGCCGAGCTGGACGATGCGGTGCGCTGGATCCGCGCGGCGAGCGGCCATGCGGTGCTGGCCCATCCGGGGCGCTACGGCTTGTCCGCGGGTGCGATGGACGCATTGCTCGGGGAGTTTCGCCAAGCCGGCGGCGAGGCGATCGAGGTGGTCACCGGCAGCCACTCGCCGGAGCAGTACCGGCACTTCGGTGCCCTGGCCGCGCACCACGATTTCGCGGCTTCGCGCGGGTCCGATTTCCACGGACCGGATGAAGGCGCTGAGTTCGGCAGCCTGCCGCCGCTCGATCCGGCGTTGCGGCCGGTGTGGCGCGACTGGGGGCTTTGAGTCCTTGGCGCAATATTTTTCCGTCCATCCCACGCATCCGCAGGCCAGGCTGATACGTCAGGCAGCCGAGATCGTGCGCCGCGGCGGACTCATCGCCTACCCGACCGACTCTTGCTATGCAGTCGGCTGCCATCTTGGCGATGCGCCAGCGCAGGAACGCCTGCGGCGGGTGCGCGGCGTGGACCAGAAGCACCACCTGACGCTGATGTGCCGCGACCTGTCCGAGATCGCGGCGTATGCCGTGCTCGACAACGCGCAGTTCAGGATCCTCAAGGCGGCCACGCCCGAAAGCTACACCTTCATTTTGCGCGCCACGCGCGAGGTGCCGCGGCGCTTGCAGCATCCGCGCCGCAAGACCATCGGTGTGCGCGTGCCGGCGCACGCCGCGGCGTTGGCGCTGCTCGCGGAACTGGACGAGCCGATGCTCTCGTCGACGCTGATCCTGCCCGGCGCCTCGGAGCCGTTGTCCGATGCGCCCGCGATTCGCGCCGCGCTCGAGCACGAACTCGATCTGGTCGTCGATTGCGGCTCCTGCGGCGTGCAGCCGACCACGGTGATCGACCTCACCGGCGACGAACCGGTGGTGTTGCGCGAGGGCAAAGGGCCGCTCGCCGCGTTCGGCCGCGCCGCGGTGCTCTGATAACATTCGCCGCAGCACGATGGAACTCTCCCAGCTCGTACAGACAATCGCGATCTACGCGATCCCGGTACTCCTCGCGATCACGCTGCACGAAGCCGCTCATGGCTACGTTGCGCGCCACTTCGGCGACCTGACCGCGTACGCGCAGGGGCGCGTGAGTCTCAATCCCGTGCGCCATATCGATCTGGTCGGCACGATCATCGTCCCGGCGATGATCCTGGTGCTGAGCAAGTTCGCCGGCGGTGCCGGACTGCTGTTCGGTTGGGCCAAGCCGGTGCCGGTCAACTATTCGGCGCTGCGCCGCCCGCGCCAGCACATGATCTGGGTCGCGGCCGCCGGCCCCGGCGCCAATCTCGTCATGGCGATCTGCTGGGCCGCGCTGTTCAAACTGGTGAGCGAGTTGCCCGCGAATTATTTCTCGCTGCCGATGCTGCAGATGGGCAGGGCTGGCATCCAGGTCAACGTCATCCTCATGTTGCTCAACCTGCTGCCGATCCTGCCCCTGGACGGCGGCAGGATCGTCGCCGGCCTGCTGCCGCGCCGCATCGCCTCACGCTACGCCAGGCTCGAGCCCTGGGGTTTCCCGGTCCTGCTGCTGCTGCTGTTCACCAGCGCGCTCGGCATGATCCTCGCGCCGATGATCAGCTTTTCGTACCGCGTCATCGGTACCATGTTCCAGATCTAGCGCGATGTTCGAAGCCCGCGTCCTCTCCGGCATGCGCCCCACCGGTGCCCTGCACCTGGGCCACTACCACGGCGTGCTCAAGAACTGGGTCAAGCTGCAGAACGAGTATCCCTGCCTGTACTTCGTCGCCGACTGGCACGCGCTTACCACCGACTACGAGCATCCCGGGCGCGTGGAGCAGAATGCCTGGGAAATGGTGGTGGACTGGCTGGCCGCCGGCGTCGACCCGAACCAGGCCATCCTGTTCGTGCAGTCGCACATCCAGGAGCACGCGGAGCTGCACCTGCTGCTGTCGATGATGACGCCGCTGGGCTGGCTCGAACGCGTGCCGACCTACAAGGATCAGATGGAGAAGCTGAAGGACCGGGACCTGGCGACCTACGGCTTCCTTGGCTACCCCCTGCTGCAGTCGGCCGACATCCTGATCTATCGCGCGTGCTACGTGCCGGTGGGCGAGGACCAGGTGCCGCACGTGGAGATGACGCGCGAAATCGCGCGGCGCTTCAACCATCTCTACGGCCGGGAGGAGGGCTTCGAGGACAAGGCCAGGGCCGCAGCAAAGAAAATGGGCACCAAGAAGCTCCGGCTGCTGAACGAACTGCGCACCAAGTTCCTCGAAGGCGGCGACGCCGACGCGCTCAAGCGCGCCCAGGCGCTGCTCGAAGAGCAGCAGAACATTCCGCACGGCGACCGCGAACGCCTGTCCGGCTGGCTCGAGGGCGGGGGGCGCAAGATCCTGGTCGAACCGGAAGCCCTGCTCACCGAATCGGCACGCGTGCCGGGGCTCGACGGTCAGAAGATGTCCAAGTCCTACGGCAACGCCATCGGTCTGCGCGAGCCGCCCGAGGCGGTGACGAAGAAGATCCGCACCATGCCCACCGACCCGGCGCGCGTGAAGCGCAGCGACCCGGGCACGCCGGAGAAGTGCCCGGTGTGGCCCCTGCACCTGGTCTATTCGGACGAGGCGCGGCGCGCGTGGGTGCAAAAGGGCTGTACCAGCGCCGGCATCGGCTGCCTGGAGTGCAAGCAGCCGGTGATCGATGCGGTGCTGGCGGAACTCGCGCCGATGCGCGAGCGTGCCCAGACCTACCTCGACGACCCGACGCTGGTGAAGAGCATCATTGCCGACGGCTGCGACAAGGCGCGCAAACTCGCCGTGGAAACCATGCGCGACGTGCGCGACGCGATGGGCTTGACGTACTCCTGATGAGCGATCCCGCGCAGCTCGCGCTCGCCACCCCGTTCGCTCGTCTCTACGGCGAGCCGCTGATCGAGATCCCGCGCGACCTGTACATCCCGCCGGACGCGCTCGAAATAATCCTCGAGGCCTTCGAAGGCCCCCTCGACCTGCTGCTGTACCTGATCCGCAAGGAAAATCTCGACGTCCTCGACATCCCGATGGCGCCGCTGACGCGCCAGTACCTCGAGTACGTGGAAGCCATGCGCTCCAAGAACCTGGAGCTCGCCGCGGAGTACCTGGTGATGGCGGCGATGCTGCTGGCGATCAAGTCGCGGCTGCTGCTGCCGCGGCCGCCCGCGGCGACTCCGATCGAGGATGACCCGCGCGCAGAACTGGTGCGTCGGTTGCTGGAGTACGAGCGCATGAAGAAGGCGGCACAGGAGCTCGACGAACTGCCCCAGGTCGGGCGCGACGTGATCGCGGTCTCGGTCTGGGTCGAGCGCACCGTCGCCGAGCGCCTGCCCGAAGTCAACGCCCAGGACCTTGCCGAGGCCTGGCGCACCCTGCTGCACCGGGCGCGGCTGTCGGCGCACCACCGGGTGTCGCGCGAGGAGCTCTCCGTGCGCGAGCACATGAGGGGCGTGCTGCGCCGGCTGCAGGAGCGGCGCGTGCTCGAATTCGGCGAGCTGTTCGACCCCGCGCTAGGCGTGGCGGTGCTGGTGGTGACGCTGCTGGCGGTGCTGGAGCTGGCGCGCGAAGCGCTGCTCGAGATCACGCAGTCGGAAAGCTTCGCGCCGATCTACGTAAAATTGGCCCATGCAGAATCCCACTGAAGCCAAGCGCATCCTGGAGGCGGCGCTGCTCGCTTCGCCCGAGCCGGCATCGCTCGCGGACCTGAAGCGCCTGTTCGACGACCAGGTCGGCGTCGACACCCTGAAAAACCTGCTGGCCGAGCTGCGCGGGGACTGGGAAGGCCGAGCGGTAGAGTTGGTGAGCCTGGCGAGCGGCTGGCGCTTCCAGACGCGCCCGGAATTCCAGTCTTTCGTGCAAAAGCTGCAGCCGGACAAGCCGCCACGCTACTCGCGTGCCGTGATGGAGACGCTGGCCATCATCGCCTACCGCCAGCCGGTGACGCGCGGTGACATCGAGGACGTCCGCGGCGTGGTCGTGTCCACGCAGATCATCCAGACGCTGGAGAATCGCGGCTGGATCGACGTCGTCGGGCACCGCGAAACGCCCGGCCGCCCGGCGCTGTACGCGACCACCCGGATCTTCCTCGACGACCTCGGGCTGCGCTCGCTGCAGGAGCTGCCGCCGCTGGAGGAAATCGCCAAGACGCTGCAACTTGAACCCGCGCCGGCCCCCGTCGCACCCGAAGCCGCCAACGAGCCCGCCGCCCCCGACGAGCGCAGCGCAGCCGGCTGAACGGCTGCAAAAGCTGCTCGCCGCAGCGGGGCTGGGCTCGCGCCGTGAGATCGAGACCTGGATCACGGCCGGCCGCCTGAAAGTGAACGGCGCGCTCGCCAAGCTCGGCGATCGGGCGGGGCCGGGCGACCTCGTCGAACTGGACGGCCGGAGCATTGCCCTGAAGGCGGGCGGCGCGCGGCCGCGCGTACTGCTGTATCACAAACCGGACGGCGAAATGGTGACCCGTTCGGACCCCGGGGGCAGGCCGACCGTGTTTGAACGGCTGCCGCCGATCGCAGGCGGCAAGTGGGTGGCGGTCGGACGGTTGGACATCAACACGGCCGGGCTGCTGCTGCTCACGGATTCGGGCGAGCTTGCGAACCGCCTGATGCACCCGCGCTACGAGATCGAGCGCGAGTACGCGGTGCGGGTGCTGGGCGAGCTCCGGGCCGAGGAACGCGCCCGGCTGCTCGCGGGCGTCGAGCTGGCCGACGGCGCGGCGCGCTTCGACAAGCTCGAACCCTCTGGCGGCGCGGAAGGCGCCAACCGCTGGTACCGCGTCGTCCTGCGCGAAGGGCGCAACCGGGAGGTGCGGCGCCTGTTCGAGGCCCTCGGGCGCAAGGTCAGCCGGCTGCTGCGTGTGCGCTACGGGCCGGTCGAATTGCCGCGCGATCTGCGCCCGGGACGATGGATCGAACTGGACGAGAAAAGCGTCGCCGCGATTGTGAAAACGCTGAAAAGCGGTTAAACTTCAAGCCGTTTCATGTGGGTGGGCTTCGGCCCATTTTTTGTTTGTGGCCTCATTTGTGTCGCATACGCTGGAAGGCATTCTGGAGCCTACCCTGGTCGGGTTGGGGTTCGAATTGGTGGACATGCAGGTGTCCAGCCGGGGTCGTTTTCTGCGCATATTCATGGACAAGCCGGGCGGCATCACGGTGGAGGACTGCGCGGCGGTAAGCCGCCACCTCTCCCGGGTGCTGGAGGTCGAGGGCATCGACTACGATCGCCTGGAGATCTCCTCGCCGGGCCTGGATCGGCCGCTGCGCAAGCCAGCGGATTTTGCGCGCTTTGCCGGCCAGCGGGTCGACGTCAGGATGCGCCTGGCCGACGCGAGTGGCCGGCGGCGCTACGTGGGCCTGCTGCGGGGGATCGAAGGCGCCACCGCAACCGTCGACGTGGACGGTGCGCCGGTGGCGCTGCAACTGGATGGCATGGACCGGGCGCGGCTCGTTCCAGAACTTTGAGCTTGGAGCAACGATGAGCCGGGAAATTCTGCTGCTGGTCGACGCGCTGGCGCGCGAAAAGAACGTCAATCGCGACGTGGTGTTCGGCGCGCTGGAAATGGCACTCGCCTCCGCCACCAAGAAACGCTTCACCGAAGATGTCGACGTGCGCGTCGCCGTCGATCGCAATACCGGCGATTACGAGGCGTTCCGGCGCTGGAAGGTGGTGCCGGACGACACCCCCGAGTACAACGTCGCGCAGATGACATCGCTCGAGGAGGCGCAGGAGAAAAAGCCCGATGCCAAGATGGACGACATCCTCGAGGAGCCGATCGAGAACGTGCCCTTCGGCCGCATCGGCGCGCAGACCGCCAAGCAGGTGATCCTGCAGCGCATCCGGGACGCCGAGCGCGAGCAGATCCTGAACGACTTTCTCGGCCGCGGAGACGAGCTGGTCACCGGCTCGGTGAAGCGCATGGAGCGCGGCAGCGCGATCGTCGAATCGGGCCGGCTGGAAGCGCTGCTGCCGCGCGAGAACATGATCCCGAAGGAAAACCTGCGCGTCGGCGACCGTGTGCGGGCCTGGGTGGCGAACATCGACCGCGGCGCGCGCGGGCCGCAGTTGGTGCTGTCGCGCACCGCCCCGCAGTTCATCATGAAGCTGTTCGAGCTCGAGGTTCCCGAGATCGAAGAAAAGCTGCTGGAGATCAAGTCGGCGGCGCGCGACCCCGGCGTGCGCGCCAAGATCGCCGTGCACACCACGGACCGCAGGATCGACCCGATCGGCACCTGCGTCGGCATGCGCGGCTCGCGCGTGCAGGCGGTGACGCAGGAACTGGCCGGAGAGCGCGTGGATATCGTGCTCTGGTCGGCGGACCCGGCGCAGTTCGTCATCGGCGCGCTGGCGCCGGCCGAAGTGAGCTCGATCCTGGTGGACGAGGAGAAACACTCGATGGACGTGGTGGTGGATGAGGAGAATCTCGCCATCGCCATCGGTCGCAGCGGGCAGAACGTGCGCCTGGCCTCCCAATTGACCGGCTGGACCATCAACCTGATGAACGAAGAGGAGTCCACCAAGAAGCAGACGGAGGAATCGACGCGCGCGCGCGAACTGTTCATCCAGCGTCTGGACGTGGACGAGGAGGTGGCCAACATCCTGATCCAGGAAGGATTTTCAACGCTCGAGGAGATCGCCTACGTTCCGATCAACGAAATGCTCGAGATCGAGGCCTTCGACGAAAACACGGTGAACGAGTTGCGCACGCGAGCGCGCAATGCGCTGCTGGTGCAGGCGATCGCGAGCGAGGAGCAAATGGAAGGCGTGGACCAGAATCTGCTCAAGCTGGAAGGCATGGACACGCAGCTCGCCGCCAAGCTGGCGGAGGGCGGGGTGAAGACCCGCGACGATCTCGCCGACCTGGCGGTGGACGAGCTATCGGAGATGACCGGGATCGAAGACGAGCGCGCCAAGACCCTGATCATGGCGGCGCGCGCGCATTGGTTCGCGCCCGAAGGCGAGACGCAGATCAAGGAGGCGCAGTAACGTGGCGATGACCAGCGTCACCCTGTTTGCCAGTGAATTGAAGGTGCCGCCCTCGGTGCTGCTGGAGCAACTGCGCGCGGCCGGCGTGGAGAAACAGGCGGCGGGCGATTCGCTCACCGAAGCGGACAAGGCGCGCCTGCTGGAGTACCTGCGCAGGTCGCACGGCTCCGCGGATGCGAAGAACAAGATCACCCTGACGCGCAAGCAGTCCAGCGAGATCATCAAGAAGTCCGACACTTCAGGCAAGGCGCGCACCATCCAGGTCGAAGTACGCAAGAAGCGCGTGTTCATGAAGCGCGATCCTGCCGAATTGGCGGCGGCAAGCGCTGCCGAGCAGCCGGCGCCCGCGCCGGTCCCGGTGCCAGCACCAGTGCCGGCACCGCGGGCACCCGCACCGGCCATCGACGCCAAAGAACTGGAATTGCGCGAGGACGAGGCGCGGCGTCACGAGAAGCTCTCCGAGCGCCAGGCGGCCGAGCTGCAGGAAAAGCAGGAGCGCGAGCGGCGCGACGCAGAACAGAAGGTCGCCGAGCGCGAGGCGCAGGCGGCGATCGACAAGGCCCAGGGGCAACGCGCCGCACCGGCGGTGGAAGGCACGTTGCACGCGCCCAAGGCCGCCGACGCCAAGACCGACAAGAAGGCAAAGAAGGTCAAACCCACCACCACCATGCGCGACGATTCGGCCCGCAGGCGCACCATCAAGACACGCGGCGACATGGGCGGCGGCGTGGGCGGATGGCACGGGCGTGGCGGCTCGCGCCACCGCGGACAAACTGCCGAGCAACCCGCCTTCAGCCCGCCTGCTGAACCGGTGGCGCGCGAAGTGGCGGTGCCTGAAACCATCACGGTGGGCGAACTCGCGCACCGCATGTCGGTCAAGGCGGCGGAGGTCATCAAGGCGCTGATGAAGCTCGGCACCATGGCGAATATCAACCAGGTGCTGGACCAGGAGACGGCAATGATCCTGGTCGAGGAAATGGGGCACAAGGCCAAGGCGGCGAAGATGGACGATCCGGAGGCCTACCTGGTCGAGGAGACCGGCGACGCGCCCGCCGGCGAAACGCGCCCGCCCGTGGTTACGGTGATGGGCCACGTGGACCACGGCAAGACTTCACTGCTCGACTACATCCGCCGCACCAAGGTCGCGGCGGGCGAAGCGGGCGGAATCACGCAGCACATCGGCGCCTATCACGTGGAGACGCCGCGGGGCGTCGTCACATTCCTGGACACGCCGGGCCACGAAGCCTTCACCGCCATGCGCGCGCGCGGCGCCAAGGTCACCGACCTCGTGATTCTCGTCGTGGCCGCCGATGACGGCGTGATGCCGCAGACCATCGAAGCCATCAATCACGCCAAGGCCGCCAAGGTACCGCTGGTGGTGGCAATCAACAAAATCGACAAGAACGAGGCGGACGCGGAGAAAGTCAAGCGGGAACTCCTGCAGCACGGCGTGGTGCCGGAAGAGTTCGGCGGCGATGCGCCGTTCGTGCCGGTCTCGGCGAAGACCGGGCAGGGCGTGGACCACCTGCTCGAGATCGTGCTGCTGCAGGCGGAGGTGCTCGAGCTCAAGGCGCCGATCGACGCGCCCGCCAAGGGCGTGGTGATCGAGGCGCGGCTGGACAAGGGGCGCGGGCCGGTGGCCACGCTGCTGGTGCAGTCGGGGACCTTGAAGCAGGGCGACGTGGTGCTGATCGGCGCGGTGTATGGCCGCGTGCGGGCGATGCTGGACGAGAACGCCCGCCCGGTGGAGACCGCGGGCCCGTCGATCCCGGTGGAGATCCAGGGCCTGTCCGATGTGCCGAACGCGGGCGAAGAGATGACGACGCTTACCGACGAGCGCAAGGCGCGCGATATCGCGGCGTTCCGGCACGGCAGGTACCGCGACGTGAAGCTGGCCAAGCAGCAGGCGGCCAGGCTGGAGAACCTGTTCAAGCAGATGGGCGAGGGCGGGCAGAAGGTGTTGTCGTTGGTGATCAAGGCCGACGTGCAAGGCTCGCAGGAAGCGCTGGTGCACGCGCTGACGCGCCTGTCCACGGAAGAGGTCAAGGTCGGCGTGGTGCACGCCGGCGTCGGCGGCATCACGGAATCGGACGTCAACCTGGCGATGGCGGCGCGCGCGGTGATCATCGGCTTCAATACGCGCGCCGATGCGACTGCGCGCAAGCTCATCGAGAGCTCGGGCACTGACGTGCGTTACTACAACATCATTTACGAGGCGGTCGACGAGATCAAGGCCGCGATGTCCGGCATGCTGCCCCCGGAGCGCAAGGAGCAGGTGCTTGGCATGGTCGAGGTACGGCAGGTATTCCGCATCTCGAAGGTCGGTGCCGTCGCCGGCTGTTACGTGGTCGACGGGCTGGTCAAGCGCGGCGCCCAGGTGCGTGTGCTGCGCGACAGCGTGGTCGTGCACACCGGCGAAATCGATTCGCTCAAGCGCTTCAAGGACGACGCCCGCGAGGTCAAGGCGGGGTTTGAATGCGGCATGTCGCTGAAGAACTTCTCGGACCTCAAGGAAGGCGACCAGCTTGAGGTGTTCGAAGTCCTCGAGGTCGCCAGGACGTTGTGAGGGAGGCGAGGGTCCCCTTGTGAGCGAGGCGAGGGTCCCCTTGTGAGCGAGGCGAGGGTCCCCTCGTGAGCCGCGGCCGGCCGCGGCGGGTGGCCGATCAGATCCAGCGCGAGCTTTCCGAAGTCATCAGGCGCGAATTGCAGGATCCGCGGCTCGCACTGGTCACCATCACGGCCGTCGACGCGGCGCCCGACCTGTCGCATGCCGTCGTGTACTTCACCTGCCTTGAGCGCGCGCAGGCAGAAGCGGCCGAGCAGGCCCTGGGCAGGGCGGCCGGGTTCCTGCGCAGCAGCCTCGCCCGGCGCATCAAGATGTATACGACCCCGCAGCTGCGCTTCAAGTACGACGAATCGGTGGAGCGGGGCGCGCACCTGTCGCAGCTGATCGACAGCGTCCGGCCCAAGGACTGATGCGCCGCCGGCTCGACGGTGTCCTGCTGCTCGACAAGCCGGTCGGCATCGGATCGAATGCCGCGCTGCAGTCGGTCAAGCGCTTGTATCGGGCCGAGAAAGCGGGCCATGCGGGCACCCTGGACCCGCTCGCCTCGGGGCTGCTGCCGGTGCTGTTCGGCGAAGCCACCAAGTTTTCGCAGATGGTGCTCGAGGCCGACAAGGAATATCTGGCCCAGGCGCAGCTGGGCGTCACCACCACCACGGGCGACGCCGAAGGGCAGGTGCTCGAGCGCAGGCCGGTGCAGCTCAGCCTCGCCTCGATCGAGCCCGTGCTCGCGGCATTTCGCGGCGAAATCGAGCAGGTTCCGCCCATGTTCTCGGCGCTGAAGCACGAGGGCCGGCCGCTCTACGCGCTGGCGCGCAAGGGAGAGACCGTCGCGCGCGCGCCGCGCCGAGTGCGGATCCACGAGTTGACCCTGCTGCGCTTCGAAGGCGACACCCTGGAATTGCGCGTCCGGTGCAGCAAAGGCACGTATGTGCGCACGCTGGTCGAGGACATCGGTCGGGCACTGGGCCCGGGCGCCCACCTGAGCGGCCTGCGCCGGACTGCGGCGAGCGGGTTTCTCGTGCAGGACGCAGTCACCTTGGGTCAGCTGCAGGAGGCCGACGCTGCGGGGCGCGATCGATGGCTGCTGTCCACCGAGCGGCTGCTGGATGGCTTGCCGCGCGTCGACCTGCCCGCGCCAATGGCGGACCGCTTCGAACAGGGGCAGGTGATCAGGCTGGCGCAGATCGCTGCCGGGCGCTGCAGTGTGTACCGCGAGCGAGGCGCCCTGCTTGGCGTCGGCGAGGCCGCCGCCAGCGGGGATCTGCACCCGCGCAGGCTGATCGCGAAACCGCCGGAAACATCGCAAGCGGCTGAATAACATAAAAAAACTTGTGGTCCACTAGGAGCCTCGGCTAAAATGCCGGCTTAACCAAGGAGAAAGTATGGCTTTACAGGTTGCGCAGAAAGCGCAAGTCGTCAAGCAGTACCAGCGTTCCGGCACAGACACCGGCTCGTCTGAAGTGCAAGTCGCGCTGCTCACCGAGCGCATCAACAGCCTTGCCGGCCACTTCAAGTCGCACGTCAAGGACTTCCATTCGCGCCGCGGGCTGCTCAAGCTCGTGTCGCAGCGCCGCAAGCTGCTCGATTACCTGAGGCGCACGGACGCCGACAAGTACCGCTCGGTCATCGAGCGGCTCAGTCTGCGCAAGTAGTAATTCCCGCCGATGCCGCGGCAACGCACGCTCGTCGCTCGATGAGCGTTTTTAAATTGCGTCTACCGACCGAGGATATCCCTTGAATCCGATCAAGAAAACTTTCACGCTGGGCGACCAGCAAGTCACGCTCGAAACCGGCGAAATCGCCCGACAGGCGCATGGCGCCGTAGTCTGCACCATCGATGACACCGTGGTGCTGGCCACCGTGGTGGGCGCGAAGGAACCGAAGGCGGGCCAGGACTGGTTCCCGCTGACGGTGGACTATTCCGAAAGAACCTATGCCGCGGGCAAGATCCCGGGCGGCTTCTTCAAGCGCGAAGGACGCCCTTCGGAGAAGGAAATCCTGACCTCGCGCCTGATCGACCGGCCGATCCGCCCATTGTTTCCGGACGGGTTCTTCAATGAGGTGCAGGTGGTGGCCCAGGTGCTGTCGCTGAACCCGGAAGTGGATTCCGACATCCCGGCAATGCTGGCGGTGTCAGCGGCGCTGACCCTCTCGGGCATCCCCTTCAACGGTCCGATCGGCGCCTGCCGCGTTGGCTACGTCGACGGTCAGTACGTGCTCAACCCGTCGGCGACCCAGCTCAAGGAATCGAAGCTCAACCTGGTCGTCGCCGGCACCGAGCAGGGCGTGCTGATGGTCGAGTCGGAAGCAAAGGAACTGGCCGAGGATGTGATGCTCGGCGGCGTGATGTTCGGGCACGAGAAGATGCAGGCCGCGATCCAGGCCATCGACGAACTGGCCGAGGCCGCGGGAAAACCCGCTTGGGACTGGCAGCCGCCGGCGAAGAATGAAGCCCTGATCGGGCGTGTGGAGGCGCTGGCGGAAGCCGATCTGCGCGCCGCGTTCGACATGAAGCAGAAGCAGGCGCGCAACACGCGCTTGAACGAGATCCGCAAGGCGACGGTGGCCAGGCTGGAAGAGGAAGCCAAGGCTGCCGGGCTCCCGCTGGCGCCGAACGCCGCCAAGGATGTGTTCTTCAACCTCGAATCGAAGATCGTCCGCACCCAGATCCTGGACGGCGAGCCGCGCATCGACGGCCGCGACACGCGCACCGTGCGGCCGATCAGCGTGCGCGTCGGCGTGTTGCCGCGCACCCATGGCTCGGCGCTGTTCACGCGGGGTGAGACCCAGGCGCTGGTCAGCGTGACGCTGGGCACCGGGCGCGACGAACAGATCATCGACGCGCTGGCCGGCGAGTACCGCGAGCGCTTCATGTTCCACTACAACATGCCGCCTTACGCCACCGGCGAAACCGGGCGCTTCGGCTTCACCAAGCGCCGCGAGATCGGTCATGGCCGGCTTGCCAAGCGGTCATTGGTGGCATTGCTGCCGTCTGCCGAGGACTTTGGCTATTCGCTGCGCGTGGTATCCGAGATCACGGAGTCGAACGGTTCGTCCTCCATGGCTTCGGTCTGCGGCGGCAGCATGGCGCTGATGGACGCGGGCGTGCCGATCAAGGCGCACGTGGCGGGTATCGCCATGGGCCTGATCAAGGAAGGCGCCCGCTTCGCAGTGCTGTCCGACATTCTTGGCGACGAGGATCATCTCGGCGACATGGATTTCAAGGTGGCGGGCACCGAGAGCGGGGTCACGGCGCTGCAGATGGACCTCAAGATCGAGTCCATCACGCAGGGCATCATGAAGATTGCGCTGGACCAGGCGCGCGATGCGCGCCTGCAGATCCTGCAGATCATGAAGCAGGCGATCGACGGCTCGCGCACTGAACTGTCCAGCTTCGCGCCGCGCATCATCAAGATCAAGATCAACCCGGACAAGATCCGCGACGTGATCGGCAAGGGTGGCGTGGTGATCCGCGGCATCCAGGAGGAAACCGGCACCACCATCGAGATCGAGGACGACGGCACCATCTCCATCGCCTGCGTCATCGCCGAAGGCGGCGAGGCGGCGCGCAAGCGCATCCAGGAGCTCACCGCCGACGTCGAGGTGGGCAGGATCTACGAGGGCCCGGTGCTGCGTCTGCTCGACTTCGGCGCCATCGTGCAGCTGATGCCGGGCCGCGACGGCCTGTTGCACATCAGCCAGATCAGCCACGAGCGCGTGAACGCCGTGTCCGACCACCTCAAGGAAGGCCAGATCGTCAAGGTGAAGGTGCTGGAGGCCGACGACAAGGGCCGCGTGCGCCTGTCGATGAAGGCGATCGGCGCGCCGGAGGCCGCCAAGCAGGCCTGAAGCACGGCCGGCGGCAACGAAAAGGGGCGCCCAGGGCGCCCCTTTTTCATACTCGTGCGGGACCGCTACTTCGCGACCTGCTTCTCGCGCAGCTCGTCCAGGGTCTTGCAGTCGATGCACAGGGTGGCGGTCGGGCGCGCTTCCAGGCGCTTCAGTCCGATCTCCACGCCGCAGCTCTCGCAATAGCCGTATTCGTTGGCGTCGATGCGGCCAATGGTCTCGTCGATCTTCTTGATCAGTTTTCGCTCGCGGTCGCGGTTGCGCAGCTCGAGCGCCATATCCGATTCCTGGCTGGCACGGTCGTTCGGATCGGCGAATACCGTGGCTTCGTCCTGCATCGTGTGCACGGTGCGGTCAATCTCTTCGGACAGCTCGCCTTTCAGCTGCTCCAGCATCTTGCGGAAATGCGTGCGCATTCTCGCGTTCATGTAGTCCTCGCCCTTCTTCTGCGCGTAGGGCGTGAAGCTTTTCCTGCTCAGCTCGAGTGGCATTTCCTGCGCCGGCCTGAAAAATGCAGGGCGCCCTTTTTAGCAGAAAAGCCATCCAGCAGCAAGCCGAAAAAAGAGTATCATTGGCGCCCTTTTCGGGGTGTAGCGCAGCCTGGTAGCGCGCTTGCTTTGGGAGCAAGATGTCGGGAGTTCGAATCTCTCCACCCCGACCAGCAGGAAGCCCGGCGGCTGCCCGTAGCTCAACCGGATAGAGCACCAGCCTTCTAAGCTGGGGGTTGTGGGTTCGAGTCCCGCCGGGCAGACCAGTAGAATTGACGTCGCAATGGTGGCCGTAGCTCAATGGTAGAGTCCTGGATTGTGATTCCAGTTGTTGTGGGTTCGAGTCCCATCGGTCACCCCACATCTTCCCGGCGCGGCAGATCCTCACGCTGCAGCAGAAACACCTGACCGTTCCCCGCCGCGGTCTGCGGCCACGCGAACGCCACGCGCGGAAACGCGCGCTCCAGCGCCTTGCGGCCCGAGCCGATCTCGCACACCAGCAGCCCCCGCGGGGCCAGGTGCTCGCCCGCCTGCTGCAGGATGGATCGCACCAGTTCCAGTCCGTCCCTCCCGCCGGCCAGCGCCATGCGCGGTTCGTGCAGGTACTCGCGCGGCAAGTTGCGCATCGACGGCGCGTTCACGTAAGGCGGGTTGCAGACGATCAGGTCATAGCGGCGTCTCCCCAGGCCAGTCATCAAGTCCGACTTCACGAGTCGAACTCGGCTGCGCAATCGATGTTTGGCGACGTTTCGTCTCGCCACGGCAAGCGCACCCCGGGATAGATCAGAAGCATCGACGCGCGCACGCGGGAACGCCTGCGCGGCAAGGACCGCAAGACAGCCCGAGCCGGTGCACAGGTCCAGTGCGCGCCGCACCGGACGGCGCAGCCAGGGTCGCAGGCGTTCGAGCAGCAACTGCGCGATGTGCGACCGGGGGATGATGACGCGCCGGTCGACGTAGAACGGCTGGTCCGCGAGCCAGGCCTCGTTGAGCAGGTAGGCGATGGGCACTCGTTCGCGGATGCGGCGTGCCAGGAGGCGCTCAATGCGGGCTTGATCACGGCGCCTGACCGGCAGGTCCGCCGGCGACCCGAATTTCAACCCGAGCCCGCGCAACACCAGGAACGCGGCTTCGTCGCGCGCGTTGGAGGTGCCGTGGCCGTAATGCAGTCGCGCCTTGCGCAGCCGTTGCCGCGCGTCGCGGACCAGCTCCTTCAGGATCAAGGCAGCAGCGCGCGCAGCGTGTCGAGGTAGATGCGCGGCAGTTGTTCCAGCGCCGACAGCTCGATGTGCTCGTTGAGTTTGTGCACGCTGGAGTTGACCGGACCCAATTCGACGATCTGCGGGCAGATGTCGGCGATAAAGCGCCCGTCCGAGGTGCCGCCGGCGGTGGAGAGTTCCGGCGCGCGGCCGGCATGCGCCTGAATCGCCCGCGACACGATGTCGACCAGCTTGCCGCGCTCGGTGAGGAAGGGCTTACCGCCCAGGGTCCACTCGATAACACAATCCAGCTTGTGCTTGCGTAGCACCGCGTCCAGACGCTGCTTGAGCGACTGCTCCGTGCTGGCGGTGGAGAAACGGAAATTGAAGTCGAGTACCAGCGAACCCGGAATGATATTGCCCACGCCAGTCCCGGCATGGATGTTGGAAACCTGCCAGGCGGTCGGAGGGAAAGACTCGTTGCCGTCGTCCCAACGCATCGCCACCAGTTCGGCCAGCGCCGGCGCAAGCTCGTGGATCGGGTTGCGCGCCAGTTGCGGATAGCCCGTGTGTCCTTGCACGCCGCGCACCGTCAGCTTGCCGGAGAGCGAGCCGCGGCGCCCGTGCCTGATGGTATCGCCGAGCGCAGCGGTGGAAGAGGGCTCGCCGACGATGCAGTAGTCGATGGTCTCGCCGCGTTGTTTCAGGCGCTCGACAACGCGCACCGTGCCGTCCACCGACGGCCCTTCCTCATCGGAGGTGATGAGCAGCGCGACGGAGCCGGTATGGTTGGGACGCTCGAGCGTGAACTGCTCGACGGCGACGACAAAGGCGGCGATCGAGGATTTCATGTCCGCGGCGCCGCGCCCGTACAGCTTGCCGTCGCGCACCGTGGGCACGAACGGATCGGAATGCCACTGGTCCAGCGGGCCGGGCGGAACGACATCGGTGTGGCCGGCGAAGCACAGCAGGGGCGGCGTGGCGCCGCGCCTGGCCCACAGGTTGGCGACGCCGCCGGTGCTCGCGTCTTCGCAGCGGAATCCGGCCTGCGACAGGCGCGATGCCAGCAGGCCCTGGCAGCCCGCGTCCTCGGGCGTTACGGACTTGCGGCCGATCAGCTCCCGGGCGAGATCGAGCGCTGAATTCACCTCAGGTGGTCACGTCGATCTTGATGTCGGTGAAGGACGCCCCGTTCCCGGCGAGCAGGCCCTTGTCGCCTTTCTTCTTCCCGCCGCTCACGGGTACCGAGACCTGGCCGGAGGTGATCTGGCCTGCTGTGGCCTGGTTGATGAGCCACAGCATGTTGGTGGAGGAATCGGCGTTGAGCATCGCCTCGTCCTGGGAGATGTGGCCCTCCACGAACAGCTTGAACAGCGACTGCTCGAAGGTCTGCGAACCCGGCGCCATGCTCTTCTCCATGGCTTCCTTGATCGCGCTGATCTCGCCTTTCTCGATCAGTTCCGCGACGTGCCGCGTATTGAGCAATACCTCGCAGGCCACCTTGCGCTGCCCGGTCTTGGTGCGCACCAGGCGCTGCGAAATGACCGCCTGCAGCGATGCCGAGAGGTCCAGCAGCAGCGAGGGGCGGTTCTCCAGCGGATAGAAACTGACGATCCGGTTCATCGCGTGGTAGCTGTTGTTGGCGTGCAAGGTCGGCCAGGGCCAGGTGGCCGGACTGCGCGTACTGCAACGCCATGGACATGGTCTCGGGATCCCGGATCTCGCCGATCAGGATGCAGTCCGGCGCCTGGCGCAGGGCGTTTTTCAGGGCCACGTGGAAGGCCTTGGTGTCGGTGCCGATCTCGCGCTGGTTGACGATGGATTTGCGGTTCTTGAAGATGTACTCGACCGGGTCCTCGAGTGTCAGGATGTGGCCCGATTTCTCTCTGTTGCGGTAGTCGATCATCGCCGCCAGCGAGGTCGACTTGCCCGAACCGGTGGCGCCGATCATCAGGACCAGGCCGCGCTTCTGCATCACGATTTCCTTCAGCACCGGGGGCAGGCCGAGGGAATCGAGCGGCGGCACCGCGCCCGGAATGTAGCGCACCACCACCGCGGGCGTCCCTTTTTGCCGGGACGCGCTGATGCGGAACGTGCCCACGCCTTCCAGGGTGTAGGCGGTGTTCAGTTCGAGCTCTTCCTCGAATTCGCGCACCTGGTGTTCATTCAGCACCTCGTACAGCAGGGTCTGCACCGCGCTGGGCGTGAGGATGGTCTGATTCACCGGCATGGCCAGGCCGTTGATCTTGATGTTGATCGGCGCCCCGATCGACAGGAAGATGTCCGAGGCCTTCTTATCGGCCATCAGCTGGAACAGGCGTTTCATTGCCGACATGGCATACCTCCGGGGGTGCGCGACCCCGCTAGTTTAATCGCCTCGGAGCAACTCGTTCAGACTGGTTTTGGCCCGCGTCTTCGCGTCCACCCGCTTGACGATGACCGCGCAGTACAGGGCGCAGCTGCGGTCCCCCGAAGGCAAGGTGCCGGCCACCACCACCGAGCCCGCGGGCACCCGCCCGTAGTGGATCTGGCCCGATTCTCGATCGAAGATCTTCGTGCTCTGGCCGAGAAACACGCCCATCGAGATGACGCTGTTCTCTTCGACGATCACGCCCTCCACCACCTCGGAGCGCGCGCCGATGAAGCAGTTGTCCTCGATGATCACCGGATTGGCCTGCACCGGCTCGAGCACGCCGCCGATGCCCACGCCGCCCGAGAGGTGCACGTTCTTGCCGATCTGGGCGCAGGAGCCGACGGTGGCCCAGGTATCCACCATCGTGCCTTCGTCGACGTAGGCGCCGACGTTCACGTAGGAGGGCATCAGCACCACGTTTTTTGCCAGGAACGCCCCGCGCCGCGCCATGGCCGGCGGCACCACGCGAAACCCGCCGCGAGCGAAATCCGCGCTGTCGTAGCCCTCGAACTTCCCCGCCACCTTGTCGTAATAGTTGGTGGACGCGCCCGCCATCAGACGGTTGTCTTCCAGCCGGAACGAAAGCAGCACCGCCTTTTTCAGCCACTGGTGCGTGATCCACTCGCCGCCGCGCTTCTCGGCCACGCGCAGCGTGCCGTCGTCCAGGCCGGCGAGCGCGAACTCGATCGCCTCGCGCAATTCGAGCGGCGCGGAGGCTGGCGTGAGCAAGGCCCGGTTCTCCCAGGCCTGGTCGATGACGTTCTGCGCTTTTTCCATGGTTCTCCTACAGACTTCGGGCCAGTTCGCCCAGCCGCTGCACCGCTTCCACGCATTCCGCGAGGGGTGCGACCAGGGCCATGCGCACCTGGTTGCGTCCGGGATTCGCACCGTGCGCGTCGCGCGCCAGGTAACTTCCCGGCAGCACAAGAACATTATATTGGCGCTGCAATTCGCGCGCGAACGTCGCGTCGTCGATGGGGGTATTAATCCACAGGTAAAAACCGCCGTCAGGCATTGCCGTACGCAGCGGCGGCGCAATCAGCGGCAGCACGGCGCGGTATTTCTGTGCGTAGAGCAGCCGGTTGGCGCGCACGTGCTCCTCGTCGCGCCATGCGGCAATGGAGGCCTGCTGCACGGGCAGGCTCATCGCCGACCCATGGTAGGTGCGATACAGCAGAAATCTCTGCAGGAGCGCGGCGTCCCCGGCAACGAAGCCGGATCGCATGCCGGGAGCATTGGAACGCTTGGACAGGCTGGAAAAGGCCACCACGCCCCCATAACCGGCGCGCCCCAGCTGCTGGGCGGCATGCAGCGCGCCGAGCGGCGGGTTCAATTCGTCGTAATAGAGCTCCGAGTAGCATTCGTCGGAGGCGATGATGAAGCCGTGGCGGTCCGAGAGGGCGAACAGCCGCCGCCAGTCTTCGATCTGCAGCACCCGGCCGGTGGGATTGGCCGGCGAGCACACGTAGGCGAGCTGCACGCCGCGCCAGTCCAGTTCTTCGAAGCGCATGCCGTCGTTGAGGTAGACCGGCTGCGCGCCGGCGAGCAGCGCGGCGCCCTCGTAAATCTGGTAGAAGGGATTGGGGCAGGCGACGCGGGCGGTTCCGCCCGCGGGATCGATGACCGTTTGCGCAAAGGCGAACAGCGCTTCGCGCGAGCCGTTCACCGGCAGCACCTCGGTGGCGGGATCGACCGCCTGCAGGGCGTGGCGGCGCACCAGCCAGGCGGCGATCGCCTCGCGCAAGGGCGCCGTGCCGGCCGTGGCGGGGTACGCGGACAGGCCATCCAGCGACGCGGCGAGGGCGGCCTTCACCAGTTCGGGCGTCGGGTGCTTCGGTTCGCCGATCGACAGATTGATCGGACGCAGCGCCGGGTTCGGCGTCACCCCGGCGAGCAGCGCGCGCAGCCTCTCGAATGGATAGGGCTGCAGGCGCCCGAGGAGCGGATTCAAACGGCGGGTTTCCAGCCGCGCTTGCGGTGCTCGGCGACGATGGCAGTGGCGATGCCGCCGCGTACGTTGAAGCGCGCCGTGAGTCGCATGAAGCGCGGCCGGGCGGCGCGCACCAGGTCGTCAAGGATGCGGTTGGTCACGGCCTCGTGGAACGCGCCCTGGTTGCGGAATGACCAGACGTAGAGCTTGAGCGACTTCAACTCCACGCACAGCCGGTCGGGCACGTACTCGAGCTCCAGCAGGGCGAAATCCGGCTGCCCGGTGAGCGGGCACAGGCAAGTGAATTCCGGCATCTCCATGCGGATGCGGTAGTCGCGCTCCGGCGACGGGTTGCGGAATGTCTGCAGGCGCTGGCTGGGACGCGAGGGCATCGAAAACGCATTGCTGCGCGGCAAATTGCGAGCGCGCAGATGGTATCATTTTCAAAACGAGAACACGCTGCGTGCGACTCAATCAAATCCGCCTCTCAGGCTTCAAGTCCTTCGTCGACCCGACCTCGATCCACTTCCCCGGCCAGCTGGTGGGAATGGTCGGGCCCAACGGCTGTGGCAAGTCGAACGTCATCGACGCCGTACGCTGGGTATTGGGGGAGTCGCGCGCCTCGGCGCTGCGCGGCGACTCCATGCAGGATGTGATCTTCCACGGCTCCGGCAACCGCAAGGCGCTGGCGCGGGCGAGCGTGGAGCTGATGTTCGACAATTCCCTGGGTCGCGCCGGCGGCCAGTGGTCGCAATACGCCGAGATCTCGGTGAAGCGCGTGCTGCAGCGCGACGGCGAGTCGTCGTACTACATCAACGGCCAGCACGTACGCCGCCGCGACATCACGGACATCTTCCTCGGCACCGGCCTCGGGCCGCGGGCCTACGCCATCATCGAGCAGGGCATGATCTCACGCGTCATCGAGGCCAAGCCCGACGAGTTGCGCGTGTTCCTCGAGGAGGCCGCGGGCATCTCGCGCTACAAGGAACGGCGCAAGGAGACCGAGCACCGGTTGTCCGACACGCGCGACAACCTCGCGCGCGTCACCGACATCCGGCTCGAGCTGGGGGCGCAGATCGAAAAGCTCGACGCGCAGGCGAAGGTCGCCACGCGCTACCAGGAGCTGCAGGCCGAATTACAGTTCAAACAGCAGTTGCTGTGGTTCCTGCGCCGGCGCGACGCCGCTGCGGAGCGCGAGCGCCATGCGCAGGAGATCGCCCGGCACGCGCTCGAGCTGGAGTCCGGCACCGCCACGCTGCGGGAGGTCGAGAGCCGTGTCGAGACGGCACGCAGCGCGCACTACGGCGCAGGCGACGCGATGAACGCGGCGCAGGCGGCGCTGTATGAGGCCAATGCGGAGGTAGCACGCCTGGAATCGGAGCTGCGCCATGTGGAAGAGACGCGCCAGCGCCTGGAGTTCCAGCACGCCGAGCGCCGCACGCAGCTCGCCTCATGGCGTGAGCAGCGCGCGCAACTGACCCAGGCGCTGCATCTGTGGGTCGGCCGCGCCGACGAGGCGCGCCGGCGCGTGGCCGAAGCGCAGGCACGTCTCGGCGCGGAGAACGCCAAGCTCCCGGAAGCGGAGCGTGCGTTCCGCGCCGCGCAGGAGCAGCTGCACGAGGGGCGCAGCCAGCAAGTGCGCGCGGACAGCCGAGCGCAGCTCGAGCAATCGAACCTGGCGCACCTCGAGCGCGGTCTGCAGACGCTCGGGCAGCGGCGCGAGCGGCTCCACGGCGAGCAGCAGTCGCTGCCGCAACCGGACGCGGCGGCCCTGTCCGCCCATGAAGCGCGCCGCGGGGAACGTGACGCGGCCCTGGCGGCCGCCGAGCAGGACCTCAACGAGCTGCAACTGGAGCGCGATTCCCTGGAGGGCGCGAGGGCCGCGGCCGCCGATGATCTTTCGGCGGCGTCGCAGGACCATGCAGCAGCCGCAGCGCAACTCGCGACCCTCGAGCAGATCCAGGCGGCGGCGGAGGACAATGCGCCGCTGCGTGACTGGCTCGGGCGTCACGGACTGAGCGAACTGCCGCGCTTCTGGCAGCAGGTGCGCATCGAGGCCGGATGGGAAGTGGCCGTCGAATCGGTGCTGCGCGAGCGCCTGCATGCGCTCGATCTCGCCGATGGTTCGCGGCTCGACGCCGTGGTGGCGGACGTCCCGCCGGTTAAGGCCGGCGTGTTCCGCCATAGCATGGCATCGGCCGGCGCAGCGCTCGCGGGCCACGCAACCCTCGCCACCAAGGTGCACGCCAACCGGCCGGAGCTCGGCGGCGCGCTCGCAGACTGGTTTTCACACACCTATGTCTGCGAGGGCGCGCCGAGTGCGGATGAGCGCGACCGGCTGCCGGCGGGAGCGCTGCTGGTGAACCGCGAGGGCCATCAGTTCACGCGCCATACCGTGGCGTTTCACGCACCGGATCCGGCGGACGCCGGCCTGCTTGCACGCCAGGCGGAGATCGAATCGCTGCAGGCGAAAGTGGCCGCCCTGGCGGAGCGTGTGGCCGCAGTGCGGCTGCGCAGCGAACAGGCTGCTACGTCGCTGCAATCGCGCCACAACGAGCTGGAGCGCGCGCGCGACGCACTGGCGGCGCAGCAGCAGCTGCGCCACGATGCGCAGATCGAACTGCTCAAGCTGCAGCAGGCGCAGGAACGCTTCCGCGAGCGCAGCGGGCAGATCGACGAGGAGCTGGCGGAGATCGCCGGCGAGATCCAGCGCGATGCAGCGCGGCGCGCGGAGTGCGCCCAGGGCATGGCCCGCGCGGCGGCGGAGATCGCCGCGGCGCG
The DNA here is from genome assembly GCA_027624175.1 of Pseudomonadota bacterium. GTDB lineage: Bacteria > Pseudomonadota > Gammaproteobacteria > Burkholderiales > SG8-39 > JAABQT01. The sequence continues at coordinate 32,182 of JAQBXT010000003.1, read as the reverse complement.
CGCGCAACTGGAGTCGGTACGCGCTACGCACGTCCAGGCCGAGAGCGCGCTCGCGGCGCAGCGCCTCGCGGTGCAGCAGGCCGAGCGCGATGCGCAGGACGCGGTGTTCGGGGAGCGCGAATGTGCGTCGAAAATCGCCGAAATCGACAGCTCGGTACGCCTCATCGATCAACAGATCGAGCGCGCTGAAAGCGAAATCGCGAAGCTCACCGAAGAGCTTGCCGTGGATCTCGTGCCCGCAGTGCGCGCGTCGCTGGACGCCGCGGTCGAAGGGCGCATCACGCGCGAGAAGGTGCTCGCCGAAGCGCGCAACGCAGTCGAGGCGGCGGCGCTTGCGCTGCGCGCGCTGGAGGAAGAGCGGCTGCACGTCGAGGCCCGCCTTGCGCCCCTGCGCGAGCGCATCAACGAGCTGCGTCTCAAGGAGCAGGCGGCGCAGATGATCCACGACCAGCACGCGGGACAGTTGAGCGAGGCCGGCGCGGACGAGGCGCGGCTGGCTGCGGAGGCCGAGCGCGCGCCACGCCCCGCGTCGCTGCAGGGCGAGACCACCCGCATCACGCAGGCGATCGGCGAACTGGGTGCAGTCAACCTCGCGGCGCTGGAGGAGCTCAGGACCAGCCAGGAGCGCAAGAGTTATCTCGATGCGCAGACCGCCGATCTGGACGAGGCCGTGCGCACGCTGGAGGACGCGATCCGGCGCATCGACCGCGAGACGCGTGAGCTGCTGCGCGAGACCTTCGAGAGCGTGAACCGGCATTTCGGCGCGCTGTTCCCGGTGCTGTTCGGGGGCGGGGAGGCCAAGCTCATCATGACCGGAGAGGAAATCCTCGATGCGGGCGTGCAGGTGATGGCGCATCCGCCCGGCAAGCGCAACACCAGTATCCACCTGCTGTCCGGCGGCGAAAAGGCGCTGACCGCGATTGCCCTGGTGTTCTCCATGTTCCAGCTCAATCCGGCGCCTTTCTGCCTGCTCGACGAGGTCGATGCGCCGCTGGACGACAGCAACACGTTGCGCTTTTGCGACCTGGTGAGGAAAATGTCGGCGCAAACGCAGTTCCTGTTCATCAGCCACAACAAGATCACCATGGAAATGGCCGCGCAGCTGATCGGCGTGACGATGCCCGAATCCGGCGTTTCGCGCGTGGTGGCTGTGGATATCGACGAGGCGCTGCGTATCCGGGAGGAGCTCGCCGCCTGATCGCGGCGAGCCGGCCGCAGGCCTGGCCATGAGCGACCTGCAGATCGGCCTGTTGGCGGTTGGCGTGCTGGTGGTGGTCGGCATCCTCGGCTACAACGTGGCGCAGGAGCGGCGGGCGCGGCGCTCGGCCGAGCGTGCCTTTCGCTCGGGGCACGAGGACGTGCTGATGGAAGGCGCCGCGCAACGCCATGAGCCCACGTTCGATGGCGCGCCGCGCCGCACTGCACTCCAGGAGGCGGCGATACCCGACGAGCGCCTGGACTACATCATTGAACTTTCCTTGCGCCAAATGGTTTCGGCCGCCGAGGTGGCGGAGCGTTGGGCACCGTACGAGCGCCGCTTTGCCGGGCGTGCTTTGCTCGCGGTCAGCCCGGACCGGGTTGCGTGGCGCCCGCTTGCTGCCGCCGGCAGCTGCGCCGCCGTGCGGGCCGCGCTGCAGTTGGCCAGCCGCGCCGGCCCGGTGGGCGAGGCTGAGCTGATCGAGTTCCGCACGGCCGTGGATACCCTCGCCTCACAGGTCGGCGGCAGTGTCGCGGCCCCCGAGATCAAGCGGGCCGTCGAAGTGGCCCGCGATCTGGATCGGCTGTGCGCGGATGCGGACATCCAGGTGGTGCTGCACGTAGTGCCGCAACCCGGCGGGGCGTTTGCCGCGGATGTGCCCACGGATGCGGACGGCGCATTTGGCGTCAGCCGCAGGGACGATGGCGGTGTCGTGTTGTCCCTGGACGTGGCGCGCACGCCGGATATGCGCCGCAGCTATGACGCCATGGTGCTGCACGCGCGCGGCCTCTGCGTCTCGCTCGGCGGCATGGTGGTGGACGACAACGGCCAGCCGCTCGACGAGCGCGCGCTAGCGGCAATCGGCGTGCAGCTCGATGCGGTGCACGGCACTCTGGAGGCGCGCGGCATCGAGCCCGGCAGCGCCGCGGCGCTGCGCCTGTTTGCTTAAAGCATGGCGGGACCCAAGCCCCAGCTCGAGCGCGCCGCGGTCCTGCGCGAGGCGATCGAGCGCCACAACCGGCTGTACTACGGCGAGGACCAGCCCGAGATCTCTGACGCGGAGTTCGACCGGCTGTTCCAGGAACTGCAGGCGCTCGAGGCCCGGCATCCGGAACTGGCAACGGCGGATTCGCCGACGCAGCGCGTCGGCGGCGCGCCGCTCAAGGAGCTCAAGCCGGTACGCCATGCGCTGCCGATGCTGTCGATCCGCACGGAGACCGACACCGGGGAAGCGGGAGCGCTGAACTTCGACGCCCGCGTGCGCCGCGAGCTGCGCCTGGAACCCGCGGCGCCGCCAGTCGAGTACGCTGCGGAGCTGAAGTTCGACGGTCTCGCCATCAATTTGCGCTATGAGCGCGGGCTGCTCACGCAGGCGGCGACGCGCGGGGACGGCTCGGTGGGCGAGGACGTGACCCGGAACGTGCGCACCATTCGCGACATCCCCCTGCGACTGCGCGGCCAGGCCCCTCCGGTAATCGAAGTGCGCGGCGAGATCTTCATGACGCGCAAGGACTTTGAGCGCATGAACGAGCGCCAGCGCAAGCTGGGTGAGAAGGCGTTCGTCAATCCGCGCAACGCGGCCGCGGGCAGCGTGCGTCAGCTCGACCCGGCGGTCACGGCAAAGCGCCCCCTGTCGTTCTTCGCCTATGGGGTGGGCTTCGTGCAGGGCTGGAAGCTTCCCGCTTCGCATAAGGAGGTGCTCGACGCGCTGCATGCCATGGGCGTACCGGTGGACGCGCACCGCGTCGTGTCGCCCGGGACCGGCGGTCTGGTCGAGTTCCACGCGCGCATGGGGCGCGAGCGCGAGCGGCTGCCCTTTGGCATTGACGGGGTGGTCTACAAGGCGAACAGCCTGCAGTTGCAGGAGCAACTCGGTTTCGTGGCGCGCGAACCGCGCTGGGCGGTGGCGCACAAGTATCCCGCCGAGGAGCAGACGGCGGAGGTACTCGGCATCGACGTGCAGGTCGGTCGCACCGGCGCGCTGACGCCCGTGGCGCGCCTCAAGCCGGTGTTCGTGGGCGGCGTCACGGTGACCAACGTGACCCTGCACAACGAGGACGAATTGCGCCGCAAGGACGTGCGCGTGGGCGATACCGTGGTGATACGGCGGGCGGGCGACGTGATCCCGGAGGTGGTTTCGGTCCGGCAGGATCTGCGGCTGCCCGGCGCAGCCGAATTCCGCATGCCGGAACGCTGCCCGGAGTGCGACGCGCCGGTGGTGCGGGTGCCGGGCGAAGCGGCCACGCGTTGCACCGGCGGACTGTACTGTCGTGCGCAGCGCATCCAGGCGTTGCTGCATTTCAAGGGACGCCGCGCGATGGACATCGAGGGCCTGGGCGACAAGCTTGCCGAGCAACTGGTCGAGATGGGGCTGGTGAAGAGCCCGGCCGATCTGTACGCGCTCGAGCTGGCGCAGTTGGCGGCGCTGGAGCGCATGGGTGAAAAATCCGCAGGCAACGTCATCGCCAGTATCGAAGCATCGCGCGACGCGACGTTGCCGCGATTTGTGTTCGCGCTCGGCATTCCCGGCGTCGGCGAGGAGGTGGCAAAGGTACTTGCGCGTCTTTTTGGTTCGCTGGACGCCTTCCTGGGCGCGCGGTGGGAACAGATCGCGGGCGAAAAGGAGACGATCCGCAAGGAGAATGTGAAGCGCAAGCGGCGCGGTGAAGCGCCGGTGCCAGTACCGCTCGAGGGCGTGGGCCCGGAGATCATGGAGAGCGTGCGCCAGTTCCTGCTCGAACCCCATAATCGCACCGTGATCCTGCGTCTGTCGGACCCCAAGAATGGCGTGCGCGTGCGGACCGAGTCACCGCCGGTGCCGGCTGGCGAGGCCAAGACGTTCGTGCTCACCGGCACGCTCGCAGGCATGACGCGCGAGGAGGCGAAATCGCTGATAGAGTCCAGGGGCCACAAGGTCGCCGGTTCGGTGTCGAGGAGCACCGACTTCGTCGTTGCGGGCGCCGAGGCCGGCAGCAAACTGGAACGCGCACAGGAGTTGGGTGTCCAGGTGCTCGACGAGGCCGGCCTGAGAAATCTCCTGGGAAAGCCCTGACACCGATGCCACGCCCTTTGCGCAAAGCGGTCTTCCCGGTCGCCGGCTTCGGCAGGCGCTTCCTGCCCGCCACCAAGGCGAGCCCGAAGGAAATGCTGCCGATCGTGGACAAGCCGCTGATCCAGTACGCGGTGGAGGAGGCGGCCGCGGCCGGAATCACCGACCTGATCTTCATTACGGGCCGCAACAAGCGCGCCATCGAGGACCACTTCGACAAGGCTTATGAGATCGAGTCCGACCTCGAGGCCAACGGTAAGCGCGACCTGCTCGAGGTGGTACAGAGTGTCCTGCCCGCTGGTTGCCGCTGCATCTACATTCGGCAGCCCGAGCAGCTTGGGCTGGGCCACGCCGTGCTGTGCGCCCAGCCGGTGGTCGGCGACGAACCCTTTGCCGTGCTGCTGGCCGACGACCTGATCGACGCGCAGCCGCCGGTGATCGCGCAGATGGCGCAGCATTTCGCCGTCGAAGGCAGTTCGATCCTCGGCGTCGAGGAGATCGCCCGCGAGAACACGGCCAGCTACGGCATCGTCAGCCCGGAGCGTCCCGGCGCCGGGTTGAGCGCGATCCGCGCCATCATCGAGAAACCGAAGCCCGAGGTGGCGCCCTCGACCCTTGCTGTTGTCGGGCGCTATGTGCTGACGCCGCGCGTGTTCGACAAGCTGGCGACCGTAAAACCGGGCAGCGGCGGAGAAATCCAGCTGACCGACGCGATCTCCGCGCTGCTGGCGGAGGAACGCGTCCTGGCGTATCGCTTCAGCGGCAAGCGCTATGACTGCGGCTCCAAGCTGGGCTACCTGCAGGCCACCGTCGAGCTCGGGCTGAAGCATGGCGAAGTCGGCGCGGCGTTCGCGCGCTATCTCGCCGGGCGGCGCGATGCCTGACCTGGACCGCGCCCGGGCATTCCTGGAGAACTCCGACCTGGTCTGCGACGAGGGCGCGATCCAGGGCGCGATGGCGCGGCTGGCGGGCGAGATCAGCGCACGCCTGCGCGGCAGCTATCCGCTGGTGCTGGTGGTGATGAGCGGAGCGGTGGTATTCGCCGGGCAGCTGCTGCCGCGGCTGCAATTCCCGCTCGATCTCGATTACGTGCACGCCACGCGCTACGGTTCTGCGACCACGGGCGGCGGCATTGCCTGGCGCGTACGTCCCACGGAAGGCGTGCGCGGGCGCACGATCCTGGTTCTCGACGACATCCTGGATGGCGGCCAAACGCTGCACGCGATCTGCAACCAGCTGCTGACGCAGGGTGCGCAGCAGGTGCTGTGCGCGGTGCTGGTGGAAAAAATGCTCGGCAAGGAAAAACCGATCGCCGCCGATTTCGTCGGCCTGCGCATTCCCGATCGTTTCGTGTTCGGCTTCGGCATGGATGCCAAGGGCTTTTGGCGCAACCTGCCTGAAATTCGCGCCCTCAAGGAACCCTGATGCTCGCAGTCATCGGCGGCAGCGGCCTGTCGCAGCTCGCCACCCTCGAAGTCACACAGCGCAAAGTGGTGCGCACGCCGTACGGCGAGCCGTCGGGTGCGCTGACCTTCGGTCGCATCCGCGGCAAGAGCCTGGTGTTCCTGGCGCGCCACGGCTACGGCCACACGGTGCCGCCGCACGAAGTCAATTACCGTGCCAACCTGTGGGCGCTGAAGGAGCAACAGGTGGAGGGTGTGGTGTCGGTCGCTTCCGTGGGCGGCATCCGTGGCGACCTGGGGCCGGGCGTGCTGCTGGTGCCCGACCAGATCATCGACTACACCTGGGGACGGCGCGGCACCTACTTCGAGGGCGCCGGCGCGCCAGTCACGCACATCGATTTCACCGAGCCGTACACGCCGGCCCTGCGCCAGCGCATCCTTGCCGCGGCGCAGGAGTGCGGGGAGCACATCATCGACGGCGGCGTGTATGCCGCCACGCAGGGGCCGCGGCTGGAGAGCGCGGCCGAGATCAATCGCCTGGAGCGCGACGGCGCCGACATCGTCGGCATGACCGGGATGCCGGAGGCCGCGCTGGCGCGCGAGCTGGACCTGGACTACGCGGCAGTCGCGGTAAGCGTGAATTTCGCCGCCGGGCGTGGCGAAAGCGAGCATGCCATTCCGATGGGACGCATCGAAGCGGTACTCGCCGAGGCCATGGGGCGCGTGCGACGCATCATCGAGCAACTGGTGGCGGCGTGATTCGCGAAGTGCTCAGGATGGGCGATGCCCGGCTGCTCGCCGTGGCCGAGCCGGTCGAACGCTTCGCCACGCCGGAACTGGCGGCGCTGCTCGGCGACCTGCGCGACACCATGGCGCAGTTGAACGGGGCCGGGCTGGCGGCGCCGCAGATCGGCGTTGGCCTGCGCGTGGTGATCTTCGGCGTGAGATCCAACCCGCGCTACCCGCAGGTCGAGGAGATTCCCGATACCGTGCTGATCAATCCGGTCCTCGAGCCGATCGGTGCGGAACTGGAGGAGGATTGGGAAGGTTGTCTCTCGGTGCCCGGCATGCGCGGCGCCGTGCCGCGCCACCGGCACCTGCGCTATTCGGGCTGCGACGAGCAGGGGCTCCGCTTCGAGCGCACGGTGCAAGGATTCCATGCGCGTGTCGTGCAGCACGAGTGCGACCACCTGGACGGCATCCTGTATCCGATGCGCATCCGCGATCTGACGAAATTCGGGTTCATCGAGGCGCTGTTTCCCGGGCAGGATCTGCCGCCGGAGGACTGAGCGCTAGCGCACTTCCAGGTCCCGGGCCAGCTCACGCTCCAGTTGCAGCACCTGCTTTTGGTCCGACAGGACCTCTCCCGATACCAGGAATACGTCCTCGGCGCGATCTCCCAGCGTGTTGATCTTCGCCGTGTGCAGGCTGACCTGGTGCCGGGCCAGGGTGCGCGCGACGCCGTACAGCAGACCCGGCCGGTCCGCTGCAACGATCGACAGCACCTGGTAGACGCCTCGCTCGTCGGGGCGCAGGTTGACCACCGGAGAGATGGGGAAGTGGCGCACGCGCCGCGACAGCCTGCCGCCGCGCGGCGGCGGCAGCGGTTCCCGGGACTCGAGCTCCCGGGGCAATTGCGTTTCAATAAACCCGATCAGGTCCCGGTAATGCGCGCCCGGACCCTGGCCCAGGATCAGGAACGTATCCAGGGCATAGCCGTGCCGGGTGGTGTGGATCTTGGCTTCGACGATCGTGAAGCCGGTGCGCTCGAAATAACCGCAGATGCGGGCGAACAGCGCTTCGCGGTCGTGCGTGTAGATCATGACCTGCAATCCCTCGCCGATCGGGGCGAGTCGCGCCTTGACCACCGGCACCGGTGAATTGACCCGATAGTGCAGGCTGCGGGTCTGCCAGGCGATCTCCTGCGCGTCGTGGCGCAGGAAGTAAGGCGTGTCCAGCTGCGCCCAGAACTGGTCCTGGACGCTGTCCGACAGCGCGTAGAGTTTCAGCCGCCGCGCCGCATCGGCCTGCTTTTCGGCCAGCGCGGCATCGAGTGCGGGCACCTTGCCCGTCAATTGGCGGCGCGTGGCGCGAAACAGGTCTTCGAGCAGTTTCGCTTTCCACGCATTCCACACCTTGGGGCTGGTGCCCCGCACGTCAGCCACGGTGAGCAGATACAGCGCGACCAGGCGGCGTTCACTACCCACCTTGCGTGCAAAAGCGCGCACCACATCGGGGTCGTGGATGTCCTCCTTTTGCGCCGTGCCCGACATGCTCAGGTGGTGCTCGACCAGAAAACCGGCGAGCTCTCCGTCTTCGCACGCCAGGCCGTGCCGGCGGCAGAAGGCGCGCACGTCCCGCGCGCCGAGTTCGGAGTGGTCTCCGCCGCGGCCTTTGGCAATATCGTGATACAGGGCCGCAACGTACAGCAGCCAGCGCCGCTCGAATCCGCTCATCAGCTGGCTGCACAAGGGGAATTCGTGCGCGAATTCCGGCATGCTGAAGCGCCGCAGATTGCGCAGCACCATCAGGATGTGCTGGTCCACGGTGTAGACGTGGAACAGGTCGTGCTGCATCTGGCCGACGATGCGGCCGAACTCCGGCAGGTAGCCCCCGAGGACGCCATATTGATTCATGCGGCGGAATTCGTGCACGATGCCGCGGGGCTGCTGCAGCATCTGCAGGAACATGAGCTTTGCCACCGCATCGCGCCGCAGTTTCGCGTCGACCCGTACACGCGCGCGCCACAGGGCGCGCAGGGTCGGCGCGGTCATGCCGCGCAGTTCCTGGTGCTGCTGCAGGAGCAGAAAAGACTCGAGGATCGAGCGCGGCTCGCGCTCGAACAGATCCTCGCGGCAGGCGTCAAGGCGCTCGCCGCGCACCTGGAAGCGCTCGTTCAGGGGACGCGTCACCAGGTCCTGCTGCGGCAGCACTCTGGCTTCCAGGTTCTGCAACAGGATGGTATTGAGCTGCGTGACGCCCTTGGCCGTCGTGTAGTAGCGCTGCATCAGCTGCTCGCTCGCGCGCCGCGCAGGCGAGCCGCGGCAGCCGCATTGCGCCGCGAGCGCGCCCTGATAATCGAACACGATCCGATCTTCCCGCCGCCCGGCGAGATAGTGCAGGCGGATGCGCAGGTCGTGCAGCAGCGCTTCGTGGCGGGCAAGCTGCGCCGCCTCCGCAGGCAGCAGCAATCCCTGGCGCTGCAATTCGCGCCAGCGCCAGCCCAAGCCGCAGGCGCGCGCAATCCATTGGATGGTCTGCAGATCGCGCAGCCCCCCGGGCGCCTCCTTCAGGTTGGGTTCCAGGGCGTAGGCCGTGTCCTGGTGCTTGGCGTGGCGTTGCTCCTGTTCCAGCGTCTTGCCTTTGAAGAAGCCGGGGACGTCCAGGCCGCGACGCATGGCGAACGTCAGTTTGTCGAACAGCGCGCGGCTGCCCGCCAGGTGTCGGGCCTCGAGCAAGTTGGTCTGGATGGTGACGTCGCCCGCCGCGGCGTCCACGCAGCCGCGCACGGTGCGCACGCTGTGCCCCACTTCCAGGCCAATGTCCCAGAATATCCCGACCAGGCGTTCCAGACGCTCGCGTTCGGCGGCACTCGGGTCGCGCGCCAGCAGCACCAAAACGTCGACGTCGGAGCTGGGGAACAGTTCGCCCCGGCCGTACCCGCCGGTGGCGACCAGGGCGGCGCGGGAAGAGGGCTGCAGAACCCGCCACAGGCGGCGCAGGACGCGGTCGATGAGCCGCGTATGCCCGCGCAGCAGTTGCGCGGGAGATGGATTGCGCTGGTAGTCGTCGCGCAAGGCACGTCGACCGGCCAGCAGCGACTCGCGCCACTCGCCGGCCGGCACCGGTGCGGCGTTCATGTCACAGCAGGCGCGGCGCCGCGGGTGTGCCGGCGGAGGTGGTGAGCACCTCATAGCCGGTCGCCGTGACCAGCACCGTATGCTCCCATTGCGCCGACAGGCTGTGGTCCTTGGTGACGATGGTCCAGCCGTCCGCCAACTCGCGGATCCCGGCCTTGCCGGCGTTGATCATCGGCTCCACGGTGAACGTCATACCCGCCTCGAGCCGCATGCCTGTGCCAGGCTTGCCGTAGTGCAGGATCTGCGGGTCCTCGTGGAATTTGCGGCCGATGCCGTGGCCGCAGAACTCTCGCACTACCGAGTAGCCGTGCTGTTCTGCGTGCGCCTGGATCGCGGCGCCCAGGTCGCCCAGCTGCGTGCCGGCGCGCACGCGCTCGATGCCGCGCCACATGCATTCATACGTGACTTCGGACAGGCGGCGCGCCTGGATGCTCGGTTCGCCCACGTAGTACATGCGGCTGCTGTCGCCGTGGAAGCCGTCCTTGATCACCGTGACGTCGATGTTCAGGATGTCGCCGGGCTTGAGCACGCGCTCGCCCGGGATGCCATGGCAGACCTGATGGTTGACCGACGTGCAGATCGCTTTCGGAAACGGCTTGTACCCGGGCGGCGCGTAGTTGAGTGGCGCCGGCATGGTGCCTTGCACGTCGGTCATGTACGCATGGCATACATCGTTCAGGCGGCCCGTCGTCATGCCCGTTTTCACGTGGGGCGCAATGAAATCGAGCACTTCGGCCGCCAGGCGGCCTGCGACCCGCATCTGGGCGATTTCTTCTGCAGTCTTCAGGACGACGGGCATGGTGGGAGGAAAAAAGCGCGCAGGATAAGGGAATGGGTTCGGCGGGGCAATGCGCAGGCGCTTCCGCCCTGGGCCTTGGTGCCTGATTATGCTAGAATTTTGAGCTGGCCCGCATGGTGTTCTGTACTGCAGCGGGCCAAATTTCCCGCCCCGGCCGATTAGGGTGCCCGCAAGGGTTTTCGGATGGTCCGGAGTGGCAGACATCAACCCTAAGGAGTGCATAGTGTCAGCTAGCATGCGTGAGATGCTCGAAGCGGGGGTCCATTTCGGCCACCAAACCCGCTACTGGAACCCGAAGATGGCGCCGTACATCTTCGGCCACCGCAACAAGATCCACATCATCAACCTTGAAAAGACCCTGGCCATGTACCAGGAGGCGCTGAAGTACGTGCGCCAGCTGGCGGCCAACCGCGGCTCCATCCTGTTCGTGGGCACCAAGCGCCAGGCGCGCGAGATCCTGCGCGAGGAGGCGCTGCGCTGTGCCATGCCGTTCGTCGACCATCGCTGGCTGGGCGGCATGCTGACGAACTTCAAGACCGTCAAGCAGTCCATCAAGCGGCTCAAGGAAATGGAGCAGATGGCAGAGGACGGCACTTTCGAGACCATGGCGAAGAAGGAAGCGCTTGGCCTGCAGCGTGAATTGACCAAGCTGCAGCGCTCGCTGGGCGGCATCAAGGAGTTGTCCGGCCTGCCCGACGCGCTGTTCGTGATCGACGTCGGCTACCAGAAGGGCGCCATCGCGGAAGCGGTCAAGCTCGGCATCCCGGTGGTCGGGGTGGTCGACACCAACCATTCCCCCGAGGGCATCGGCTACGTGATTCCCGGCAATGACGATTCCAGCCGGGCGATCCGGCTGTACGCGCGCGGTATCGCCGACGCGGTGCTGGAAGGCCGCTCGCAATCGGTGGAAGAGATCGCGACCGCCTCGCGCGACGAATTCATCGAGGTGAATGAAGCGGGCGGCGACTGATCCTGCGGCGCATGCCGAATGACAGGGGCCCTAGGCCCCTTTTTTTAAGTTAAGGAGCATGACGCAATGGCGGAAATCAGCGCGGGCCTGGTGAAGGAGTTGCGGGAGCTGACCGGGCTCGGAATGATGGAATGCAAGAAGGCGCTCGTCGAGACCGGCGGCGACCTGAGAAAGGCCGAAGAGCTGCTGCGCATCAAGAGCGGTGCCAAGGCGAGCAAGGCCGCCGGCCGCATCGCCGCCGAGGGCGTGATCGGCGCCTGGCTGTCGGCGGATGCGAAGCTGGGCGCGTTGGCAGAAGTGAATTGCGAGACTGATTTCGTGGCGAAGAACGAGGACTTCATCGCCTTCGCGCGGGAAGTGGCTGAGGCGGTTGCCCAGTCGAATCCGGCGGATGTGCAGGGGCTGGCGACATTCGAAGCGCGCCGGCAGGCCCTGGTACAGAAGATCGGCGAAAACATCTCGATCCGGCGCTTCGCGCGCATTGAGGCGGTGGATCGGCTCGCGCTATACCTGCATGGGGTGAAAATCGGTGTGTTAGTGGACTGCGATGGCGCGCAGGACCTTGGTAAGGACTTGGCAATGCACATTGCGGCCAACAAGCCACAGTACCTCTCGAAGTCCGAAGTGCCCGCCGACGTGGTAGCGCGCGAGCGCGACATCGCCCTGGCATGGGCCAAGGAGTCCGGCAAGCCGCCGGAAATCGTCGCCAAAATGGTGGAGGGCACGGTCAACAAGTTCCTCAACGAGAACACGCTGCTCGGGCAGGCTTTCGTGAAGGACGACAAGCAATCCGTCGAAAAGCTGCTGGCGTCGCGGAAGGCGAAGCTGAATGCCTACCGCATTCTTGTGGTAGGAGAGGGCATCGAGAAGAAGGGCAGCGACTTCGCCGCCGAAGTACTGGCCACGGCGGGAGGCGCGCGCTAGGGGCGCAGCATGAAACCGCACGAGGCCGCCGTCACCCCGAAGTACAAGCGCATCCTCCTCAAGCTGTCGGGGGAAGCGCTGATGGGCGACGACGCCTACGGCATCAATCGGCAAACCATCGAGACGATCGTGCAGGAGATCGCGGTAGTGGTACGGATGTCGGTTGAAATCGGCGTGGTCATCGGCGGGGGCAACATCTTCCGCGGCGTGGCGCCCGGCGCCGCCGGCATGGATCGCGCCACCGCGGACTACATGGGCATGCTGGCCACCGTGATGAATGCGCTGGCATTGCAGGACGCCATGCGGCGCGCCGGGCTCGATTGCCGGGTGCAGTCGGCGCTCAATGTCGAGCAGGTAGTTGAGCCCTATATCCGCGGTAAGGCGATCCGTTATCTCGAGGAAGGCAAGGTGGTGGTGTTCGCCGCCGGCACCGGCAACCCGTTTTTCACCACGGATACCGCGGCGGCGCTGCGCGCCAGCGAAGTCGGCGCCGAAATCGTGCTCAAGGCCACCAAGGTGGACGGGGTCTACACCGCCGACCCGAAGAAAGACCCTGCGGCGAGGCGCTACGAACAACTGACTTTCGATGAGGCCATCCAGCGCAACCTCAAAGTGATGGATGCCACTGCGCTGACCCTTTGCCGCGACCAAAAGCTGCCGGTGAACGTGTTCAGCATATTCAAAAAGGACGCGCTGCTGCGCGTGGTTACCGGCGAGAAAGAAGGCACGCTGGTGCACGTCTGAGGAAGAGCCAAATGCTAGCCGAACTCAAAAAGACTACTGAACAGAAGATGCACAAGAGCGTGGAAGCCTTCAAAGCGGACCTGTCCAAGGTGCGCACCGGGCGCGCGCACACCGGGTTGCTGGACCACATCACGGTGGACTACTACGGTACGCCGACGCCGCTGAACCAGGTGGCCCGGGTCATGCTGCTCGATGCGCGCACCATCGGCGTGGCGCCGTTTGAGAAGAAGATGCTGCAGGCGGTGGAGAAGGCGATCCGCGATTCGGACCTTGGGCTCAACCCCGCGACTATGGGGGATACCGTACGGGTGCCAATGCCGGCGCTGACGGAAGAGCGGCGCAAGGAACTGATCAAAGTGGTCAAGCACGAGGCCGAGGGCGCGCGCGTAGCGGTGCGCAACCTGCGGCGCGACGCCAACCACCACCTCAAGGAAGCGCTGAAGGAGAAGGAAGTTTCCGAGAACGATGAGCGCCGTGCGCAGGACGAGGTGCAGAAACTCACCGACCGCTCGATCGGCGAGATCGACATGCTGCTGCAGCAGAAGGAAGCCGAGTTGCTGGCGGTCTAGGCGCTGCGTGAGCCACGAAAGTTCCACGGAAGCGATCCCGGCGCACGGCGAGGTGCCCAGGCATGTCGCCGTGATCATGGACGGCAACGGCCGCTGGGCGAAGCGGCGACTGCTGCCGCGCTTCGCCGGGCACCGGCGCGGCGTCGCAGCGGTGCGCAGCATCGTGCAGGCCTGCGCCGAGCGCGGCGTGCGCTTCCTGACCCTGTTTGCCTTCAGCTCGGAAAACTGGCGCCGGCCCGCGGAGGAGGTGGCGCTGATCATGCAGCTGTTCCACGGCGCGCTGAGCAGCGAGGTGGAAAAGCTGCACCGCAACGGCGTGCGCCTGCGCGTGGTCGGCGACCTCGAGCGCTTCGACTCGCGCATGCGTGCGCTGATCGAGCAGGGCGAACGCCTCACGGCGGCCAATACAGGCCTGACGCTCACCATCGCCGCAAACTACGGCGGACGCTGGGACATCCTGCAGGCGCTGGGACGTTTGCTGCGCGAGCGCCCCGAAGCGGCACAGGTTCCCATCGAGGAAGCACAGCTTGCGCGCTACCTGTCGATGAGCTACGCCCCGGAACCCGATTTGTTCATCCGCACCGGCGGTGAGCAGCGCGTGAGCAATTTCCTGCTGTGGCAGCTTGCCTACACTGAGCTGTATTTCACCGAAACACTCTGGCCGGACTTCGACGGCGCCGCGCTCGATGCCGCGATCGCGTCCTATGCGCGCCGCGAGCGCAGGTTCGGCCGTACCAGTGATCAGCTGAGGAGGCGAAGCGCGCCGCGCCTGCACAGGCCAGTGCGACTGCCTGAGGGCCTGTGGCTGCGGGTGGCGACGGCGCTGCTGCTGCTGGGCGGCCTGCTCGCCGCCCTGCTGCTCCTCGACAGGCTGCAACTGGCGATGCTGTTGGGCGCTGTCATTGCGCTCGCGGGGCACGAATGGGGGCGACTTGCGGGCTTCAGCCGGCCGGCGGCGGCTTTCTACGGCGTCGCCTGCGCGGCGCTGTTCGGCCTTGCAGTGATCGCCTTGCCCGCCGCGCCTCGCGCGCAGCAGGGGCTGTTCGCGGCGAGCGCGCTGTTCTGGATCATGCTCGCTCCGGCCTGGATGCGAGGCGGTCTCGGGCGCAGCGCTCGCGCGCTGCTGGGTGCGGCCGGATTTCTCGTGCTGGTTCCTGCGGGACTGGCGGCGCTCGCCTTGCCGGTCGAGCGATTGCTGCCGGTCATGGGCTTGGTGTGGGTTGCCGATACCGCCGCCTATTTTGCAGGACGTGCGTTCGGTGCGCGCAAGCTCGCGCCCGTCATCAGCCCGGGCAAGACCTGGGAAGGCGTGGCAGGCGCCGTTGCCGCCACCCTGATCTACGCTATCATTTGCGCGGTACCAGGCGCGCCGTTCGCGGCAACCGCGCGCGGCGCGGGCTGGATTCCCTATCTGGTCGGAGTTGTACTCCTGTGCGCACTCAGCGTGGTGGGCGACTTGTTCGAATCGGCGCTCAAGCGCCAGGCCGGCGCCAAGGACAGCGGAACCCTGCTTCCGGGACACGGTGGCGTGCTTGACCGCATCGACAGCATGACTTCGACCTTGCCGATCGCCGCCCTGCTGCTGAGCTGGACGTCCGTGACTTGACGGGGATTCCGCTCCCGCATCCCGCGCGCGGACCCCTGGGCCTGGTGCTGCTTGGCGCCACCGGCTCCATCGGCGCAAGCACGCTCGACGTGGTATCGCGCCATGCCGATCGCTATTCAGTGCGGGCGCTGACGGCGCACACGTCTGCCGACCAGCTGCTGGAGCTTTGCCTGCGGCACCGGCCGCGCCGTGCGGTGCTCTCAGGTTGTGCGCCGGGTGAGGCCCTGCGCCGGCGATTTTCAGATGCAGGCTGCGAATTGCTGTTCGGCGCACATGCGCTGGCGGATGTGGCGGCGGCGCCCGACTGCGATGCCGTGATGGCGGCGATCGTCGGCGCAGCCGGCCTGCCAGCCACGCTGGCCGCCGCACGTGCCGGCAAGCGTCTGCTGCTCGCCAACAAGGAAGCGCTGGTCATGGCGGGGCCTCTGTTCATGCGCGCCGTGCGCGAGTCCGGTGCCGAGTTGCTGCCGATCGACAGCGAGCACAACGCAGTATTCCAATGCCTGCCGCACGACGGCAGCGGTGCGACTTTGCGCGGCGTGCGCAGGGTCGTGCTGACCGCATCGGGCGGGCCGTTCCGCACCACGCCTGTCGAGCGCCTGCATGGCGTGACGCCCCAGCAGGCCTGCGCCCACCCCAACTGGATCATGGGGCGCAAGATTTCCGTCGATTCCGCGACCATGATGAACAAGGGGCTGGAGGTCATCGAGGCCCGCTGGCTATTCGGCCTGGCGGCAGATGCGATTGAAGTCGTGATTCACCCGCAGAGCATCGTGCACTCGCTGGTGGAGTACGTCGATGGATCGATGATCGCGCAGTTGTCCAACCCCGACATGCGCGTGCCGATCGCGCACGCGCTCGCCTTTCCGGAGCGCATGGAGTCCGGCGCGCGGGCGCTCGACCTGGGTGCGGTGGGTCAGCTCTCGTTCCAACGTCCCGACCTGGAACGCTTTCCCTGCCTGGGTCTCGCCTATGATGCGCTGCGCGCCGGCGGTACTGCCCCGGCGGTGCTCAACGCGGCGAACGAGGTCGCGGTCGAGGCGTTTCTGGCTGGCCGCCTGCGCTTCACGGCGATCGCCCGGGTGATCGAGGACGCCCTGGGGCGCGTCGCGGGCGGGAGCGAGGATCAGATCGATGGCATCCTGGATGCCGACGCGCGCGCACGCCGCGCCGCAGCGGAGGTCGTGAACCGCCTCCTGGGGCAGGCGGCGTGACGCTCCTGCATACGGTGCTTGCGTTCGTCGTCGCGCTGGGCGTGCTCATCGTGGTGCACGAGTACGGCCATTACCTGGTGGCCCGTCTGTGCGGGGTCAAGGTGCTGCGTTTTTCGGTGGGATTCGGGCGCCCGCTGTTCACCTGGCGCCGCGGCCGTGACCAGACCGAGTGGGCGATCGCCGCAATACCTTTCGGCGGCTATGTGAAGATGCTGGACGAACGTGAAGCGCCGGTTGCGCCGCAGGAAGTCAGCCGGGCGTTCAACCGGCAGAGCGTCGGTGCGCGTTTGCTCATCGTCATCGCAGGGCCGTTGTTCAATTTCCTGTTCGCGATTGCCGTGTATGCCGGTCTCTACATGCACGGACTACCGGAGGCGCGGCCGGTGCTGGCGGAACCCCCGGCCGCGACGCTGGCCCGCGCCGCCGGATTCCGCAGCGGAGACCTGGTGCGCGCGATCGACGGGCAGGCGGTGGCCACGTGGCAGGACCTGCGCTGGCGTGTGCTGCAGGCTGCGCTGCAGCGCCAGCGACTCAGCGTCGAGGTGATCAACGAGCGCGAGCAGATCTCGACCTTGGTGCTGGACCTGAACAGCTTTCCGGCAGAGGAGGTGGAAAGCGACGCGCTCGAGCGCATCGGCCTGGGGTTGTTCCGTCCGCAGCTGGCTCCAGTGCTGGGACAGGTCGTCGCCGGCAGTGCTGCGGAAAAGGCAGGACTCGCAGCAGGTGATCGCGTGTTGCGCGTGGATGGCCAGGCGCTCGCCACCTGGGACGAACTGGTGCAGGCCGTGCGGCAACGGCCGCAGCAGTCCTTGCGCCTGAGCATCGAGCGTGCGGGCGTGAGCATGGAGGTCGAAGTGACGCCGGATGCCGTCTCGGTCAAGGGGGCGCGCATCGGACGCATTGGTGCCGCGCCCGAGATTCCGGAGTCGCATGCGGCGCGAATCTTCATCCAGGTTCGCCATGCGCCGCTGGCCAGCCTGACGCACGCGATCGCCAAGACCTGGGACATCTCGGTGTTCAGCTTGAAGATGCTGGGCATGATGCTGCTCGGCGAGGTCTCCTGGAAAAACTTGTCGGGCCCGGTGACGATTGCCGATTTCGCCGGTCAGTCCGCGCAGCTGGGCTGGATTCCCTACCTGACGTTCCTCGCCCTGATCAGCATCAGCCTGGGCGTGCTCAACCTGTTGCCAATCCCGCCGCTCGACGGGGGCCACCTGATGTACTACCTGTTCGAGGCGGTCAAGGGCAGCCCCGCGTCGGAACGTGCCATGGACCTGGGGCAGCGCGTCGGCATCGCGTTGCTGCTGATGCTGATGGCGTTCGCTTTCTATAACGACCTGACCCGGCTGTTCGCCGGTTGAAGCCCGGACTGCCGATGCCTATGTGCTTGGTCGCGGCGCTCGCTTGTGCGTTACTGGTCGCGGCTGGGGCGGCGCACGCCCAACCCCAACCGCCGACCTTCCGCCCGTTTGTCATCAAGGACATCAGGGTCGAAGGCGTGCAGCGCACCGACCCGGGAACGGTGTTCAGCTATCTGCCGGTCAAGGTGGGGGAGACGCTCACCGAGGAGAAGGCGCAGCAGGCGTTGCGCGCGTTATTCGCCACCGGGTTCTTCAAGGATGTGCGGCTGGAGGCCGACAACGGCGTGCTGGTGGTCCAGGTCGAGGAGCGCCCGGCGATCGCGCAAGTGGATTTCGCCGGCGTGAGCGAATTCCAGCCGGATGCCCTGCGACGCGTGCTGCGCGATCTGGGCCTGGCCGAAGGTCGCATCTTCGACCGCTCGGCGCTGGACAGCGCGGAACAGGAACTCAAGCGGCAGTACCTGTCGCGCGGCAAGTACGCCGCCGAGGTGCAGACCACCGTCACCCCGCTCGAGCGCAACCGCGTCGCCATCAGTTTCGCGGTGATCGAGGGCGAAGTGGCGAACATCCGGGGCATCAACATCGTCGGCGCCAAGGCGTTTCCAGAAGCGGAATTGCTCGACCTGTTCGTGTTGCGCACCCCGGGCTGGCTGACCTGGTACACGAAGCACGACCAGTACTCGCGCCAGAGGCTGTCGGCCGACCTGGAAACGCTGCGCTCGCATTACCTGGACCAGGGCTACCTGGACTTCAACGTCGAATCGACCCAGGTGTCGATCACGCCGGACCGCCAGGACATCTACATCACGGTCAATGTCTCCGAGGGCGACAAGTACACGGTGTCCTCGGTGCAGCTTGCCGGGCAGCTGCTGGTGCCAAGCGAGGAACTGGAGTCGCTGATCCGCATCAAGCCGGGCGACGTGTTCTCGCGCCGCAGGCTGACGGAGACCACCAAGGCCATCAGCGACCGCCTGGGCAACGACGGCTACGCCTTCGCCAATGCCAACGCGGTGCCGCAGGTGGACAAGGAGAAGCGCACGGTGGCGTTCACCATCCTGCTCGACCCGGGCCGGCGCGTGTACGTGCGCCGCATCAATGTCCTCGGCAACGCCAAGACGCGCGACGAAGTGGTGCGGCGGGAGATGCGTCAGCTGGAGGGCGCGTATTACGATGCGTCCAGGATCCAGTTGTCACGCCGGCGCATCGACCGCACGCGGTTCTTCAGCGACGTGAGCGTACAAACGACGCCGGTCGAGGGTTCGCCCGACCAGGTGGACGTCACCTACACGGTCGAGGAAAAGCCGACCGGCGCCCTGATGGTCGGGGTGGGTTTCTCGTCGGTCGACCGCCTGATCTTATCCGCGTCGATCACCCAGCCAAACGTATTCGGCAGCGGAAAGTACCTGTCGCTCGAGGTGAACAGCGGCACCGTGAACAAGGTCCACGCGCTGTCCTACGTGGACCCCTACTACACGGTGGACGGCGTGAGCCGTGGATTCGACGTCTACCAGCGCAGCGTGGATGCCTCCACGCTGACCATCGGAGCGTACAAGACGGATACCCTGGGCGCCGGCATCAGGTTCAGCTATCCGATCTCCGAGCGCGACACCGTGAGCTTCGGCGCGAGCATGGAGGATGTGGAGCTGCAGACTTTTGCCAACAGCGCGTTCGTCCACCAGGATTTCGCCGCCACATTCGGCAACGACTACCGCTACGGCTCCCTGACCTCGGCGTGGGCGCGCGATACGCGCGACAGCCTGATCCTGACCACCGACGGTGGCCTGTCGCGCGTCAGCGGGGAAATCGCCGGCGGGGACCTGCAGTACTACCGTCTCGGCTTCAACCAGCAGTACTACTGGCCGCTCAGTCGGACGTTCACGCTGTTCGTGAACGGCGACCTCGGTTACGCCAGCGGCCTCGGCGGCAAGCCGCTGCCGTTCTTCAAGAACTACTACGCCGGTGGCCCAGGTACGGTGCGCGGCTACGATGACTTTTCACTGGGTCCCCGGGACGCGGCGGGAAACTCCCTGGGCGGCACACGGCGGATCGCGGGTAACCTCGAACTGCTGTTTCCGGTTCCCGGCGCGGGGCAGGACAAGTCGCTGCGCTTGAGCGCTTTCATCGACGCCGGCCAGATCTATGCGCAGGGCGAGAAGCTGTCACTGTCCGAGCTGCGCTATTCGACCGGGCTGGCGCTGGCCTGGAGTTCGCCGGTTGGCCCACTGCGCCTGTCTTACGCCTACCCGCTCAACGAGCGCGAGGGCTTCGACCGCGTGCAGCGGTTACAATTCAAGTTTGGCACCGCCTTCTGAACGAATCGGAATCCGCATGCGGCTAGTCAACGCAGCACTTGCACTTGCGCTCGCGGTGGCCGCGCTGCCCGCCGCCGCGCAGGCGGAATACCGCATCGGCTTCGTCAACACCGCGCGCATCCTGCGCGATGCCGTGCCCGCAGTGCGCGCGCAGAAGAAAATCGAAGCCGAGTTCGCCAAGCGCGACCAGGAACTCGCCAAGACCGCCGACCAGCTCAAGCGCCTGCAGGACGAGCTGGAGCGCCAGGGCGTCACCATGCCGGAAAGCCAGCGCCGCGCCAAGGAACGGGACTTCGGCGACCTGAACCGGGATTTCCAGCGCCGCCAGCGCGAATTCCGCGAGGATCTGAACCAGCGCCGCAACGAGGAGCTGGCCCTGGTGGTCGAGCAGGCGAACCGCGTGATCCGCCAGATCGCCGAGCAGGAGAAATACGACATCATTTTTCAGGACGCCGTGTACGCGGACCCGCGCATCGACATCACCGAGCGCGTGATCAAGGCGCTCGAGGGCAAACCGCCCGCACGGTGAGATGCCGGGCCCGCTCTCCCTCGGCGAGATCGCGTCCACTCTCGGCGGGCGCGTGGTCGGCGACCCCGACCTGCGCATCGAGCAGGTCGGGTCGCTGGAGCATGCCGGCGCGCACCAGATCGCCTTCCTCGCCAGCGCCCGCTACAAGGCGCGGCTGGCGGGCACCCGGGCCGGCGCAGTCGTGCTGGCGCCGGAGGCCGAAGCGCTCACCGCGCTGCCGCGCATCGTCAGCGACGATCCGTATCCGTATTTCGCCCGCCTGTCGTTGCTGCTCAATCCGATCGCGGCGCCGCAGCCCGGTCGCCATGCCGCGTGCATCATTGATCCCGCGGCCCGTGTCGCACCAAGCGCGCGTGTCGAGGCGGGTGCGGTGATCTGCGCCGGCGCCGAGATCGGCGAACGCGCCTGGATCGGGGAGGGCTGCTACATTGGTGCGGACACGGCGATCGGTGCCGACAGCCATCTCTATCCCTCGGTGGTGGTGTACGCGTCCTGCCGCATCGGCGCGCGCGCCCTCGTGCACTCCGGTGCGGTGATCGGGGCCGACGGCTTCGGCATGGCGCAGGAGGGCGGGCGCTGGCTCAAGGTCCCGCAGATCGGCCGTGTGCTGATCGGCGACGACGTCGAGATCGGCGCCAACACCACCATCGACCGCGGCACGGTGGACGACACGGTGATCGAGGACGGTGTGAAGCTCGACAACCAGATCCAGATCGGCCATAACTGCCGCATCGGCGCACATACGGCGATGGCGGGGCGGGCGGGCGTCGCCGGCAGCGCGAACATCGGGCGGCGCTGCACGGTCGGGGGTGCGGCCGTAATCCTGGGCCACCTGAGCATCTGCGACGACGTGCACATTTCCGCCGCGACCGTGATTTCGCGCTCCATCCGCAAGCCCGGCACCTACACCGGCATGTACCCTTTCGACGACCATGCCTCCTGGGCCCGCAATACCGCGCTGGTCCGTCACCTGGCGGATCTCGCCGACCGCGTCCGCGCGCTCGAGAAGCGCGGCAAACCAAGGAAGAAAAGCGATGGCTGAGCTGGATGCGATGAACATCCTCGATTACCTGCCGCAGCGCTATCCGATGCTGATGATCGACCGCGTGCTCGAGTGCGAGCCGGGCAAGCGCATCGTGGCGTTGAAGAATGTCAGCAGCAACGAGCCGTATTTTCTCGGTCACTTTCCCGGCCTGCCGATCATGCCCGGCGTGCTGATCCTCGAGGCGATGGGGCAGGCCGCGGGCATTCTGGTATTCCGCACGCGCGGCGACAAGCCGGACGCGAACACCGTTTACTACTACGCCGGCATCGACGGGGCGCGCTTCAAGAAGCCGGTCGTCCCGGGCGATCGGCTCGAAATCGAGGCTGTGATCCTGGCGCACAAGCGCACCATCTGGAAATTCGCCTGCGTCGCGCGCGTCGACGGCGTCACGGTCACCGAAGCCGAAATCCTTGTCACTGAGCAGGTTAAAAGGCAACAGTGAACGCAGCACAGGTGCACCCCAGTGCCATCGTGCATCCAGGCGCGAAGCTCGCGCCAGGCGTGTCGGTCGGCGCCTTCTCAATCATCGGTGAAAAAGTGGAACTGGGGGAGGGCAGCTGGATCGGTCCGCACGTGATCATCGAGGGCCGTACGCGCATCGGGCGCAATAACCGCATCTACCAGTTCGCCTCCATCGGCGCGCCGCCGCAGGACAAGAAATACGACGGCGAGGACACCGCCGTGGAGATCGGCGACGGCAATACGCTGCGGGAATACGTCACCATCAATCGCGGCACCGCGCGCGATGCCGGCGTGACCCGCGTCGGCGACGACAACTGGATCATGGCCTACGTGCATTTCGCACACGATTGCCAGGTCGGCAGCCACACTATCTTCGCCAATGCCAGCGAGCTGGCGGGCCATGTGCACGTCGGCGACTGGGCGATCCTCGGCGGCGTCACGCTGGTGCACCAGTTCGTGCAGATCGGCGCGCACAGCTTCACCGGCATGGGCACCTACTTGTCCCAGGACCTGCCGCCTTACGTGATGGCGGCGGGAAACATGGCCAAGCCCCACGGCATCAACAGCGAGGGCCTGCGGCGCCGGGGCTTCAGCGCGGAGGTGATCGCCAGGATCAAGGGCGCATACCGCACGCTGTATCGTGCAGGGCTGGGCCTGGAGGACGCCAAGCGCGAGCTCGCTGTGCAGGCGGAGCAATGCGCGGAGGTCGGCATGCTGCTGGAGTTCCTCGCGCGCTCCCGCCGCGGTTTCATCCGCTAGCACCGTGGGAGAGCGCGCAACCCGCATCGCCATGGTGGCGGGTGAGTCTTCCGGGGACCAGCTGGGAGCCCATCTGATCGCCGCGCTGCAGGCGCGGCGCCCTGGTCTGCGCTTCGACGGCATTGGCGGGCCACGCATGGCGGCACAGGGCTTCGAGGTTTCCGTGCCGATGGACAAGCTGGCGGTGCGCGGCTACACGGAAGCGCTGCGCCATTACCGCGAGATCATGCGCATCCGCCGCCAGCTGGGCGATGCGCTGCTCGACGACCCGCCGGACCTGTTCATCGGCGTGGACGCGTCGGACTTCAACCTGGACCTCGAGCGGCGTCTGAAGGACGCTGGCGTGCCGACGGTGCACTACGTGAGCCCCTCCGTGTGGGCCTGGCGCGGCTGGCGCGTGCGCCGCGTGGCGCGCTCCGCCACGCACCTGCTGGCCATGTTTCCTTTCGAACCGGCGCTGTACGCAAAGCTTGGGGTTCCGGTGACCTATGTGGGCCATCCGCTCGCCGACGTGATCCCCATGGACGTGGACAAGGCCGCGGCGCGCGCCCAGCTGCGGCTGCCGCTCGGCAAGCTGGTCATCGCCCTGTTGCCCGGCAGCCGGCGCTCTGAGCTGGAGTACATGGCCGATGCGTTCGTGCTTGCGGCGCACCGCTTGCGTCAGGACATTCCCGACGTGCATTTCGTCTGTCCGCTGGCGACGCGGCAGACGCGGGAGCTGTTCAATAACGCGCTACGCTTGCACGAACGCACCGACCTGCCGCTCACGCTGCTGTTCGGGCATTCGCACGAGGCGCTCGCCGCGGCGGACCTGGCGTTGGTGGCGAGCGGCACGGCGACGCTGGAGGCGGCGCTGTACAAGACACCGATGGTGATTACCTACCGGCAGTCGCCGCTGTCCTGGGCCTTGCAGCGGCGCATGCTGTACCTGCCCTATATCGGCATGCCGAACATCCTCGCCGGCGAGCGCCTGGTGCCGGAGCTGGTGCAGGGCAAGGCGACACCCGCGGCGCTGGCCGCGGCGTTGCTCGACCTGCTGCGCGATACGGCATTGCAGCGCCGGCAGGTCGAGAAGTTCCGCGAATTCCATGCGCTGCTGCGCCAGAACACGGCGCAGAAGGCCGCCGACGCGGTATTGGGCGTGCTCGATGCAGGCCGTGCCTGACGCCGGGCGCCTGATCTGCGGCGTGGACGAGGCGGGTCGCGGACCGATCGCGGGTCCGGTGTACGCGGCCGCGGTCCTGCTGGATGCCCGGCGGCCGGTCGAGGGCCTGAAGGATTCCAAGCTGCTCAGCGCCGCGCGCCGCGAGGCGCTGGCGGAATCGATCCGCGACCGGGCTCTGGCCTGGGCCGTGGCCAGCGCCAGCGTCGAGGAAATCGATCGGCTCAACATCCTCCAGGCAACGCTGTTGGCAATGCGCCGCGCGGTAGAGGACCTTGCCATCGCGCCGGTGGAAGCGTGGGTCGACGGCAACCGCTGCCCCGCGCTGCGATGCGCGGCCCGGGCAGTGGTCGGCGGGGACCGCATCATCCCGCAGATTTCCGCCGCCTCCATCCTGGCCAAGACGGCGCGCGACGCGGAGATGTTGAGGCTGCACGCACGCTACCCGGTCTACGGTCTCGACCGGCACAAGGGCTACCCGACGCCCGAGCATCTGGCACGGCTCGCCCGCTACGGCGCCAGCGAGATTCACAGGCGCTCCTTCGCCCCGGTCCGGCAGGCGTGGCTCGCATGAGCACGCTGCGCTCGCGCGACAACCCGCGCGTGCGCCGCTGGCACGCGCTGGCGCACGACAGCAGCGCGCGGCACGGCGAGCACCGAACCCTGCTCGAGGGGCCGCATCTGCTCTCGGCCTACCTTGCATCCGGCGGGCGTCCGCGGGCGGTCCTGGTGAGCGAATCGGGCGGTGCCAAACCGGAGATCGCGGACCTCGTGCGCCGCACTGCGCTCGAACCGGTCACCCTGCCGGACGCCTTGTTCCGCTGGGTGGTGGACGCGGCAACGCCGGCGGGCCTCGCGGCCGAGATCGGCCTGCCCGAGGGCGCAGCGGATCTCGCAGCGGCCAGGCACGCGGTATTCCTGGACGCCGTGCAGGACGCGGGAAATGTCGGCGCGATCCTCAGGAGCGCGGCGGCGTTCGGCGTAGACACGGCGGTGCTGGGACCGGGCTGCGCCGATCCCTGGTCGCCGAAAGTCTTGCGCGCCGGCATGGGCGGCCACTTCATGCTGCGCATCGCGGTGGTCGCGGACCTCGCAGCGGCGCTGACGGGCTTTCGCGGCACGCTGATTTGCGCTGCCGCTTCCGGTGGCGAGGTGCCGGAGACGCTGGACCTTGGCAATGCCGTGGGGTGGATCCTCGGGGCGGAGGGGCAGGGCGTCAGCGCCGCCGCCGCCGCCCGGGCGTCATTGCATGTCAGCATCGCCCTGGCCAGCGGCGTCGAATCGCTGAATGTCGCCGCCGCTGCGGCGATCCTGTTCCACGAGCGCGCGCGGCAGCTCAGTACACGTGGCGTTCGATCCTGAGCTCGCGCAGGATGGTCGTGGCGATTTCCTCGATCGACTTGGCGGTGGAATTGGTCCAGCGGATGCCCTCGCGGCGCATCAGTGCCTCGGCCTGGTCGACCTCGTAGCGGCAGTTCTCCAGGCTGGCGTAGCGGCTGTCCGGCCTGCGCTCCTGGCGAATCTCGCGCAGGCGCTCCGGCGCGATGCTCAGCCCGTAGAGCCGCGATTTGCACGGCACCAGCGCGGGCGGCAATTGCATGCGCTCGAAGTCCTCGGGGATCAGGGGATAGTTCGCCGCCTTGAGGCCGAACTGCAGGGCCAGGTACAGGCTGGTCGGCGTCTTGCCGCTGCGTGACACGCCCACCAGGATGACATCTGCCTGTTCGGGCTCCGCGTGCGAGGCGCCGTCATCGTGCGCCATGGAGAAATTGATGGCTTCCATGCGGTGTGCGTAGCCCGGCTTGTCCATCGCGCTGTGCGAGCGTCCGATGGTGTGGTTGGATTTCACGCCCAGGCCGGTCTCCATCTGGTCGATGAAGGTCTCGAAGAAGTCCACGAACAGCGCATCGGCTTTGCGCGCCACCGCGCGCAGATCGCCATTCACCAGTGTGGAAAAGACGATCGGCTGGCCGTTGCCCAGTTCGCGCTCGGCCTGGATGCGCGCGCGGCAGTCCTCGGCCTGGTCCGGCGAATTGATGAACGGCAGGGTGACCTGATGGAATTCCACGCCCTCGAATTGCGTGAGCAGGCTGTGGCCCAGCATTTGCGCCGTGATGCCGGTGCCGTCGGAGACGAAGAACACGGTGCGGCGCTGCGGCATGGGTCTAAAATAAGACCTTCGGCGCCCATCGGCAACCGCAATATTCGGGATGACAATGCACGTTGCTTGGTTGAAGGACCTGCGCCTCGCCGATCTGCCGCAGGTCGGCGGCAAGAACGCGTCCCTGGGAGAGATGATCGGCATGCTGGCCAAGGCCGGCATCCGCGTTCCCGGCGGCTTCGCCACCACGGCGGATGCCTACCGCGAATTCCTGCGCCAGGACGGCCTGGAAACCCGCATCGCCAATCGCATTGCCGGACTGAAGCAGGGGGACGTAGAGGCGCTGGCGCGCTGTGGCGCTGAGATCCGGGGCTGGATCGAGGCCGCGCCCATTCCGGAAAAATGTAAGAAAGAGATAAGAACGTATTATCAAAAGCTTACAGAAGACTCCTCGAGTGAAATGTCGTTTGCGGTCAGGTCATCGGCGACCGCCGAGGATCTGCCTGACGCGTCGTTCGCAGGCCAGCAGGAAACCTTTCTGAACATCCACGGCGCGGACAGCATCCTGCAGGCGATCCGGCATGTGTTCGCCTCGCTGTACAACGATCGAGCCATCTCCTACCGCGCGCACCAGGGCTTTGCACATGGCGACGTCGCCCTTTCGGCGGCCGTGCAGCAGATGGTGCGCAGCGACCTCGGTGCGAGCGGGGTCATGTTCACGCTCGATACGGAGTCCGGGTTCCGCGGGGTGGTGTTCATCACTTCTTCCTACGGATTGGGCGAGATGGTGGTGCAGGGCGCGGTCAACCCGGATGAGTTTTACGTGCACAAACCCATGCTCGAGCGCGGCCGGCCGGCGGTGATCCGGCGCACGCTCGGCACCAAGCTGCAGAAAATGGTGTTCGCCGAAACCTCGAGCGCCGGCCGCTCGGTGCGCACGGTGGAGGTGGTCGAAGCGGACCGCCACCGCTACTCGCTTGAGGACGCTGACGTGCTGGAGTTGGCGCGCGCCGCAGTGGTCATCGAAAAGCACTATGGCCGGCCAATGGACATCGAATGGGGCAAGGATGGCCGCGACGGCCGCATCTACGTTCTGCAGGCGCGCCCGGAAACGGTCAAGTCGCGCTCGCACGCCGGCACCGAGGAGCACTTCCGTCTCAAGGGCCGCGGCCCGGTGCTTGCCACCGGCCGCGCCATCGGCCACAAGATCGGCGCGGGGACGGTGCGCTTGGTAGCCAGTGCGGCGCTCATGTCGAGCGTAAAGAAGGGCGACGTGCTGGTGACGGACATGACCGACCCGAACTGGGAGCCGGTGATGAAGCTGGCCGCGGCAATCGTCACCAACCGCGGCGGGCGGCACCTGCCATGCGGCGATCATCGCGCGCGAGCTGGGCATTCCCGCGGTCGTGGGCTGCGGCGACGCCACCGAGAAGCTGCGCGATGGCCAGGCGGTCACCGTGTCCTGCGCGGAGGGCGACACCGGCAACGTCTACGAGGGCAGTCTGCCTTTCGAGGCTACCCGGATCGAGCGCGGCGCGATGCCCGAGATCCCCGTCAAGATTGCCATGAACGTCGGCAACCCGCAGCTGGCGTTCGATTTCGCGCAACTGCCCAATGCCGGCGTGGGCCTGGCGCGCATCGAATTCGTGATCAACAACGAGATCGGCGTGCACCCGCGCGCCTGCCTCGAGCATGCGCAGCTGCCGCCCGAGCTGGGCGCCAAGGTGCAGGCGGCCGCGCGCGGCTACGCCGACCCGAAGAGCTTTTTCCGCGAGAAGCTGGTCGAGGGCGTGGCCACCATTGCCGCCGCGTTCTGGCCCAAGCCGGTGATCGTGCGCCTGTCCGACTTCAAATCGAACGAATACCGCAAGCTGCTGGGCGGCGAGCGTTACGAGCCCGAGGAAGAAAATCCGATGCTCGGTTTTCGCGGCGCGGCGCGCTACCTGGCCGAGAGCTTTCGTCCCTGTTTCGAGCTCGAATTCGCCGCCCTGCGCAAGGTGCGTGGCGAGCTCGGCCTCACCAACGTCGAACTGATGGTGCCTTTCGTGCGCACGGTGGACGAGGCGCGGCGGGTGATCGAGCTGCTGGGGCGCAACGGGCTGCGGCGCGGCGAGGATGGCTTGCGCATCGTCATGATGTGCGAGCTGCCTTCGAACGCGCTGCTTGCCGAGGCCTTCCTCGAGTATTTCGACGGTTTTTCCATCGGCTCCAACGACCTGACCCAGCTGACCCTCGGCCTGGATCGCGATTCCGGCCTGGTGGCGGAAGAGTTCGACGAGCGCAACGCCGCCGTGAAAGCGCTGCTGGCGATGGCGATCCGCGCCTGCCGCAAGCACGGCAAGTACGTCGGCATCTGCGGGCAAGGTCCCTCCGACCACCCCGACCTGGCGCGTTGGCTGATGGAGCAGGGCATCGACAGCATGTCGCTCAATCCGGATACGGTGGTCGCCACCTGGCACGCGCTGGCCAGCGCGCCGCCGGCGCCGCGGCGCTCAGCGGCTGCGTAGCAGTTTCTGCTTGTCGCGCTGCCACTGCTTGTCGCGCTCGGCCGCCCGCTTGTCGTGCTTGAGCTTGCCGCGCGCCAGACCCATCTCCAGCTTGATGCGCCCCTTGCTGAAATGCAGGTCGAGCGGGATCAGCGCGTAGCCGCGCTGCTGCACCTTGCCGATCAGGCGGCGGATTTCCTCTGCGTGCAGGAGCAGTTTTCGCGTGCGCCCGGGGTCCGGCACGTAGTGCGTGGACACCGTCGCCAGCGGCGTGATGTTGCCGCCGATCAACCACAGTTCCTCGCCCTTGATCAGCACGTAGGCGTCCGCCAGCTGCGCGCGGCCCGCGCGGATCGCCTTCACCTCCCAGCCCTCGAGGGCGACGCCGGCCTCATAGCGTTCCTCGATGAAGTAGTCGTGGAAAGCCTTGCGGTTTTGGGCGATCGACATGGGGGCGATGGGGCGGGAGCCGCGATTCTCCCATGAAGCGCATCACGCGCTCCGCCATCATCGAGCACGCCGCCCCGGCGATGTACGCCCTGGTCGAGCGCATCGAGGCCTATCCGGAGTTTCTGCCCTGGTGCGCCGAGGCGCAGGTGCGCGAGCGCGCGGCCGGGCGCACCGTGGCCACGCTCGCCGTCGGCATGAAGGGCATGCGCTACCGGTTCACCACGGAGAATGCAAACCGGCCGCACGAAGCGATCGACATGCACCTGGTGGAAGGCCCGTTCCGCCACTTCGCGGCGCATTGGCGCTTCAGCCCGTTGGGGCCACTCGCCGCGCGCATCGACTTCGCGTTGGAGTACGAGTTCGCCGGCGCTGTCGTTTCCAGGGCGCTGGGGCCGGTGTTCGAGACCATCGCCAACACCATGGTTGACGCTTTCAAGCGCCGCGCAGACTCAGTGTATGGTCAGGATACGCGTTGAAGTGATCCGGGCGCTGCCGGAGCGCCAGGACCTGGTAGCGCTGGATCTGGAGCAGGGCGCCACAGTGCGCATGGCGCTGGAGGCCGCCGGCATCGCTGCCCACCACGCGGTGGGTGTCTACGGCCGGCGAATTTCCCTGGATGCCTGCCTCGCCGATGGCGACCGGGTGGAAATCTACCGGCCGTTGCGCGTGGATCCTAAGGAATCGCGTCGCCGCAGCGCGCGCCGCCCGGCGCGCTGAGCCGGTTCAGCTGCACCAGTCGTTCACCGCCTGGCGCGCTTTCACGGCCTCGGATGCTCGCGCATCGTCATCGAGGTAGTAGCGCTCGCCCTGCGGCGTGGTGCGTGCGACGCGCTGCCCGCTCTCGTAGGTGGCGAGCGCTTCCCGGGCGCGGGCGCAATTCTCTTGTTTGGCCTCGCTGTCTTTGCGCGCCAGATCCTCTTTCTCCTGCGCCTTGCGCGCTTCCATCTGGCGCTTGCGGAATGCCTGCTCCTGCTCGGCCGGTGTCAGCGGGCCCTTGTGCGCGTCCTTGGCCGCGGCGTTGTTGGCTGCATCGTCCTTGGCGGCTTCGTCGCCCGATGCCGGAGGGGCCGCAACCGGCGCCGACCCCAGCGACCGGGTTTTCACCCCCGGCGGCGGCGTGTCGCCGTAGCGCACCTTGCCGTCCTTGTCGACCCAGCGATACAGCTGCGCGGACGCGGCCGCGGCGAATGCAAGCGTCAGTACCAGCACCAGGATACGCGATATGTCGATTTCCTCTTCTGCCCCCGGCGCGCGGGAGCGGATTTCAGTGACGCGAGTATAATGCCGCTTTGCGTGAAAGGCTGATCATGCGCGTCATCCAGAAGGCGCTGACCTTCGACGATGTCCTCCTCCTTCCCGCGCACTCCCGCGTTCTGCCGCGCGAAGTTTCCCTCAAGACCCGCTTCACCCGAACGCTCGCACTGAATATCCCGCTCGTGTCCGCCGCCATGGACACGGTCACCGAGGCTCGGCTGGCGATCGCCATCGCGCAGGAAGGCGGCCTCGGCATCATCCACAAGAACTTTTCGCCGCAGGAGCAGGCCGCCGAAGTCGCCAAGGTGAAGCGCTTCGAGTCCGGCGTGCTGCGCGATCCGATGATCGTGGCGCCGGAAATGACCGTGCGCGACGTGATGGCGCTGCAAAAGCAGCACAAAATTTCCGGATTTCCCGTGGTCCAGGCTGGCAAGGTGATCGGCATCGTCACCAACCGCGATCTGCGCTTCGAGACCAGGCTCGATCAGCCCGTGAAGAACATCATGACGCCGCAAAAGGACCTGATCACGGTGCGCGAAGGCGCCAGCCGCGAGCAGGCCAAGGAGCTGATGCACAAGCACCGCCTGGAGCGCGTGCTGGTCGTGGACGCCGAATGGCAACTCATGGGACTGGTGACGGTCAAGGACATCATGAAGGAGACCGAGCACCCGAACGCCAGCAAGGATGCGCAAGGCAAGCTGCGCGCCGGCGCGGCGGTCGGCGTCGGCGAGGGGACCGATGAGCGCGTGGCTGCGCTGGTCGAGGCGGGCGTCGACGTGCTGGTCGTGGATACGGCGCACGGGCACGCGCAGGGCGTGCTTGACCGCGTGCAATGGATCAAGAAGAAGTATCCGCAGATACAGGTGGTGGGGGGCAACGTTGGCACGGCTGATGGCGCGAAGGCGCTGGTCGATCACGGCGCAGACGGCGTCAAGGTCGGCATCGGCCCGGGATCGATCTGCACCACGCGCATCGTCGCCGGGGTCGGGGTGCCGCAGATCACGGCAATCCAGAACGTCGCCGAGGCGCTGGCGAAAACCGACGTGCCGCTGATCGCGGACGGCGGCGTGCGCTTTTCCGGCGATGTCGCCAAGGCACTGGGCGCCGGGGCGCATGCCGTGATGCTGGGCTCCATGTTCGCGGGGACGGACGAGTCGCCGGGCGAAATCGAGCTCTATCAGGGCCGCTCCTACAAGTCCTACCGGGGCATGGGTTCCCTGGGCGCAATGCAAAAAGGCGCGGCCGACCGCTATTTCCAGGATTCCGAAATGAACGTGGACAAGTTGGTGCCCGAAGGCGTCGAGGGACGCGTGGCCTACCGGGGCAGCGTCGTGTGGGTGATCCACCAACTGCTCGGCGGCGTGCGCGCGAGCATGGGCTACACCGGCAGCAACACGGTGGACGAGTTGCGCACCAAATCCCGCTTCGTGGAGATCACCTTGGCGGGCATGCGCGAATCGCACGTGCACGACGTGCAGATCGTCAAGGAAGCCCCCAACTATCGGGCCGAATGAGATCGGGATGCACGACAGGATCCTGATCCTCGATTTCGGGGCGCAATACACGCAGTTGATCGCGCGCCGGGTGCGCGAGGCGCGCGTCTACTGCGAGATCTACCCCTGCGACGTCTCCGACGCCTTCGTGCGCGAGTTCGCACCGCGCGGCGTGATCCTGTCCGGCAGTCACTTGTCGGCCTACGAGGATGCCACCGCCAGGGCGCCTGCCAGCGTCTTCGAGCTGGGCGTCCCCGTATTGGGGATCTGCTACGGCATGCAGACCATGGCGCAGCAACTCGGCGGCAGGGTCGAGGCCGGCAAGGTGCGCGAGTTTGGCTATGCCGAGGTGCGCGCGCGCGGGCATACCAAGCTGCTCGAGGGTATCGAGGACTCCCGCACTAGCGAAGGCCATGGCCTGCTCAAGGTGTG
>JAQBXT010000031.1 GCA_027624175.1 Pseudomonadota bacterium | reverse complement strand
TCCACTGCGGCGGCTTACAGCTCTATCCCGTTACCCACGCAAAACCCGGATGAACCGAAATTCCTATACGCCGACCTGGGGGATTTCGGCCGCACCGAGCCGGTGGCGGTGATCGATACGCTCGACGTGGCGCCGGAGTACTCGCACCACGGCATCGGGCACGCACTGCTGCAGCAGCTGTTCCTCAACCTCGGGGCGCTGCGCATCGAGCGCGTCGAGACCGTGGTGGACCGCCAGGCGTTCCCGCTGCTCGGCTTTTTCTACGGCATGGGATTTGCGCCGTCGCAACGCCTCGCGTTCGTCAAGCGCGTGGGCAAGTAGCGCGCTGACCGGCAGCGACGCCGCGCGATCTGCCGCTAGAATCGCGCGACCTTGAAAGACCTGTCCTGAACTTGTCCATCCCGGCGCGCGCCGTATTCGCGGCCCTCGCCATTCACACGCTGTGGGGCGCGAATCCGGTGGCCGTGAAACTCGGACTGGAGGCCTTTCCGCCGCTCTGGAGCGGGTTCCTGCGCTTTGCGCTCGGCTCCCTGTGCGTGTTCGCGTGGGCGCGCCTCGCGCGCATCCCGATCCTGCCCGAGCGCGGCGAGTGGCCCGCGCTGCTGGGGATCGGCGCGCTGTTCACGGTCCAGATCGCACTGCTGAACATCGGCTTCGGCGCCACCACGGCGATGAACGGGGCGGTCCTGATCGCCAGCAATCCGCTGTTCGGGGTGCTGTTCGCGCACTTCCTCATCCCGGGCGACCGGGTCAGCGTCGCACGCGCGATCGGCGTCGCGATCGCCTTCGGCGGCGTTGCGCTGGTGCTCAGCCGTGGCGCGCCGGCCGCAATTCCGGCTGCGGGAACCTGGGGCGCGGGCGCCGGCGATTGGATCGTGCTGGCGAGTGCCTGCCTGCTGGGGTTGCGCTTGGCCCTTTGCGGGCGGCTGCTGCGGCACATGAACGAGGTGCGCCTGACGTTCTGGCAGATGCTGGTGTCGCTGCCGCTGTTTGCCGCCGGGGCGCTGGCCTGGGAGGAGATCCGCTGGGAGCAGATCGGTGTCGCGCCGGTGGCGGGAATCCTTTATCAAGGCATCGTCGTCGCCGGCCTGGCGTTCACGGTCAATTTCTATCTCATGCGCCGCTACTCGCCGAGCGTGATGATCAGTTTCAATTTCGTGTCCCCGGTCGCCGGGGTGCTGCTCGGCATGGCGATCCTCGGCGAGCGGCTCTCGGCCGGCCTGCTCGGCGGCATGGCGCTGGTGGCGCTCGGGCTGGTGCTGATCACGCGTCGCTGAGCGCAGCGCAGGTCGCGCCCTACGCCTGCCGGGGGGCGCGTTGCCTGATCTGTTCGACCGAATCTGGATTGACCAGCGACGACAGATCACCCGGATCCAGCCCGAGCCAGGCCGCGCGGATCACGCGGCGCATGATCTTGAGGTTGCGCGTCTTCGGCAGTTCGGACACGAAAGTCACCGCCCGCGGCCGGAACGGGACGCCGAGGCCGCGCACCACGGCCTCGATCACCTCTTCGGCCAGCCGCTCGTCGCCTGCCACGCCGGGCTTGGGCGCCGCGACGCAGACCAGCGCGCTGCCCTTGACCGCATCCGGCACGCCGATCGCCGCGGCCTCGGCGAACTTGCCGCTCGCCATGAGCAGCGCTTCGATCTCGGCCGGGCCGGTGCGCTTGCCGGCGATCTTCAGCGTGTCGTCCGAGCGCCCGTAGATGCGCCAGTGGCCCTCGGCGTCGCGGCTCGCGAAGTCGCCGTGGTGCCAGATGCCGGGCCAGGTGCTCCAGTAGGTCTCGAGGTAACGCGCCGCGTCGTTCCACAACCCGCGCGTGAGCCCGATCGTGCGCCCGCGCATCACCAGCTCGCCCACCGTGCCCGGCGCCACCGTGGCACCGTTCTCGTCCACCACGTCGGCGCCGATCCCCGGCACCGCGGCGTTGAAGCCGCAGGGCTTGATCGGCTCGATGACCGTGGTCATGAGGATGCCGATCATTTCCGTGCCGCCGGAAAAATTGAGGATCGGCACGCGGCGCTTGCACACGCGCTCGAACAGCCACCTCCAGGCGTCCTCGGTCCAGGGTTCGCCGCTTGAAATCACGATGCGCAACGCCCCGAAGTCATGCGTCGACCCCGGGTCGCTGTCCTGTGCCATAAAGCTGCGCACCGTAGTCGGCGCGATGCCGAGGTAGCTCACCTTGTGCTCCGCACACAGCCGCCACATGCGGTCCGCATCGGGATAGTTCGGTGCCCCTTCGACCAGGATGTAGCGTCCGCCCATCACCGGCACCCCGTACACCAGGAGCGGCCCCACCACCCAGCCCATGTCCGACATCCACAGCAGGACGTCATCGGGCTTGTAGTCCTGCATCAGCCCGAGATCAATGATGCACTTCATCGGAAAGCCGCAGTGCGTGTGCACCACACCCTTCGGCTTGCCGGCGGTGCCCGAGGTGAACACGAGCAGAAACGGTGCGTCGGCTTGCATCTCCTCGGTGAGCGAATCCCCGGCGCGCCCTTCGAGCAGCTCGTGCCACCAGTGGTCGCGGCCCTTGCTCCACGCCACCGGCGTGCCGGTATGGCGCACGACGATCACATGCCGGATCGACGGCGCGCGCGCCACGGCCTGGTCGACGATCGCCTTGGTATCGGCCGGGCGGCCGCGGCGCAGCGCGCCGTCGGTAGCGACGAGCGCCCGCGCGCCCGCAATGCCGACGCGCGAGGCGATCGCCTCGGCGCCAAAGCCCGAGAACAACGGCATCGCGATCGCGCCGATCTTCGGGATGGCGAGCATCGCCACCGCCGCTTCGGGCACGTTCGGCAGGTAGGTCGCGATCACGTCGCCGCGCCCGAGGCCGAGCGCGCGCAGCCCTTCGGCGCAGCGACAGACCTCGCGGTCGAGCTCGCGATAACTGAAGCTGCGCCGCTCGCCGCGCTCGCCGATCCAGTCGAGCGCGGTCCGATCGTAGGTCGGCGTGCCGCGCCAGCGATCCAGGGCGTTCAGCACCACGTTCGTCGTGCCGCCGACGCACCAGCGCGGCCAGGCCGCGCCCTGCGAGTCGTCGAGCACCGTTTCGTACCTGCGGTAGAAGCGAAAATCGACGTGCTTGAGCAGCACCTCGTGGAACCACGCGGGGTCGGCGTCGGCGCGCCGCGCGAGCTCACCGTAGTCGGCGACCCCCGCAAAGCGCATGAAGGCGCGCAGATTGGAGGCCTCGATCATCGCCGCGTCGGGCCGCCAAGCAATCTGATCCTGCATCACCGGTGCGTCCTCCATTCGCAGCTGCCCGCGTCCAGGCGCCAGATCTTAGGGCCAGCAGCACGCGGCGGCTCACGCCAATACCGAGCCGCCTTTTCTGCGCGCCTCGGCTCCGCCGGACAGGTAATGGCCCGCGTATGCGACGTAGATCTCGATCGCGTGCGCGAAATCCGCGCGGTTGCGCTCGGACAGCGCCCGCGCGGCGCGCGCCGGCCGGCCCGACCAGACTTGCCCGGACGCCACTTCCGTGCCCGGCTCGGTGATGGCGCCCGCCGCCACGCAGCTGCCGGCCCGGACGACGGTTCCCTTGCCGATCACGGCGCCCATGCCGATGATGGCGTCCTGCTCGATGGTGCTCGCAAAGATGCGCACGTTGTGCCCGATCAGCACGCGCGGACCGATGCGGATATCTTCACCGGCCTTGCCCGCGTAAAGACGGGAATTGTCCTGGACGTTGGCGCGCTCGCCGATTTCGACGCTCGCCTCGCCGGCATCGATTTCAACGCCGAACCAGACGCTGGAGCAGGCGCCCAGGACAACGCGGCCGACGACGCTTGCGGTGGGAGCGACGTAGGCGCCTTGCGCGAAGCGCTGGTTGACGCCAGTTCCGGGGGTGTAGCGCAGCCGCGGCACGCGTGCTGCGGCAAGCACCAGCGGCGCCTGCGCGCCCGGTCCGCCGCGGATGGCGCGGTGCAGGCTATCGAGCAGGTCGGCCGACACCCGTTCCACCGGCCTGGCCGGCACCCCGGCATAGAGCCAACCGCCTGCCAGCGTCTTGCCCGGCGACACGATGCTTTCCGCCGCGATCACCGTGCCCGCGCCCAGCACCGAACCGTCCATCACCGCCGCATGCTCGCCGATGACGCAGTCGTCGCCCACCGTGCAGGCATGCACGAGGCCGTAGCGCCCGACCGTCACATGCGAGCCCACGATGGCGGGGTATACCCGGTCGGCGATGTGCACGGTGCTCGCTTCGCCGAACCAGCAATCGGGACCGATGCGCACCTCCTCGCCGTCGGCACGCAACAGCGCAAGCTCGCCCAGGCTGCAGCCGGAACCAAGCGCCGTGCGTCCGATCACGGCGGACGAAACGTGGCCCCTGACCTGTGTTCCGATCTCGGGCGCATGCGCAAGGTAGGGCAGTACGATCATCGGCGCGCTAGAACACCGGGGTCTCGCGGTAGGTGCCCCACAAGGCCTTCAGCCGCCCGACAATCTCGCCCATCGATGCGCCCGCGCGCACCAGATCGATGGTCACGGGCATGACGTTCTCCGTCTCGGTGCGCGCCACCTCGATGAGCCGGTCAAGCAGCCGGTCCACCTCGCGCTGGTCGCGTTCGCGGCGCACCCGTTGCAGCCGGTCGAGCTGGCGCTGGGCGCTGGCGGGATCGTAGGGATGGGTCTCGATATCCGCCTTCTCGCCCGGCTCGACGAACTTGTTGACGCCGAGAACGACCTTTTCGCCTTTTGCCTTCTTGATCGCGGTTTCATAGGCGAAATCGGCGATGCGGCGCTGGAACCAGCCCTCTTCGATCAGCTTGATCGTGCCGCCGCGGCGGTCGACCTCCTCGATGACGCCGAAGATGGCGCGCTCCATCTGCGTGGTGAGGTGCTCGACGTAGTAGGAACCGCCCAGCGGATCGATGACGTTCGGCACATTGGATTCGTCGGCGATCACCTGCTGCGTGCGCAAGGCGATCTTCATCGCCTCCTCGGTCGGGATGGCGAAAGCCTCATCCATGCCGTTGGTATGCAGGCTCTGGGTGCCGCCGAGCACGGCGGAGAGCGCCTGCAGGGCGGTGCGCACGATGTTCACCATGTACTGCGGCTTGGTGAGTGACGCGGCCGCGGTCTGCGTATGGAAGCGCAGGCGCATCGATTCGGGATTCTTCGCGCCAAAGCGCTCCTTCATGATCTTGGCGTAGGCGCGGCGCGCCGCGCGGAATTTCGCGATCTCCTCGAAGAAATCCGACTGCGAGACGAAGTAGAAAGCGAGGCGCGGTGCGAACTCGTCCACGTGCATCCCGGTTTTCACCACCTCCTCGACATAGGTGATCAGGTTGCACAGCGGGAAGGCGACCTCGTCGAGCGGCGAGGACCCGGCTTCCGAGATGTGATAGCCGGAAATGTTGATCGGGTTGTAGCGCTTCATGTTGCGCGCGCAGTAGGTGATGCAATCGCGCACGATGCGCACGGATGGGCGGATCGGAAAAGCCCATTCCTTCTGCGCCATGTACTCCTTGAGGATGTCGGCCTGAATGGTGCCGGAAAGCTTGTGCATGTCGAGGCCGCGCTTTTGCGCGACGGCGATATACATCGCCAGCAGAATCCAGGCCGAGGGATTGATGGTCATCGACACCGAAATGTTCTCGAGGTCGATGCCCTCGAACAGCAGCTCCATGTCGGCCATGGTGTCGATGGCCACGCCTTCGCGCCCGACTTCGCCTTCGCTCATGGGATGATCGGAGTCGTAGCCCATCAGGGTCGGCATATCGAAGTCGGTCGACAGGCCCGTCTGCCCCTGCGCGATGAGGTACTTGAACCTCCCGTTGGTGTCCTCCGCGGTGCCGAAGCCGGCAATCTGGCGCATGGTCCACAAGCGGCCGCGGTACATGGTGGGATAGGCGCCGCGGGTATAGGGATACTGGCCGGGAAGGCCGATGTCCTCGGCGGGCGTCTGCGCAAGATCGAGCGCGGTGTATACCCGCTTCAGGGGAAATCCCGTGACGGTGCGCGACTCGGCCTGCCGCTCCGGCGACTTTTTCAGGAAGGCGGCGAGCTCGATCTGCTCCCAGGCTTCGAACTGCCGGCGAAACTCGTCGAGTTCCTTGCTCATCGCGTGACCTCCATGCCGATGTGCGCCAGTAGCCGGCGCGCGGCGGTGTGCGGAGAGATGCTCGCCCCGGAAAGCTCGGCGAGAAGATCGGCCATCCGCCCCTGGCGATGACGCTCGAATTCGTCATGCAATACCTGTTCGGCCGCCTTGAGCATTCTTCGTTCCCGGATGGACTGACGACGCCCCTCGTATTCTCCGCTCGTCACGAGATATTGGCGGTGCGCGTCGATCGCGGCGAGGAGTTCGGCGACGCCCTCGCCCCTTGGCGAGCAGGTCTTGATCACCGGCACCGCGCGTCGCAAGCCGGTCGCCGGCAGGCCCAGTCCGAGCATCGATTTGAGCTCGGACACCGTCCGGTCGGATTCGGGCTTGTCGCCCTTGCTCACCGCGTGCACGTCCGCGATTTCGAGGATGCCGGCCTTAATCGCCTGGATGTCGTCGCCCAGCCCGGGGGCCGATACCACCACGGTCGTGTGCGTAGCGCGCACCACGTCCACCTCGTCCTGGCCGACGCCGACCGTCTCGATGATGACCATGTCGTAACCCGCGGCGTCGAGGATGTCCACCGCCTCCAATGTACCGCGCGCCAGCCCGCCCAGGGCACCGTGCGTAGCCATGCTGCGCACGAACACCGAGGGATGGCTGGAAATCTCGCCCATGCGGATGCGGTCGCCGAGGATCGAGCCCCCGGAATACGGACTCGATGGGTCGACCGCGATGATGCCGGCCTTGCGTCCGGACTCCAGGAGGGCCGCGACGAGCTTCGACACCAGCGTCGATTTGCCGCTGCCCGGCACGCCGGTGATGCCGACCACGTGCGCGCGGCCGGTGCGGCGATAGAGGAGGTCGAGCGCCTCCCGCGCCTCCGGTCCGGCGGCTTCGGCGCGGGAGAGCATGCGCGCGATGGCGCGGCGCTCACCGGCGCACACCGGCTCGACGAGCTCCAGGGAGGGGACGCGCGGATCCACTGCTAGCGCGCCAGCTTTTCGCTCATCTGGCGGAAAACCTCGCGATCGTCGACCACGCGGCGCGCCTTGAAGTCGGTGCGTGCAAAGGTCCCCGGCGCGACGATGTCGATGAGCGCGCGCAGGCCCAGCACCTTCTGCACATGCTGGGCGGTCTCGGCGCGCATCGCGGCCACCGCAGCATCGCCCCGCTCGAACACCCCGGGCGTCGCTTCCACCCGTACCAGGAGC
Source organism: Pseudomonadota bacterium (assembly GCA_027624175.1). Lineage (GTDB taxonomy): Bacteria > Pseudomonadota > Gammaproteobacteria > Burkholderiales > SG8-39 > JAABQT01. The sequence goes on along the minus strand of JAQBXT010000031.1, from coordinate 17,282 downwards.
TCGTCCATCGCCCCATCGCGGGTGATGATGATGCGATGCTCGCCGCCATAGTCGCGGATCTGGTTCAGCAGCGCGTCGATCTCGCTCGGATACACGTTTTCGCCGCGGATGGTGATCATGTCGTCGATGCGCCCGAAGATGCCATTGGGCAGGCGCGGATACGTGCGCCCGCAAGGATTGGGCTCGTTGACCCACAGCGTCAGATCACCGGAGAGCAGCCGGATCATCGGCTGCGACGTACGCTCGAGGTGCGTGTACACCGGCGTTCCGCGCTCGCCGTAGGGCACCCGGCGGAAGGTCTTCGGATCGCATACCTCGGTGTAGATCACGTCCTGCCAGCAAAGCATTCCCTGGTCGCTCTGCTCGCTTCCCGCGACGTTCATGAAGGGCGACATCTCCGCCATCGAGCCGCAGTCGATCACGCGCGCGTTGTAGGCCGCGCGGATCTTGTCGCGCACGCCCGGGACGGATGCGCCCGGTTCGCCGGAAAAGAACAGCAGCTTGAAACCGAAGTCGCGCGGCTCATAACCCTCGGCGCGCGCCACATCGGCAAGATGCAGCGCGAAGGACGGAGTGCCATAGAAGGCCTGCGGCTTGAAATTGGCGAGCCACATCGCCGCACGCGCGGTCATTCCCGGCGCGCCGGCGCCGAACGGAAACGACTTGCAGCGCAATCTTTCCGCTCCGGCCAACGTGCCCCACGAGCCCATGTAGAGGCTGAAGATGGCCGCGATGAAGACCGTGTCCCCCGGCCGGATGCCCATCGCCCACATGATGCGCGCGTGCGCATTGGCGATCGCCAGCCAGTCGCCGCGCCCGATGCCGAACGCCGTCGGCCGGCCGGTGGTGCCGGAGGTGCCGTGCAGATGATGGATCTCCGATTCCGGCACGCAAAGGTAATCGCCCAGCATCGGCGCGCGCGCCTGTGCTTCGCGCAGGTCCGCTTTGGTGATGACCGGGACCTTGTCCTCGAAATCCTCGAGCGTCCTCAGCTTGTCCGGATGAAAGCCCGCCTGATCCCATTTGCGCCGGTAGAACGGGGCGTGCGCATGGGCGTAGCGGGTCACTTCCTGAAGGCGCGCAAGAATCGCCTGTTCGCGCTGCGCCGGCGGCATCGTCTCGCGCCTGGGAAACCAGTGGCGCGCTGCCGGATCGGGGAAGTAGTTCGGATCGTATGCGGGAGGAAACGACCACGATTCCATGGAGATTGCGCCGCCGCCTACTTGGGACCGCGCTCGGCCACCAGCCGGCGGATGGTGGTCACGATGGTCTCCGGCGGCGTGTCCTGGAGCAGGATCTCCTTGACTCCCATCGCCTTGAGCGCCGCGGCTTCCTCGTCGGGCATGACGCCGCCCCCGATCAGGAGGATGTCCTCGGCGTCGCGCGCCTCCAGGAGCTTGAGCATCTTCGGAAAGAGCGTCATGTGAGCGCCGGAAAGGATGCTGATGCCGAGGACATCGACGTCTTCCTGCACCGCGGCGTCGACCACTTCTTCCGGCGTGCGGTGCAGGCCCGTATAGATCACGTCCATGCCGGCATCGCGTAACGTGCGGGCGACGATCTTTACCCCCCGGTCATGGCCGTCCAGGCCGACTTTGGCGATCATGACACGAATGATGTCGCTCATTGCTCAGGCACCACGTTTTCCATCACGCCGGACCTTCCATTGCTGCTCCAGGAACAACCGCAGATCATTGTGAGAAGCACAGCTCGCACATCGTACCGCAACATATCGATATGCGATTGCCGCGGGGACTGGCGAGGCGTATTGTTGAGCGCGCCTGACATTACGACCAACTGGCAACCGGGACAGAACAACGAGCATGAACGAACCCCTGATACTGGAAATATTCTCCGACTACGTCTGACCCTGGTGTTATCTCAGTACCGTGCGTATTGAGCGGCTCAGGCGGGAACACGGCGTGCAGGTGAAGTGGGTGCACTTCCCGCTGCACCCGGACACGCCGCAGGTTGGGCGCACCCTTGAGGATATGTTCGCCGGGCGCGGCTACGACATCCCGAAGATGCAGGCACAGATGCGCGCCCGCATGGAGGCCGAAGGCCTGCCCTACGGCAATCGCAGCATGACCTACAACAGCCGCCTGGCGCAGGAGCTGGGCGCCTGGGCCGACACGCAGCCGGGCGGCGAAGCCATCCACGATGCGCTGTTCCGGGCCTATTTCGTCGACGGACGCAACATCGGCGACGTGGAGACGCTGGTCGAAATCGCCGCGGCAGCGGGACTGCCCGCCGCCGGCGCGCGCGAGGTACTCGAAAAGCGAACCCACCAGGCGGCCATCGACGCCGATTGGGCGAAATCGCGCCAGTACGGCGTTACCGGCGTGCCCACCTTCGTCATCGGCAAGAACGGCGTGGTCGGCGCGCAACCCTACGAGGCGCTCGAGCAACTGGTGCAACAGACGCGCCGCTGACCGGCGATAGCAGCAGTGCGAGCCGCCTAGCCGAACCAGCGGCCACGTCCTGGCCAGCGCTCCACCAGATCGACGAACAGGGGATCGATGCCGTTCGGGTCCGCCGCGACCTCGCGGGCGAGCTGTTCGGTCACGCCGAGGTGGGCGTGCTGTCGCGTCTGGTGCACAGCCGCTTCGGCCTGCATATAGTCGAAGTGCTGGAGCGCGAGCCGGGCGTGGCGCAGTCCTTCGAGTCGGTACGCGGCGCGGTGGCTATGGCGCTGCGACAGCAGGCCTTCGTGACTGCGCTGCGCCAGTATCTGCGCCTGCTGGCTGGCGAAGCCAGCGCGGCAGGGGTGGAACTCGACGCGGCCGATACGCCGCTGGTGCAATAGCGCGAACATTTACACCAAGGAATCGGGCGCCAAGCTGAGGCGCTTCTTCGATTTCTTGATCGGGAGATCATCCCTCACAACCGGCGCGAACAGGCGACCCTGTTCCCCCTGTTTTGCGGGCATGCCCGTGCAATAGCGCAACGACGAGCAGCAGCACGGCCCCGGCCTGGTGCGCGGCGCCGAGCGCCAGCGGCACGCCAAGCAGCAGCGTCGAGATGCCGAGCGCCGCCTGCAGGATGAAGGCGGCGAGCAGCGCGTGGGCGCTCGCCTGCCGGCGCCCCGCCCACCAGGCGAACGGAATGAGCAGCGCGAGCAGCCAGAAGAACGTCCGGTGCACGAGTTGCACCGTCGCCATGTTGTAGCCGAAATTGCGCCACCACGGCTCGAGCATCAGGACCTCGGGCGGCACCAGGTGTCCGTCCATCAGCGGGAAGGTGTTGTAGGCGGCGCCCGCGCGCAGGCCGGCCACCATGGCGCCGCTCAGGGCCATGAGGAACACGAGCCCCGCGAGCGCCACGGCGAAGCGGCTGCGGCTGCGGGCGGTGGGATGCAGCAGCTCCAGCGCGATCCAGAACTGGGCCGCGATGATGGCGAGCGCGACGCCGAGGTGCGCGGTAAGGCGGAACTGGCTCACGCGCGGCTCGTCGACCAGTCCGGATTTCACCATGTACCAGCCAAGCGCGCCCTGCAGCGCCCCCAGCGCGAACACCCCCCACAGCTTCCAGGCGAGCGGCCGGTCGATGCGGCGCCGCGCAAGGAACCAAAGGAACGGCAGCAGGTAGACCAGGCCGATGACGCGGCCGAGCAGCCGGTGGAAATACTCCCACCAGAAGATGCGCTGGAAGCCGGCGAGGTCCATGCCGCGGTTGACCAGCCGGTATTCCGGGGTCTCCCGGTACAGGGCGAACAGACCCTGCCAGTCGGCCTCCGACAGCGGCGGAATGAACCCGACGAGCGGCTGCCACTCGACGATGGAAAGACCCGAGCGTGTGAGCCGGGTGATGCCGCCCACCACCACGATGAGGCACACCAGCGCGGCGCAGACGAGGAGCCAGGCGGCGACCCGGCGACGGTCGGCATCGATCATGGCACCGATGGTGCCCGGGTCGGGCGCGAAAAGCTTGACAGGTATCAAATTTTTTCGCGAGCGGCAAGACTAACCGCCAAGTGTACGGCGACTTGATCCAGGTCAAAGTCCCCGTCCCCGGCCTTTCACAGAATCAGACAACGTATCCACGGTCTGGCGCGGGGTCGCGGCAATGCCCGTCAAATTGAACACGCTTGCGGAGCACCACCGGCACTGCGATGAGTTGTTCGTGGCGGTGCACGATGCCGCGAGCGCTGGCAACGCCGAGGTGCTCGTGGCGCGCGTATTGGCGCTGCGCGAAGCCGTGCTGTCCCATTTCCGCTACGAAGAGGAGCACGTGTTCCCGCTCTACGAGCAGTCGAGCGGCATCGATGGCGCGACCGAATGGCTGCGCGCGCAGCACGACGACATGCGCGGGGCGTTCTGGATGCTGGGGACGCTGACCCCGGAGGCCGACTGGGCCGCCTACCGGGCCGAGCTCGCCGCGCTGCAAAACGCCTTCGCCACGCATGCCGCGGAGGAAGAGAGCCGCATGTACCCGGTATTCGAACGCCTGCTGCGGAAGTGAACCCGCTCAGGCGGAGCGTGTCGCCTCCGCCGCCGGCACGCGCAGGCCTTTGGCGAGTTCGCGCAGCACGAACTTCTGGATCTTCCCTGTGGGGGTGCGCGGCATCTCGGCCAGCACTTCAAGGCGCTCGGGCCAGAAGTTCTTGGCGAAACCCTCGGCGGCCAGGTGTGCGCACAGCGCGGCCAGATCGAGCGCGCTGCCGCGGTGCAGCGTGACGTAGGCGCAGGCGCGCTCCTGCAGCCGCGCATCGGGCATCGCCACGATGGCAGCCTCGGCCACCTGCGGCATGCGGTAAAGCGCCGCCTCGATCTCGACCACCGGGATGTTCTCGCCGCCGCGGATGATGACATCCTTGCTGCGGCCGCAGATCCGGATGTAGCCCTCCGCGTCCATGCGCGCGAGGTCACCGGTGTCGAACCAGCCGTCGGCGTCGAGCCGATACAGCTGCGGTCGCTTCAGGTAGCCCACGAACAGCGAAGCGCCGCGTACCTGCAGCGCCCCGACCTCGCCGGCGCGCGCCTGGGGACCTTCCGCATCGACGATGCGCACCTCGCCGTTGGCGAGCGCGCAGCCGTCCGATTCGGCCGCCTTGCTGCCGTCGGGCGGGGTGAGATGGTGACGCTCCCGCACTCGGTCATGCCCCAGCAGGCGGCCACCGCCACCTCGAGCCGGTCGCGCGCGGCCTGTGCCACCGCGGGCGGGATCGGCGCCCCGGAGCTCGCGAACAGGCGCATTTTGCCGAGCTTGCGCTGAGCGCCGCGCTCGAGCGCGGTGAGATCGGCGAGGAACGGCGTCGCCGCGAAAGCGAAGGTCGCGCCGTGCGCCTCGATGAGCTGCGCGGCGCGCGCCGGGCGCCAGAGATCGGTCAGCACCAGCGGCACGCCGAGGACCTGCGACAGCAGCAAGCCGTAGGCGAATCCGAGCTGATGCGCGAGCGGCGAGGGCATGAAGATCACATCCGCCTCGCCGAGTTGCATGCGCTGGGCGAACGAGATCACCGCGCCCAGCAGCGTATTGGAGGTGTTCAGGACGCCCTTCGGCTCGCCGGTGGTGCCCGAGGTGTAGAGCAGCTGCGTGACGTCGTTCGGCGCGAGCCGGGCGCCGCGCGCGAAAACGCCGTCCGCGCACGGGGCGGCGAGCGCGGCCTCGAGCGAGTGCGCGCCTTCGCCCCCGGCGAGCAGCACGCGCATGCCCGGCAGCTGCGCGGCGAGCGAGTGCGCCAGCGCGCCGTGCTCGAAGCCGCGAAAGCGCGCCGGCGCCACGAACACGCGCGGCGCGGCCTGGCGCAGCATGAAGGCCAGCTCGCGCTGCCGGAAGATCGGCATGAGCGGATTGGCGACCGCGCCCAGGCGCACGGTGGCCAGATACAGTGCGACGAACTCCCACCAGCTCGGCAGCTGGAACGAGACCACGTCCCCGCGCTGCACGCCCGCGCGCTCGAGCGCGCCGGCGGCCAGCGCCACGCGCTGCGCCAGCTCGCGGTAGGACAGGCGGGTCTCGCGTTCCTCTTCGAGACGCCAGGAGACGAGCGCCGTGGCTTCGGGCTTCTGCGCCACCCAGCGATCCAGATAATCGGTGGCGACGCGCTGCGGCCAGATGCCGCGCTCGCGCTCGCGCCGGATGCGCGCTTCGTCGAGGAGAAACCCGTCCACGGCGGCGCTCGCCGGACCCGCGCTCAATTACCTTCGAAACGCGGTTTCTGCTTGGCGACGAACGCCTGGTAGGCGCGCTCGAAGTCGTGCGTCTGCATGCAGATCGCCTGCGCCTCGGCCTCGGTCTCGAGCGCCTGCTCGATCGAGAGGTTCCACTCCTGGTGCAGGCACTTCTTGGTCATGGCGTGCGCGAACGAGGGCCCGTTGGCCAGCGAGTGCGCCATCTCCTGCGCGCGTGCGAGCAGCCTCGCCTGCGGCACGATCTCGTTGAAATAGCCCCAGGCGAGGCCTTCCTCGGCGCCGAGCGAGCGCCCGGTGTAGAGCAGTTCCGCGGCGCGGCCCTGGCCGACGATGCGCGGCAGGATGGCGCAGGCGCCCATGTCACAGCCCGCGAGGCCCACGCGCACGAACAAAAACGCGGTCTTCGCCTCCGGGGTGGCGTAGCGCAGGTCGCTCGCCATCGAAATGATCGCACCAGCGCCCGCGCACACGCCGTCCACCGCGGCAATCACCGGCTGCGGGCAGGTGCGCATCTCCTTCACCAGGCTCCCGGTCATGCGCGTGAAGGCTATCAGTTCCGGCATCTCCATCTGCACCAGCGGACCGATGATCTCGTGCACGTCGCCGCCCGAGCAGAAATTGCCGCCGGCGCCGGTAAACACCACCGCGCGCACGTCCTCGGCGTACTGCAGCTTGTGGAAGGTGTCGCGCAGCTCGGCATAGCTCTCGAAGGTGAGCGGATTCTTGCGCTCCGGCCGGTTCAGCGTGATGGTGGCCACGCGCTCCTTCACTTCCCAGCTGAAATGCTGCGGCCGCCAATCGGCCGCCTTGAGCTTGACCATGGGGATCCTCTTGGGTGGGGATTTCAGCCGGCCATGGTAAGGCCGCCGCTCACCGAGAGCACCTGGCCGGTGACGAAATCCGAGCGCGGGCTGGCGAAGAACAGGATCGCATCGGCGACCTCGGCGGGCCGCGCGAGCCGGCGCATGGGCGTCGCGCGCTCGAACGCCTCTCTGATCTTGTCGGGCACCACGGCCATCAGCGGCGTGTCGGTGGGCCCCGGGCAAACGCAGTTGACGTTGATGTTGTAGCGCGCAAGCTCGCGCGCCAAACCCTTGGTGAAAGCGATCACGCCGCCCTTGGTGCCCGAGTACACGGTCTCGCCCAGGCTGCCCACCCGACCCGCGTCGCTCGCCACGCTGACGATCTTGCCCGCCTGGCGCTCGATCATCGGCTCGACGAAGGCGCGCGTCACCTGGATCGGTCCCATCAGGTTGAGCTGGATGAGCTTATTCCACAATTCTGGGGTGTTCTTGACGAACGGCTCGGTCTTGCCCCAGCCGGCGACGTTGACCACGATGTCCACGTGCGAGCGCCCGGCGAGCGCCATCCACACCGCGAGGCACACGAGCACGTTGCACAGCACGCCGAGAAAGAACGCCTCGGCGATGGGCAGCGACGATTTCGCCGCGGCGATCTTCAGGTAGGTGCCGGCGTACTGGCCGGCGTGGCCCGACCAGAGCGCGAGCGCGGCGAGCCCCGCCGCGCCGGCGAAGTTGGCCGCGCACACGATCGCCCAGTTGCGCAGCACTTCGCCGCTCGTCACCTTGCCATCGGCCCAGGCCATGGCGATCAGGTTGTTGCCGGTGAACAGCTCCGCGCCCGCCACCACCACCAGCAGCAGGCCAACTTCCAGGCCGGCTACAACGACGCGGTGTCGATGATGAAGGACGGCCACGCACAGGTGTTCACGCTCGGCACCACGGCGCCGGCCTCGGCGGTGATGGACCTCGCCAGCGCGCGCGACGTGAAACTGGTGCCGGTGGACGACAAGACGTTCAACGCCGTCAAGCAGGCGAACCCGGGCCACAACAAGCTGATCATCAAGGCGGGGACCTACCCCAAGCAGGACAAGGACGTGCCGGTGATCGGCTACTCGACGCACGTCGTGGTGGCCTGCGACCTGCCGGAGGCCACGGTGTACGGCATGGTCAAGGCAATGGCGGCCAACGTGGATGACATGGCGGCGGTGGTGAAGGCGATCTCGGGCATGACCCCGAAAGACATGGCGCTCGACATCGGCGTGCCCTTCCACAAGGGCGCGGTCAAGTTCTACAAGGAAGTGGGAGCGATGTAACGCCCTTCCGGGCGTAAGGAGAGCGGGGCGGCATAGCCGCCCCGTTTCACATCGGAGGGGGAACGATGGCCGAGGAAAAGGCAGCCACGACGCCGGCGACGACCGCATTGCGCTGGATCGCGCTCGTCATCGCCGTGGCGATGTCCCTGTACCACATGTACGTCGCGGGTTTCGGGCCGCCGGAAGCGCTCATCTTCCGCGGCACGCACCTGCTGTTCGCGCTCACCCTGGTATTCATGCTGTATCCGTTCCGCAGGGAGGGTTCGGTCCTGTGGCGGGCGCTCGATGCGCTGTTACTCGTCGCCGGCTGGGGCGTCGTGCTGCACATCTTCCTCAACTACGAGTACTACACCAACCGCATCATCTACATCGACGAGCTCACCGCCTGGGACAAGTTCTACTCCGTGGTCTCGGTGCTGGTGGTGCTGGAGGCGACGCGGCGCGTGATCGGCTGGGCGCTGCCGCTCACGGCGATCTGCTTTCTCGCCTACGCGCTGCAATCGCACGTGGCGCTGCCGGTGCTGATGGAGCAGATCTACTTCTCCACCGAGGGCATCTTCGGCGCCACGCTCGGCGTTTCGGCTTCCTACGTGATGCTGTTCGTGCTGTTCGGCGCATTCATGGAAAAGAGCGGCACCGGCCAGCTGTTCATGGATTTCGCCCTGTCGATCACCGGCCGCTACGCGGGCGGCCCCGGCAAGGTCGCGGTGGTGAGCTCGAGCATGTTCGGCACGGTGTCGGGCAGCGCGGTGGCCAACGTGATGGTGGACGGCCCGATCACCATTCCGCTGATGAAGCGCACCGGCTTTCGCCCGCCGTTTGCGGCCGCCGTTGAGGCAGTTGCGTCCACCGGCGGCCAGTTGATGCCGCCGATCATGGGTTCGGCCGCCTTCGTGATGGCCGAGTTCCTCGTCGTGCCCTACGCCAGGGTGGCGATGTGGGCGCTGGTGCCGGCGCTGCTGTATTACCTCGCGGTGTTCTTCGCGGTGCATTTCGAGGCCAAGCGCTACAAGCTTGCCGGGGTGCCAGCGTCGGAATTGCCGCGCTTCGCCGCGGTGATGGTGCAGCGCGGGCACCTGTTCACGCCGATCATGATCGTGCTGTTCGGCCTGATCGCCGGCTACTCGGCGCCGCTGTGCGCGTTGGCGGGCGCACTGGCCTGCCTGCCGATCGCGCTGATGCGCAAGACCACGCGTGCCGGCATCCGCTGGAGAACGGTCATCGACGCGCTCGATGAGGGAGCCAGGAACACGCTGGCCGTGGCCATGGCCTGCGCCTGCGCCGGTATCGTCATCGCTTGCGTCACCATCACCGGCCTGGGCATCGTATTCACGCAGATGGTGGTGGCGTTGTCGCAGGATTCGCTGCTCCTGGCGCTGATCCTGAGCGCGATGGCGGCAATCGTGCTCGGCATGGGCATGCCCACCACGCCGGCCTACATCATGATGGTGGCGCTGCTGGTGCCGGCGGTGATCAAGCTCGGCGCGCCCGCGCCGGCCGCGCACATGTTCGCGTTCTACTTCGCCATCCTGTCGGCGATCACGCCGCCGGTGGCGCTGGCGATCTTCGCCGCCGCGGGCCTCGCCAAGGCCAACATGTGGGAGTCGGGATTCGCCGCCATGCGCGCGGCGGCACCGGCCTACATCGTGCCGTTCATGTTCGTCTACGAACCCAGATTGCTGCTGATCGTGCAGGACTGGAGCGCCGATTGGGCGTACGTGCTCTGGTCCGTGGCCTCCGCCTCGATTGGCGTGATCGCCCTCGCCGGCGGCCTGTTCGGGTGGCTGCTCTCCCTGGCTTCGATGTGGCACCGGACCGTGCTGGTCGCCGGAGCGCTGTGCTTGATCAAACCTGGGCTGTACACGGACATGGTCGGGCTCGCGCTGCTGGCGGTGGTGTTGAGCGCGCAGTTCGTCGGGCGGTGGCGGATGGCAGAGGCGAAAGTTTGATATCGTGATATCATCGCGGCCGAAAGTTCGGGGACGCCCATGGCCCAGTTCATCGTTCGCCACCTGGAGGAAGCCGTCAAGGCGCGGCTGAAACGCCGCGCCGCGCGCCGCGGGCGCAGCATGGAGGAGGAAGTGCGCCACATCCTGCGCGACGCGCTCAAGCAGGAGTACCGCGCCGTGGGCGAGCTTGGCACGCGCATCGCCGCGCGCTTCGCCGGGGCGGGACTGACGCAGGACCTGCCGGAGCTGCGCGGGCAGCCGCCGCGCGCGGCGGTTCTCGGCAAGTGATCATCCTCGATACCAACGTCCTCTCGGCCTTGATGCGGCAGGTACCCGAGGCCCCGGTGGTGGCGTGGCTCGACCGCCAACCCGCCGAGTCGGTGTGGATCACCAGCGTCACCCTGTTCGAGGCGCTGTTCGGCATCGCCCTTCTGCCTGCGGGCCGGCGGCGCCGCGCCCTGCAGGCGGGCTTCGAGCGGCTGCTCGAGGAGGATCTTGAGCGCCGCATTCTCGACTTCGACGGCGCGGCCGCCGGCCAAGCCGCTGCCCTCGCCGCGCGGCGTCAGCGCGCGGGAAAGCCGGTGGACATGCGCGATACGCAGATTGCGGGCATCGCGCTCGCGCGGCACGCGACGCTCGCGACGCGCAACGTGCGGCACTTCAGGGACCTGGAGGTTCCGGTCGTGGATCCGTGGCAGCCCGTGCGCGCCTAGCGCACGTCGTCGTCGATGCGCCGCGTCTCGCGCTCTACGCGGTACTCGCCCTCGATCACCGACCCGTCGCCCTTCGCCATCTCGCGCCGCATTCCGCGCGTCTTCCACGCGAGCCAGGCCCATACGCCGAGCGCGATGCCGCCCGCTACGGCGAGGATTACCGAGGCGAAGATGAACGCCAGGACAAAGAGTGCGAGGCCGAGCGCGATCCCGACGATGCGTTGAAAAAGATTCAAGCCGGCGCAGGCTCCACCGCGTCGAAGTCGATCTCGACCTTGGCGCCGTTAGGATCGTGGAAGAACAGCTGCCAGGTGCCATAGGCGGGCAGCCTGCGCAGCTCATAGGCAATGCCCTTGCCCTTCAACTTCGCCACCGCCGCAGCCAGCCCGCGGCCGCTGAACGCCACGTGATCGATCACGCCCGCCACCATCTTCCTGCCGGCGACGATGTGCAGGATCGGATACGGGCCCTTGCCGCCGTCGGCGTACAGCCAGGCGCCGGGGAAGGTGAACGGCGGGCCCCGGGCGCGAGGTCAAGGTGCTCGCGGTAGAACGCCAGCGTCGCCGGCAGGTCGTCGGTGAGCACGGTGCAATGGTCGAGCGCAGTGACGGTCATGCGTGTATTTTGCACGCGAAACGCCCTCGCGCAACCTCGGTCGGGGGGTAGAATTTTCGCCATGCCGGAATCCACACTGATCGCGGTGTCCGAAGAGCTGGTCGAGCTGGAGGCGAGCGGGCACCTGGCGCCGCCGTTCAGCGCGCGCCACCCTAAGCTCGACGCCGAGATGGGTTATCGCGCAATGCGGCGCCTGCATCAGCACCGGCTGGCGATCGGCTGGAAGGTGCTGGGCCGCAAGATCGGCTTCACCAACCGCAGCATCTGGGAGCGCTACGGCGTGCACGAGCCGATCTGGGGCTTTGTCTACGATCACACGCTGATCCGCGCCGTCGACGACCGTGCCGAGGTGTCGCTCGAGGACCTGGCGCAACCGCGCATCGAGCCCGAAATCTGTTTCGGCCTCAGAGGTCCGCCGCCGCGCTCGCACGATGCGCACGCCATCCTCGCCGCCATCGATTGGGTGGCGCACGGCTGCGAGATCGTGCAGTGCTTCCATCCGGACTGGAAGATGGCGCTGCCCGATTGCACCGCCGCCAACGGCCTGCACGGGCGGCTGGTGCTCGGCACGCAGTTCCCGGTGCGCGACATTCCCGACCTCGAGGCGCGCCTGCCCGCGGCGCGCGTCGCCCTGCGCCGCGGCGGCAAGACGGTCGAAGAAGGGGTCGGCGCCAACGTGCTCGACAGCCCGCTCTATGCCCTGGCCCACCTGGTCGAGGTGCTGGCGATCCAGCCCCAGTTCGACCAGCTGCACGCCAGGGAGATCGTCACCACCGGCACCTGGACCGACGCCCACCCGGTGAAGCCCGGGGAGACCTGGAGTACCTCCTACACTGGCCTGCCGCTGCCCGGCCTCACGATCACCTTCAGATGAGGCGGCCGCTGGACGGCGTCACGGTGGTGGCGCTTGAGCAGGTGATCGCCGGGCCGTTCTGCACGCGCCAGCTCGCCGAGCTCGGGGCGCGCGTGATCAAGATCGAGCGCCCGGACGTCGGCGACGCCGCGCGCGCCATGGATCACACCGTGCAAGGCTTGTCCTCGCATTTCGTGTGGACCAATCGATCGAAGGAAAGCCTGGCGCTGGATGTGAAGCATCCCCAGGCAAAGGAGATCCTGGACCGCCTGCTGGCGAAGGCCGACGTGTTCCTGCAGAACCTGGCGCCCGGCGCGGCCGAGCGTCTCGGCCTGGGCGCCGCCGAGTTGCGTGCGCGCCACCCGCGGCTCGTGTGGTGCGGAATTTCCGGCTACGGGCCTTCCGGCCCCTATGCGGAAAAGAAAGCCTACGACCTGCTGGTGCAATGCGAGGCGGGACTGCTCTCGGTGACCGGCTCGCCCGACGCCCCTGCCAAAGCGGGAATCCCGGTCGCCGACATCGCCGCCGGGATGTATGCGATGACCTCCATCCTCGCCGCGCTGCTGCGTTGCGAGCGCGAGGGGGTTGGCGCGACGCTGGACATTACGATGTTCGAGGCGCTGGGCGAATGGATGGGGTTCCCCGCGTACTTCAGCGCCTACGGCGGCGAGGCGCCGCCGCGCTCGGGGGCCTATCACGCCACCATCGCCCCCTACGGCCCGTTTCGCGCGGGCGACGGGAAGTCGGTGTTCCTCAGCATCCAGAACGAACGCGAATTCGCACGCTTCTGCGACCAGGTCCTGGTTAAGGCAGCGCTGGAGAAGGACCCGAGGTTCTCCTCGAACCCTGCGCGCATGCAGAACCGCGCTGCGTTGCACACGGAAATCGAGCGCGTGTTCGGCACGCTCACGGCCGCGCAGGTGGAACAGCGGCTGCAGGCCGCCGGGATCGCCAACGCGCGCCTGAACACCATGCAGGAATTCTGGGACCACCCGCAGCTTGCCGCGCGCGGGCGCTGGCGTGAAGTCGATACGTCCGCCGGCCCGGTCAGGGCGGCGATGCCGCCGTTCAACATCTCGGAATTCGAGCCCCGCATGGAGGCCGTGCCCGCGCTCGGCGCGCACAGCCGCGCCATCCTGTCGGAACTCGGTTACGACGCGCCGGAAGTCGAACGACTCGCCGCCGCCGGAGCGATCAGCTCTTCCTGACCTCGATCCCCGCGGCGCGCGCCAGGTCCTTCTGCACGCGCGCCACGCGCTCCACTTCGCCTTTGGCGGGGAAGCGCTCGTAGAAGCCCTCTTCGCGGAACTCGCGCACCAGTTCTGCCCATGGGGCGAGGCGCTGCTCCCAGCGCGCCTGTCGCCCGTCGGCCGGGTCTGCGTCTTCGCGCGCCAGCGCGGTGCACACGCGGATCATCGCCTTCAGGGTCACGGGCTTGGTGACCATGGTGTTGTCCTTGCCCCAGGCGTCGCCAAACGTGGTCCTGGCCGCCTTGAGGAAGTCGCGCAGCGCGCCGTAGTAGCGATCCAGGTTCTTCGCGCTGCCGCCCGTGACCTGGATCTTGCGCCAGTCGGTGCGCACCCAGCGGTGCAGCTCGTTGAACAGTTCCGCCTGCAGGATCCACTTGTCGCGCTGGCTGCGGCCGCCGAGGCGGTTGATGCGGTAGCGCAGCGGGCTGTCGCCCTCTCTATAGAGCCGGTCCACCAGCCGCGCGGCGAACTTGCGATCCGGCGCCGCCCAGGAAACTTTCTCGTACAGGTCGACCAGGTGGCTCTTGTTGATGCGCGTCGGCGTCGAATTGATGATCACGAACATCTCGGTGGAGAAGTCCTCGCTGCGGCCGTCGAAGATCATGCACGGCACGCGGATGGTGGCCGCCTCGGCAGGCTTGTCCTGGAGGTAGAAGTACAACGCCGCCAGGCGGTGCTGGCCGTCGATGATGAGGAACTTCTCGCCCGGTTCGGCCAGGTGGCCCATGCCGTCGGCCGCCGACTGGTAGCGCAGGATTTCCGAGGTGAACAGCAGCACCGTCCCGGGGATCGGCGGCTGGGTCACTGCGGTCTCGTAGAAGTTGCGCAGCTGGCGCACCTTGGCCTGGGACAGGCCGCGCTGGAATGCAGCGTCGGTGCGCTCGATGCGCGCGATGAACTGCGCGATATCGTCGTCCTTGGCGATGCGCGACGCCGGGATCTGCTCTCCATCGCCGTAGAACCGACTGATGAAGCGCACCCGCGCCATCAACTCCTTGGCGGGGTAGCTGACGAAGTAGAAAATCCCGTCCTTCTGGCGAATCTGAGTCGCGAGCACGTCTACTGCCTCCGGGCTGGTCGCCCCAACTATCGAAACCGGGGGAATGATACCGAAGGCCACCGCCCCCCGCAGGGAAGGTTTGCTGGCCTGGCCCGGGCTGGGCCCGGCCGGGGGGCCCCGCGGCGGGCCGGCAATCGGCGGGCGGGCATGGGCCCGGGTCGAAATGGCGAGCCTCGGGGCTACACCCAGGGCGGGATAATGCGGGATGCCCCTGAAGCTCTCCATTCTCGACCAGTCGCCCGTGATTTCAGGCCAGACGCCGGCGCAGGCAGTGCAGGCCACGCTCGAACTCGCGCGCCATGCCGAGCGCCTGGGCTACCACCGCTACTGGCTCGCCGAGCACCATGCCATCGCCGCCCTGGCCGATCCCTGCCCCGAGGTGCTGCTCGCGCGCCTGGGCGCGGAGACGCAGCGCCTGCGCATCGGCTCCGGGGGGGTGCTCCTGCCCTATTACAGCCCGTTCAAAGTGGCCGAAGTGTTTCGCATGCTGGAAGCGCTGTATCCCGGGCGCATGGATCTGGGCCTCGGACGCGCGCCCGGGGGTGATGCGCGCACCGCGCATGCGGTCGCGGGCGGGCAATTTCCCACGGCGGACGATTTCCCGCAGCGCGTCTGGGAGCTGGTGGGCCACCTGGACGGCACGCTGCCCGACGACCACCCGCACAAGCGCGTGCGCCTGCAGCCCGGCGGCGACACCGCGCCCGAGGTCTGGCTGCTGGGATCCTCGGACTACAGTGGAGCGCTGGCGGCGCAACTGGGCCTGCGCTTTGCCTTCGCCCATTTCATCAACCCCAAGGGCGGCGACGCGGTAACCCGCGCCTACCAGGAGCGCTTCCAGCCGTCCGCGCGCGAGAAATCGCCGGCGGCGATCGTCTGCGTATTCGTGATCTGCGCCGCGGACGACGCCGAAGCCGAGCGGCTCGCCGCCTCGATCGACCTGAGGCGGCTGCACATGGCGATGAACCTCGACACCCCGGTGCCCACGGTCGCGGAGGCGGTCGCGCACGCGTACAGCGCCGAGGAGCGCCGCTACGTGCTCTCGCAGCGCGAGCGCGCGGTGATCGGCGGTCCGGAGAAATGCCGGCGCGATCTCACCGCGCTGCTCGAGCGCTACGGCGCCGACGAATTGATGGTCCTCACTATCACCGGGGACTACGCCACGCGGCTGCGCTCCTACGAGCTGCTCGCCGGCGCCTTCGGACTCGCCTAGAACTGGCGCGCCAGCTCGTCGTGACCGCGCTCGCGCGCGAGGTCCAGCGCGCTCTTGCCTTCGAGGTTCTTCAGGCCCGGGCGGCGCGTGCGCGGCAGGAGCAGCCGCACCATTTCCGCGTGACCGCCGTCGGCGGCGCCGTGCAGCGCGAGGTTGCCGTTCAGGTCGACGGCGTCGGGGTCGGCGCCACGCTTGAGTAGCAGCTGCGCGACGGCGGTATTGCCCCCCAGCGCCGCCCAGTGCAGTGCGGACTCGCCGTGATCGTTCAGTGCGCGGGGATCGGCCCCGGCATCCAGCAGCAAGGCAGTGCAGCCCGGATCGGCATTCAGCGCCGCGAGGTGCAGCGGCGTCTCCCCAGTCTCGGTGCGCGCGCGCACGCGCCCGCCCGCGTCGAGCAGGAGCCGCGTGAGCGCCTGCATGTTTTTCTCCGCGGCGAGGTGCAGCGGGGTCTCGCGCGCCGCATTGCGCGCGTGCACGTCCACCTTCCCGCCCAGCACCAGAATTGCCGCCACCGGTTCCTTGTCCTCGGCGATGGCGTGCAGCAGGCGGTCGGTCTGGTCTTGCCCCTGCGCCGCGCCCGCGGCGAGCAGCAGCAGCGCGCCAACGATGGGCTTCATCGCAGCCCGGCGGCGAGCACCTCGGCGAGGTGCTGCGCGGGTCGGTCGCCCAGACCCTCGATCTGCTCGCGGCAGGAAAAACCGTCGGCGACCACCAGGGTGTCCGGCGCAGCGGCGCGCAGCTTGGGCAACAGGGCCAGCTCGGCGATGCGGCGCGAGGCGGCCTCGTGCTCGGCCTTCAGACCGAAGGACCCCGCCATGCCGCAGCAGCCGGTCTCGGGCGCGTCGACTTCCAGCCCCGCGGCGCGCAGCAGCTTGACATCCGGCCCCATGCCGCCGAGCGCCTTCTGGTGGCAATGCCCGTGCAGCAGCGCGCGCCCCACCACGCGTCGCGGCGCATAGCCACGGCGCTCGAGGAACTCGGCCAGCGACAGCGTGCGCTCTGACAATGCCTGCGCGCGCTCGTCGCCCGGGAAAAGTTGGTGCAGCTCATCGCGAAACACCGACAGGCAGGCGGGCTCCAGGATCACCACCGGCACGCCCGGCTCAAGCACGCGCATCGCGGTCTGCAGCGCCGCTTTTGCGCGGTCCAGCATGCCCGCGTCGTAGTAGGGCCGCCCGCAGCACAGGTGCTCGCGCGGCAACTCGACGCGGCAGCCGGCGTGCGCCAGCACGCGCGCCGCCGCCATCGCGGCCGCCGGGCGGAAATAACCGTTGAAAGTGTCGTCGAACAGGATCACGCGCTCGCCCTCTCCGGCCGGGACGAACTGCGAGCGGAAGCTGCGCGGCGCCACGCGTGGCTGGCGGCTCGCCGCTGACAGTCCG
>JAQBXT010000030.1 GCA_027624175.1 Pseudomonadota bacterium | reverse complement strand
TGGGCGCGGTGCAACTGGGGATGATGGCCGAGACGGCGGCGCGCGGCGCGCACGCGCGGCCGGCCGCGATCTCCGGCCTGAGCGCGTTCATGGAGCAGCTGGGCGCCTGCATCGAGGCGCGTCGCGCCGACGGCCGCCAGCTGGCGTTGCTGTTCGTGGACTGCGGCATCATCGGCCGCATCGACGGCGTGTGGGGCTACACCATCGGCGACGGCGTGCGCGACCGCCTGAGCGCGCGCCTGCGCACCGAGGTGCTGCGCGATCAGGACCTGCTCGGCGACCCGGAGCGTGACGAATTTGCCTGCGCGCTTGCCAGCGTGCAAAGCGGCGGCGTGGCGCTGCTCGCCGCCGAGAAGATCCTGCGCACGCTGGATGCGCCGTTGTGGGTCGACGTGGAGGAGGTCTACGCGCGCCCTGCGGTGGGCATCGCCGTGTACCCCGAGCATGGCGACAGCGCAGTGGAACTGCTGCAGCGCGCGCGGGTCGCGAGCCGCGCGGCGCGCGAGCGCCCCGAGCGTTTCGCGACGTACGCCGCAGAGCAGGGGCGCGACGAGGCGGAGCTGCTGCTGTACGAGAACCGCCTGCGCACGGCGATCGCGCAGGACGCGCTGGACATCGTGTTCCAGCCGCAGGTGGACCTGCGCTCCGGGCTGATCGTCGGCGCCGAAAGCCAGCTGCGCTGGCGCGATGCGAGCCTGGGCGCGGTGCCGGTGGAAAAGGCCATTGCCGCCGCCGAGTCCGCGGGCCTGGTGAACGAGGTGACGCTGTGGCTGGTGAACGGCGCGCTGCGCAACTGCCGGGAATTCCGCGATGCCGCGGGACTCGACCTGCGCGTCGGTGTGAACCTGTCCGCAAGGAGCCTGCGCCAGGCCGACCTGCCCGAATTCGTCTCCAGCGCGCTGAAGACCTGGAACCTGCGCCCCAGCCGGCTCTCGCTGGAAATCACCGAAACCGCGATCCTCGCGCGCAGCCTCGAATCGGTGGAGACGCTGCAGCGCTTGCGCGAGGCGGGTGTGCGCCTGTGCCTGGACGACCCCAGCGCGGGCTACGCCTCGCTGGCGTGGCTCGCCACGTTGCCGTTCCACGAGATGAAGATCGACCTCGACTCGGTCGGCAACATCGCCGAGGTGCCGCAGAAGCTCGCCCTGGTGCAGTCGCTGGTCGAGCTCGCGCATCGCCTGAAGCTCGAGGTGGTGGTCTCGGGGGTCGCGGACGAGGCGACCGCCGCGCGGCTATGAGCGTGATGGTCGCGCGCGTGCGCCAGACCATCGCCGCGCTGCACGCGGAGGGCAAGCTCTCCGTGGCCGGGGCGTGGAAGCAGGCCGCGGTGTTCGACCGCCGCCAGCTCGCCGACCTGGTGCAGGGCCTGACCAACGACCCGCAGATCTTCTACGAGCGCGGCGCGATCGTGATCAAGGAAGGCGCCATGGGGGCGCGCATGTACGCGGTGCTCGAAGGGCGCGTCGCGGTGAGCATCGGGGGCAGCATGGTCGAGCGCATCGGCCCCGGGGGCGTGTTCGGCGAGGCGTCCCTGGTGGACCAGTCGACGCGGCTGGCGAGCGTGCAGGCCGAGACCGAATGCGCGCTGCAGCCGGTGGGCCGCGCGGCGTTCCTCGAGCTGGTCAAGGTGAGCCCGCTGTTCGCCGAGCGCATGCTGTCCGCGCTCGCCGGGCGGCTGCGCCTGCTCACCGCGCGCCTGGTATAGCTTCGCCGCCGGGCGACGATCCGCGCTGGAACCGGATCGCCTGCCGCGGGTCGAACCCTGAACCAGCAAGGGAGACCCGAACCATGCGTACTGCCCTCTTCGCCATCCTGATCGCCGCGGGACTCGCCGCCTGCGACAAGCCGCAGCCCGCGAGCAGCGTCGCGCCGGTGCCCGTGGCCGCAAAGCCCCTGCCGGTGCAGCCACAGGCGCCGCAGCCCGCGCCTGTGGCCGAGGAGCCCAGGCCCTCCGCCGACGAGCTTCTCGCCACGAGGGTCAAATCTGCGCTGCGCGACACGCGCAAGGTCGACGGCCAGGGCGTTGGCGTCACCGTCGCCGGGGGCGTGGTCACGCTCTACGGCACCGCGCCTGCCGCGGAGGAAAGCCGGAACATCGCCGCGTTCGTCGGCGGCGTCGAAGGCGTGCGCTCGGTGGTGAACAAGCTGGTCATCGTGCGCGGCTCCTGAGCGTCCCGGGCAGAGCGCGGAACGTCGCGCGGTAGGCCGCACGCCGTTCCGCGGGCGTGCGGCCCAGCGCGCAATAGATCGCGTGCGGCGTGAGCACGGGGTCCGCCAGCCCCATGGCGTTCGCCCGGTGGCTCGACCAGCGGTAGGCCGAGGGCCGGTCGACGAGCCCCGCGCGCACCGGGTTCAGTTCGATGTAGCGCATGCACGCGAGCAGGTAGCGCGCGGCGATCACCGGGGTCGCATCGACGGCGTCGACGGGGACACCAAGCTCGAGCATCATTCGGCTCGCCGCACTGCGGCGCGCGGGCGTGGCCAGCAGGTGCACGTGGCTGCCCATCAGCGCATACGCGTGCACGGAACACCCGGTGCTGCCCGCCGTCAGGCGCAGGCGTTCGAGGTAGTCCAGCCGCTCGAGTGCGCAGCCGCGCTGCACCAGGTGCAGCGCCACGCCGGGGTCCTCGGGGCAGGCAGGCCGGGCCATGCATCTTGCAACGGCCCAGGCGTGGCGGCGGTTGACGCGGCCGCGGTAGGATGGACGCCTGGATACGAACCGAGGACCGCCATAAGCGCCCCGCAAAAACCCGCCGCTGCAGCGGCCCGCGATCCGATCCTGGAACTGGCGGAGAAACTCTACGTACGGATTTGCGGCCACGTGTACAGCGCGGGCGGCGAAAAACCGCAGCCCAGGGCGGTTGCGCAGTTGAGTTTCAAGCTGGCCGAGGTGTTCCTGGCCGCGAACAACGAGTTCAACCCCACCGCGATCGCCGCGCGTGCCGCCAAGGAAAAATCCTCGGTGAATCTCGACTCAGTGCAGATCGACTTCGGCGCGGGCGGCAAGTCCTAGGCGGCGCACGGGACTGCTGGTGCCGGATCCGCTGCCGATGACGCGCGCGTAGCACATTGAAGCGCGTGTTCCACGGCTGGTGGATGGTGGCCGCCGGCTCCGGCATCCAGTTCCTGCAGTCCTGCCTGCTGCTGCAGTCCTTCGGCGCCTACGTCGCCGTGCTGCAGGAGGACCGCGGCTGGTCGAAGACCGAGTTGTCCTTCGCCGCGGCGCTGCACCAGATGGAGGCCGCGATCCTTGGGCCGCTGCTGGGCTGGTTCATCGACCGCTTCGGCCCGCAGGGCGTGGTGCGCATCGGCGTGCTCACCCTCGGCAGCGGATTCATGCTGCTCAGCCAGGTCGAATCGCTGGCGGCCTTTTACGGCGCATTCATCGTCGTCGCGCTCGGCTCGAGCCTGTGCGGATTCTTCCCGCTCAATGTCTCGCTCATCTACTGGTTCGAGAAGAAACGCTCGCGCGCCCTGTCCACCCTGGGCTTCGGGCTTGCGCTGGGCGGCATCGCCGTGCCGCTGGTCGCCTGGTTCATGGCCACCTACGGCTGGCGCGCGACGGCCTTCGGCTCGGGCGTAGTGTTCATTGTGCTGGGCTTTCCGCTGGCGAGCGTAATGCGCGGCCGGCCGGCGCTGTACGGCGAAGCGGTGGACGGCGAGACCGCGCCCGCGCCCTCGAGTACCTCGCCGGCGATCGCGCCGCGCGCCGGAACGCGCGATTTCACTGCGCGCGAGGCGCTGCGCACGCCGGCATTCTGGCTGCTGTCGCTGGGGCACGGCTTCGCCCTGTTCGTGGTCACGGCGGTGAACGTGCACGCCATCAGCCATCTGAAGGAGGGGCTGGGTTACCCGGTCGAGACCGCGGCGCTCTACATCATGCTGATGACGCTGGCGCAGATCGGCGGCATCGCCATCGGTGCGACCATCGGCGACCGCTTCGACAAGCGACTCATCTGCGCCGGCGGCATGCTGCTGCACATGTCCGGGCTGCTGTTCCTCACCTATGCCACCAACGCGGCGATGGTGGTCGCCTTCGCCCTGCTGCACGGCACCGGGTGGGGCCTGCGCGGGCCGATAATGCATGCGATCCGCGCGGACTATTTCGGCGTCAGCGCGATCGGCATGATCCTCGGGCTGTCTTTCCTGATCATCGTCGTCGGCCAGATCGGCGGGCCGCTGATCACCGGCGTGCTCGCCGACGCGACCGGAAACTACCGTGCCGGATTCACCGTGATCGCGCTGCTCGCCGGCATCGGGTCGCTGTTTTTCCTGCTGGCGAGAAAGCCATCGCGGCCGGCGGCCTGATCAGGGATGTGAGAACGCACCCGCCTGGTAGTCGGCGACCGCCTGCTCGATTTCCTCGCGGGTGTTCATGACGAAGGGCCCGTACTGCACCACCGGCTCGCCGATCGGTTTCGCCGCGAACAGCAGCACGCGCGCGCCCTTGCCTCCCGCGACGATGCGCACGGCGTCACCGTCGGAAAGCAGTCCCGCGGCGCGGTGCACCAGCGCCTTTTTCTCTTCGCCGACGAAGGCCTCGCCCTCGTAGGCGTACAGAAAGGCGTTGTGCCCCGCGGGCAGCGCCGCCTCGAACACCGCGCCCGGCTCGAGGTGTACGTCCCAGTAGTGCGGATCGGTCGAGCCGCCGTGCACTGCGCCGGCCTGGCCATCGAATGTGCCGGCGATGATCTTCACCAGGCCCTGGTCGACTCTCACCACTGGAATCGTCCCGGCCGGGATGTCGCGATAGGCGGCGGGCTTCATCTTTTCCTTCGCCGGCAGGTTGAGCCAGAGCTGGAAGCCACGCATGCGGCCTTCGGTCTGCTGCGGCATCTCGGAATGGATGATGCCGCGCGCGGCGGTCATCCACTGCACATCGCCGGGCCCCAGGTCGCCGGTGTTGCCGCCGTTGTCCTGGTGCTGCATGTGCCCGTCGAGCATGTAGGTCACGGTCTCGAAGCCGCGGTGCGGATGCGAGGGGAAACCGGCAAGGTAGTCGTCCGGGTCGTCCGAATAGAACTCGTCGAGCATCAGGAAGGGGTCGTGGCGCGCGAGCTGGCTCGCGCCGAGCGAGCGGCGCAGCTTCACGCCGGCGCCGTCCGAGGCCGGGATCGAGGGGATGACTTTCTGCAGGCTACGGGTGGTCATGGCCAAATTTCCTTTTCCAGACTGAGATTCTTTGCGCCTGCGCGGGGCCGCGCAAGAGGCGGTTCGCCCGGCTGGGGCAGACTACACTGCCGCGATGCCCGACGCCCCGCGCAAAATCATCCACCTCGACATGGACGCGTTCTACGCTTCAGTCGAGCAGCGCGACGACCCCGCCCTGCGCGGCAAGCCGGTCGCGGTGGGCGGCTCGCCGCAGGGGCGCGGGGTGGTCGCCGCCTGCAGCTACGAGGCAAGAAAGTTCGGCATCCATTCCGCGATGCCGATGGCGCGCGCGCTACGCGCCTGCCCGGAGCTGCTCATCGTGCGGCCCGATTTTTCCAAGTACCGCGAAGCCTCGCAGAAGGTGATGGCCATCCTGCGCTGCGCCACGCCCCTGGTCGAGCCGCTGTCGCTGGACGAGGCCTACCTCGATGTCACCGAGAACCTGCTGCACCAGCCGCTGGCGATGGAAGTCGCGAAGCACCTCAAAGCGCGCATCCGCGAGGAGACTTCCCTCACCGCCTCCGCCGGCGTGGCGCCGAACAAGTTCCTCGCCAAGATCGCCTCGGGCTGGAACAAGCCCGACGGGCTGACGGTGATCGCGCCCGAGCGCGTGGAAGCCTTCTTGCACAAGCTTCCGGTGGAGGCGTTGTGGGGCGTCGGGCCAGTGACGGCGAAAAAGCTGCGCGCCATCGGCATCGAGAAGCTGGTCGACGTGCGTTCGGCAGACGAGGAGCGGCTGCGCCGCACCGTGGGCAGCCTTGCCGACTGGCTCAGGCGCCTCTCGCACGGCGACGATCCGCGCCGCGTGACGCCGGACCGGCCGTGGAAGTCCATCTCGGCCGAAGACACCTATCCCGAGGACCTGACGAGCGCGCGCGAGATGCACGCCGAGATCGAGCGGCTGGGGCGGCGCGTGGCGGCCTCGGTAGCGAAGAAAGGCCTGTACGCGCGCACCGTGACCCTCAAGGTGCGCTACGCGGACTTCACCACCGTGACGCGCAGCCACACCGAGGAGTCCGCGACGCGGGACGCGGAGATAATTGCGCGGCGCGCGCTGGCGCTGCTCGAGCGCACCGACGCCGCGACGCGCCCGGTGCGATTGCTGGGTGTCGGCGTGCATGGGCTCTCAAACACGGACAAAGTTCACGCCCCGGGCGACTTGCTGGAACCTTTGACCTTGCCAAGCCCCTGATGCGGGGACTACCCTCTTCGTCTCCGTGGGAGCACTGAGCGCATGGCTCGCATTGCGGTATTCACCAGAAGGGCGGCGTCGGCAAGACCACGACGACGCTGAACCTCGCCGCGCTGCTGGCCAAGCGCGGCGCGGATCCGCTGGTGATCGACCTCGACCCGCAGGCCCACCTCACCGGCATCTGCAACGCCTCGGTCGAGGCCTCGGAACGCAGCCTGTATGGGTTCTACAGCCGCGGCGCGACGCTCGCCGGGCTGATCAAGTTCGCCCCCGGCGGCTGGAAGGTCATCCCCTCGCACCTGGATCTTTCCAAGGTGGACGCGCAGCTCGGCAAGGGGCCGCAGGCGCTCAACCGCCTCGCCGCCGGCATCGCCAAGGAAAACCTCAACACCGACCGCCCGATCCTGATGGACGCCTGCCCGATGCTGGGCGTGCTGTCGCTGAACGGGGTGTTCGCCGCCGACCGGGTGCTGGTGCCGATCTCGGCCGACTACCTGGCGATCAAGGGCGCGGGGCAGATGGAGCGCACGCTGCGCGCGCTCGAGCACGTGCTGAAGAAGCGCGTCGAGCGCCGTTACGTGCTCACGCGCTTCGATTCGCGCCGCAAGATGTCCTGGGACGTGGAGCAGAAGCTGCGCGCGCTTCGGCGCGGAGTTGTGCGAGACACGCATCGGCGAGACGGTGAGCATCGCCGAGAGCCCGGCGCACCAGCGCGACGTGTTCGCGCATGCGCCGGAGAGCCGCGGCGCGGCCGACTACACCGCGCTGCTCGAGGAACTCACCGCCTGCGGCTTCATGCGCTAGGCGCGTGCGCGCCTAGTTCTTGTTTTCCTGCTTGCTGATCATCGACAGCACGCTCTCGAAATCCACGCCGTCGCCCGCCGCCGGGCCCGCCGTCTCGCGGCATTCGAGAATCTCGCAGTTGCGGTAGACCTACTCGAGTTTCTTCTCGGCCTCGGCGCGGTCGCGCCCGTGCACGTTGAGGTTTTCCACCAGCATGCCGGTGCGGGCGCGGATCCTGAAGATGTACTTGATCATCGCACCCGCGCCGGATGCGGCTACAGCAGCTGCCAGAGGATCAGCAGGATCCCAACAATGGAAACCAGCCAGCTCAGGGTGCGCACCCACTTGATGCCGCCGAGGTAGCACACCGCGTAGGCGATGCGCGCCCAGAAAAAGAGCTGCGCGCCGAGCAGCGTCATGGCGTTGGTCCGGTCAACCGCCGGACGGGGACCTGCAGGGGTCAATGCGCCAGCACCTGCCCGGGTCGCGCGCCGGTCGCCTTCCCATCTCGCCAAATGATGGCACCGTTCACGATCACCGTGTCGATCCCCTTCGCAGGCTGGATCGGCCGCGCGAACGTCGCCGCCTCGCCCACCGTGCCGGCGTCGAAGACGGTGATGTCGGCGGCGTAGCCTTCGCGCAGCACGCCGCGGCCCGCGAGGCCGAAGGTCTTTGCCGTGAGCCCGGTCATCTTGTGCACCGCGGTCTCGAGCGGAAACAGGCCAAGGCCGCGCGCGTAGTGCCCGAGCACGCGCGGGAACGTGCCCCAGAGGCGCGGGTGCGGCGCGGCGTCGTGCGGCAGGCCGTCCGAGCCGACCATGGTCGATGCGAAGGCGAGGATGCGCTGCACGTCGGCCTCGTCCATCGAGAAGTAGATCGCCCCCGCGGGCAGCAGCCTGGCGATGGTTTCTTCGGGGGTCAACCCCATGCTTGCGGCGATGTCCGAGAGCTCCATCCCCGCGGTTTGCGGATGCGGCGTCGACCAGGTGACGAGCACCTTCGAGGCCACGCCGACGCGGCTCGCCGAGAGGATCGTCGAGGAGGCGCAGTAGGGATAGCAGTCGAGGCCGATCCTCTGCTCGCGCATGCGCGCTTCGATCAGGGGCAGCGTCTCGGCGGAGCGGCCGTGGTTGGGCGTGCCGACCACTTTGTGGTGCGAGATCACCACCGGGACGCCGAGCTCGCGCCCGATGCGGAACGTTTCTTCCAGCGAATCGAGCACCCGGTCCGCCTCGTCGCGCATGTGCGTGCAGTACAGGCCGTTGCGCTGCGCGAGCGGGCGGCACACCTCGATCACTTCCTCGGTGGGCGCGGCGGCGGCCGGCTCATAGTAAAGGCCGGTGGAGATGCCGATCGCGCCCGCGGCGAGCGCCTCGTCCGCGAGCTCGCGCATGCGGCGGATCTGCGTGTCGCTCGCCGGCCGCTCGAGGTTGTCCATCGTCTGCACGCGCAGCGACGTGTGCCCCACGAGCAGCGCGCAATTCGTCGCCGCCGGATGCGCGCGCAGCTCCTCCACGTAGGCGGCGAACGTGGGGAAGCGGAACCAGCCGCCGTCGGCATCGAGCAGGTCGAGCGGGGGCGTCACGGGCTTGCTCATGCCGTTGGGGGCGGGCGCGAGCGACACGCCGCAGTTTCCCGCCACCACCGTCGTCACGCCCTGGCTCGCTTTAGGGGCCATCTCCGGCGCCGAGAGCAGCAGCCGGTCGTCGTGCGTGTGCGCGTCGATGAATCCCGGCGCGACGATCTTGCCCGAGGCGTCGATCTCGGTGTCCGCGCGCGCCTGCTCGAGCCTGCCGATCGCGGCGATGCGCCCGTCCTGCACCGCGACGTCGGCCTGGGTGCGCGGCGCGCGCGTGCCGTCGATCAGGGTGCCGTTGCGGATGAGAAGCGAGTAGCGCCCGCGCGCCGGACCGTTTCGCACGCGCTCTGCGGGCTAGAGCTTTCTCAGCACCGCCGTCGCGCGCGCGAGATCCTCGGCCGAGTCGAGCACCAGAAAACCCTTGAAGTTGCGCCCGACTGCGGTCGCCGAGAACGCGCGGAAGCTGATGCCGGCGCTCGCCAGCGCGCGCGCGATCGCCGCCGTGGTGCCCGCCTTGTCGCCGCCTTCGATGCGCAGCAGGTGCATGTCCGGCGCCGGGCCCAGGCCCACGGACTGCGCGGCCGCGATGACCTTCTTGCCCTTCACCGGCAGGACGAACAGCAGCCCCCTGCCCGGCATCTCGGCCGCCCGGCGCGCAAACGCGAACTCGAAGTTGCCGCCCGCTTTGGCCACGGGATCGAGCACCGCCGCCGCCCCGCCAGGCTGGTCATCGATCGTCGCCTTCCACATCTCGCTGCGTGTGATCTTGAGTTTCATGGTTTCCTCCCGGTATTTGAGATAACAGACGCGCCTTGCAGCGATTCATCTTCGTCGCATTCGCGGCGCGGCGCAACGGGGGGGCGCGCGCAGCCATTGAGGCGCGCATGCGGGGGGAGCGTTTCGCTCATGGCCCGCGATCGGGACGCCGTTCAGCGAGTCGCTGCCGCCTGGAAGTAGAAATCGAGCATCGTGGTCAGCGGCGCCGGGGTGCCCCGCAGCCGGCTGCGCAGCGCCGCGCCTTCCCAGCAGTCCACCAGCAGGCTCGCCATTTGCCGCGGTTCGGACTTGGCCGGGATATCGCCGCGCTTGCGCGCCTCCTCCAGGCAAACGGCGATGCGCCGGGCGATCTCGGCAAAGCAGCCCTCGACCTTGCGCCGGAACACATCGCTCACGCCTGAGAGCTCCTGCCCGAGTCCGCCCAGCAGGCAACCCATGTAGCCTTCGCGCCGGTAGTGCTCGCGCGTCAACTCGAAGAACCCGCGCACGCGCTTGAGCGGGGGAACGTTCTTGTCGCCGAGGCAGGCGTCGAGACCCGCATGCACGTTCTTCATGTATTCGTCGATGACCTGGAGCGCGAAGTCCGCCTTGTCCTCGAAGTGATGGTAGAAGGAGCCCTTCGGCGTGCCCGTGGCGTCCAGCAGGGCCTGGATGCCCAGGTCGTGATAGCCATGCTCGAGGAGCATGGCCAGCCCCGCATCGAGCAGACGCTGCTTGGTCTGGTGCGCCGGCTCCATGGCGATCGGTTGGCGAGGCATAGCGGGGCGCCGCAGTGCGGCTCTCCGTTATGTTAGCCCTTTACCTTCGCGATCATGTGATCGATGACGCGGCAGTGCTCGTACTGGGGGCTGAACATGATGATCTCCGCGTCGGCGTCGACCTTGACGTTGTGCCCGGGCGGCCAGTGGAAAAGGTCGTTCGCCTTCACCGTCTCCTGCGCGCCGATGGTATCGGTGGTCGTGATCTGGCCGCGCAGGACGAAGCCCCAGTGGGGGCATTGGCACATGTCGCCCTCCAATCCCACGAACAGCGCCGTGGTATCGACGCCCGCCGCCAGCGTGAAGTACTCGCCGCTGACCTGGCCGAAGCCGCTCGCGAGCCCGAACTGCATTTTCTGACGAATCACCACGCCCGGGATTTCCATCCGCACGTCCACCTCGTCTTTCGCTACCCGCATGATCGCCGCTCCTTTGGACTGGGTTGACCGCCACTAGACCGATTGGTCTAGTGGGGCCACTATACCCGGAAATGAGGCGCCGTCAACGGCGCGATAGCGAGGGGACGGCGCGCGGCGCCGCTAGGCGGCCTGCAGGCCGAGGCTTTGGCTTTCGAGGTAGTCCTCGTCGCTTCTGCGCAAGTCGATCACGGTAGAGCAGCCCGCCGCGCTTCCGTCAAGCACTGTGCGCCGACACACGCAACCGCACCCGGGTCTTCTTTTGCAGCGCCTGCACGATGCCGAAAAAATTCTCGGTGCTCGGATTGCCGCGCTCGGCAAGCATGCGATGCAGGCTTTTGGAGGGCTTGTTCACTTCCTCGGCCAGGCCCTCGAAGCCGATGGTCGCATTCACCAGGTCGCGCAGCATCGCCTTGCCGGTGCGTGTGTCGCCTGCGAAGTAGGCGTTGAGCGCCTGGGTGAACATGGCTTCGCGGAACTTCGCGTCGCGGCGCGCCCGCTCCACCACCGTCTGCTTGAAATCGCGCGTCAGTGCCATATCCTTCCTCTACTCTCTTTTGCGCCGCTTGTAGTCCGGCCAAGCCTTGAGCGCTGCCTTGATCGCGGCGTCCTGCCCCTTCTTCGCGCTCCCGCCCAGCAGTATCACCACCGTGTCGCCGTCCTTGCCGAAATACACCCGGTAACCGGGGCCAAAATCCATCTTCACCTCGAACACCCCGCCGCCGACGCCCTCCACCCTCGAGAAGTTTCCCTGCTCGAGCCGGTACAGATAGGCGCCGACCCTTGCGGCCGCGGTCGCATCCAGGCCGTCGAACCAACGCCGGAAGGGCGAGCGGCCCGATGCGTCGAGGTATTCGAGGACGCGGATCGCGGACACGCTATGGTAACACTCTTGTTACCACAGGAATAACGGACTGCATACCTCACTAACGGCTGGGGCCCGCGTTGGATGACGTCAGCGCATGCGCGCCATCTCGAGGGTATTGCTGCCCGCATTCAGCCGTTCGGGCCGCGATCGTGCGCCGCGACCGCATGCGCCGCCCAGAGCGCGGCTTGCGCGTTCGAGGCCGCGACCGCGATGCCCGCGGCGCGCAGCGCCGCCACCTGGCCGGAATAGCCCTGCGGGTCCTGCTCCGTGCCGGTTACCGAGGCGATCACCGCCGCGTGCCGGCGCCGGGTGCCGGCCAGCACTTGCACAACCTGCCCGGCGGGATCCGGGTGCGCACCGTAGCCGATGACCAGGTCGATCAGCGCCACCGCCGTCTGCGGGTGCTCCAGCGCCGCGGCCAGCCGCGCGTTGCGAAGCTCCGGGTCGATCATCGGATGCAGCCGCGCGCGGGTGAAGCGCTCGCTGCCGAAGTCGATCAGCGCGTGGCCGGGCGCATCCTCGTCGGCGAGCGCGGCTGCACCTGGCACCGGGACGTTCGAGGACACGGTGAGCCCCGCGCCCATCAGGATCAGCTGCGCTTCGGCGCACAGCGTGCCGCCGGCATACAGGCCCTTGATCGACCCGCGGCGCCGCGGCAGGTCCGCGGGCGGCGGCGCATGCAGCGTGAACCCCCCGGAGATTTCGGCG
Source organism: Pseudomonadota bacterium (assembly GCA_027624175.1). Lineage (GTDB taxonomy): Bacteria > Pseudomonadota > Gammaproteobacteria > Burkholderiales > SG8-39 > JAABQT01. Next base: position 12,827 of record JAQBXT010000030.1, on the reverse strand, counting down.
GCCTGCTGCAGCGTAAGGGCCAGGCGCGCGTTGCGGGGCAGCTCGACCTGCGCCGCGCCCAGCAGGCACAGCGTGAACGGCTTCGCGCTTTGCGCGATGCGCGCCGCGATGCGCGCCGTCACCGCGGGCGACGGCGGCTTGGAGATCAGCACGATGTGCCGCGTGGCCGGATCGGCATCGAGCGCATCGATCGCGGCGAGCGTCATGAGGCCGCCGACCGCATCATGCAGGTCGCGGCCGCCGACGCCGATGCCGTGCGAGATACCGTGCCCGGCGCGCCCGAGCAGGCACGACACTTCCTGCAGCCCGGTGCCCGAGGCCGACACCAGGCCGATGTCCCCGCGCGGCACGGCGTTGGCGAAGGCGAGCGCGGTGCCCGCGATCAGGCTGGTGCCGCAGTCCGGCCCCATGAGGAGCAGGCCCGCGGCGGCGGCGGCGCGCTTGAGCTCGACTTCGTCCTCGATCGATACGTGGTCGGAGAAGATCATCACGTGCAGCCCGCGCGCGAGGGCGCGGCGCGCTTGCGCGGCGGCAAATTCTCCGGGCACCGAGATGAGCGCCAGGTTGGCCTGCGGCAGCGCGCCCAGGGCGGCGTCCACGCTGCGTACCGTTGCCACGCCCTCCGCGGCCGCCGCCACTCGCGCATCGAGCAGCCGGTCGGCCTCGGTGAGCGCCGCTTGCGCCGCTTCCTCGCGCGCCGCCCGCACGGCAATGATCAGATCGTTGGCGCCGGCCGCCTCGCCGGTCGCGTCGAGCAGGCCGGCTTCGCGCAGCAGCGCGATGTTGGCGCGCGTGCCGATCATCACCGCCGCGAGTTCCACGCCCGGCTGCGAGGACAGGGCCCGGGAGATGCGCATCAGCACCACGGAATCCGCGTAGAAGCCGCGGCGCACGCGATTCAGGATCATCGCCACCGCGCTAGCCCAGGGTGGCGGCGAACGCCGCGAGCGCGCGCTCGAAGCACGCGAGCGGTGCGCGGGCGATGCCGGCGCCGACCTGGCCGACGCCCGCCTCGCGATGCGCGATGCCGGTATTGATCGCGGGCAGGATGCCCGTGTCCACCACCCGGCGCACGTCGATGCCTGCCGGGACGCCCTCGAACTCCAGCGCCGGAATAGTCCACCGCGGATTTTTCGCGATGGCGATTTCCCACATGGCGCGGGTGTACTGCAGCGCGTCGCGCGCGCGCCCGGCGCCGACGAAGCCCACCACCGCCGGCGCGGCGGCCATCGCGCAGGCGCCCAGTCCGATGGTCTCCATGATGGCCGAATCCCCCAGGTCCGGATTCGCATCGGCCTGGGTGTAGCCCGGGAAGTACAGCCCCTGCGGCATCTCGACCGGCGCGGTGAACCACGCGTCCTGCGTGGCCGAGAGCCGCACGCCGAAGTCGGTGCCATTGCGGCTCATGGCGGTCACCAGGCTGCAAGCCTCGATGCCCCGCAGCGGGTCGGTGAGGCTCTTGCCCAGCGCCATGCCGATGTTGAGGAAGAACTGCTCGTTGCCGCCGATGAATGCGAGCGCCTTTTCCAGCAGCGCGCGATCGCGCACCACGCGCGCAAGCCAGGGCGCAGTCTCGCGCAGCACGAGGGCGCTGCAGGCGGTATTCCTCTGGTGCAGCTCGTCGCCCATCGCCAGGCCCCGGGCGACGAGGGGCAGCAATTCGAGTCCGTGCATGTCGCGCAGCGCGGCGCCGAACGCCGGGCCGAACTCGTCGCGCAGCCAGGCCAGCCGGCCGAGGACCCCGGCGTCGTTGGCGCCAAAGCGCATCACCTTGCCCAGGCCTTCGTTGATCATGCAGAACGCGCGGGTGCCGAAGGCGCGATTCTCGACCACCAGGACCGGCATGGAGCGGGTGGTGATGCCGGTCATCGGCCCTACGGCGCCCAACGCGTGGTTCGGGCGGAACGTCACGCCTCCTGAAGCCGCAAGCGCCGAGGCTTCCTCGAGCGTGCGCGCCCAGCCCTCGAACACGATCGCGCCGGCGATCGCGCCGCGCATCGGCCCGCACATGCGCGGCCACTCGATCGGCGGGCCCGCGTGCAGCACCTGCCGCTCGCCCAGGTCCGGCATGGCCTGCCCCGCGGGCACCACGTCGATGAGCACCGGATTGCCGGCGAGCAGCCGGCGCAGGCCTTCTTCGTTGGCGCGCGCGATGCGCGCCGCGTGCGGCTGAAGGGCGTCGAGCAGCGCTCGTGCCGCAGCGCTCTCGGGCGTCGGCGGGCGCCAATCGACCTGCACCACTTGCGCGCCGCGGGCAGCGAGTTCGGCCGCGAACCCGGCGAGGCCGACGTTCACGACCTGGGGTGCGCCGGCGAGCAGGCTGCGTCGCGGGCTCATGGCGCGATCCCCGGCTAGGCGGCCTGCAGCGCCCGGGTCTCGCGCTCGAGGTAGTCCTCGTAGCTGCCGCGGAAGTCGATCACCGTTGCCGGGCCGCCGGCTGCGCCGGGCTTCAGTTCGAGGATGCGCGTGGCGAGCGAGGAGACGAACTCGCGGTCGTGCGAGACGAAGATCAGCGTGCCGGTGTACCTGTCGAGCGCGGTGTTGAGCGACTCGATGGATTCCATGTCGAGGTGGTTGGTGGGCTCATCGAGCAGCATCACGTTCGGCATATCGAGGATCAGCTTGCCGATCAGCATGCGCTGGCACTCGCCGCCCGAAATGACCTTGAGGGATTTCTTCTGGTCGTCGCCGGAAAACAGGAGCTGGCCCAGCGTCGCGCGCACGATCAGCTCGTCCTGCTGCTTTTCCTTGCGCCGCCAGCGCCCCATCCACTCGGCGAGCGGCTCGTCATTCTTGAATTCGTCCACCGGGTCCTGGGGCCAGTAGCCCTGGCGCGCCTTCTCTGCCCACCGCAGGGTGCCGGCGTCGGCTTTCAAGTTGCCGGCCAGGCAGCGAAGGAGCGTCGTCTTGCCCACGCCGTTGGGGCCGATGATCGCCACCTTCTCGCCCGCCTCGATGGTGAGATCGAACTTCTCGAACAGCTTCTTGCCCTTCTCATAACCCTTGGCCAGCCCCTTCACCTCCACGGCCAGGCGGTGCAGCTTTTCCTTCGGGTCGACGAGGAATCTTATGAACGGGTACTGCCGGCTGGAGGGCTTCACGTCCTCGACCTTGAGCTTTTCGATCATCTTCCGGCGCGAAGTCGCCTGGCGCGCCTTGGCCTTGTGGGCGCGGAAGCGCCGCACGAAATCCTCCAGGTCGGCGATGCGGTCCTTGGCCTTGGCGTTGTCCTTCTCCAGCTGTTGCTTGGCCAGGGTGGAAGCTTCCATGTAGTCGTCGTAGTTGCCGGCGTAGACGCGGATCTGGCCGTAGTCCACGTCCGCCATGTGCGTGCACACGCTGGAGAGGAAGTGCCGGTCGTGCGAGATGATCACCATCGTGCTGTTGCGCCGGTTCAACACGTCTTCCAGCCAGCGGATGCTGTTGATGTCCAGGTTGTTGGTCGGCTCGTCGAGCAAAAGGATGTCCGGGTCGCCGAACAGGGCCTGCGCGAGGAGCACCCTCACCTTCCATCCCGGCGCCACCGCGCCCATCGGCCCCTGGTGCTGTTCCGTCGCCACCCCGAGGCCCAGGAGCAGGTCGCCAGCGCGCGCGCTGGCCGTGTAGCCGCCGTACTCCGCGTACTTGTGTTCCAGGTCCGCCGCGCGCAGGAATTCCTTTTCGTCCGCGTCCGGATTGGCGTAAATCGCGTCGCGCTCCTTCATCGCGTTCCACATCTCGGCGTGGCCCTGCATCACCACGTCCAGCACGCGCTCCGTTTCGAAGGCGAACTGGTCCTGGCGCAGCCTGCCGACCCGCTCGTTCTTGTCGATCGCGATCGACCCCGCGCTCGGCTCGAGCTCCCCGCCCAGGATCTTGATGAAGGTGGACTTGCCGCAGCCGTTGGCGCCGATCAGGCCATAGCGGTTGCCGCCGCCGAATTTGACGGAGACGTCGGAAAACAGGGGCTTGGCCCCGAATTGGATGGCGATGCCGGAAGCGACGATCATTGAGCGGGTTCCAGAAACAAAAAAGCCGGCCGCGGCCAGCTTTGGGTCGGGACTAACTGCGAGGGCGGATTATAGCAGCGCCGGCTTCCTCGATGGGTGCGGCTGATACCTCTGAAAGCTTTTCCGCGAGTTTGCGGGTGCAGTGCAGGACACCCATTCAGCGACCGGTCAGCCTGCCGGCGGTGCGCTGTCTTTGCAGGAAGTCGCCGGGCTTGAGTATCGCGAGCCCGTAGAACGACGTCCCCAGCAGATCGGCGAAATCGTGCCGATCGAGTGTCAGCAGCACTTCGGCCCACGCCGAGGCCGTGAATAGAATCGGCCGGTCGCGTGCGGGCGCAAAAACTACGGGCCACTCGAAAGTCAGCACGTCCGGAACTGCCTCGAGTTTCGTTTGAATCTGCGCCCAGTTATCCGATGCGCCGGCGGGAAGCGCTGCCAGGTTGGCTTCGACTTCGGCCGTTACGTAACCGCTCGTGAGGAGGCTCCAGCCCTGTCCGGCTGCAGCGTCGATGACCGCTCGCGATGCCCCGGCCGCGCTGCCGCAGGCGGCGAGCAGCACGCTCGAATCCAGAAAAACGTTCACGTCCCGCTGCGGTACGCGGCGAGATCGCGCTCATCCTCCTTGATCCAGGATTGCATTTCCGCGGACGTGAAGCTGCGCGGCGCCGGCAGCGGGCGCCCCTCCTCGCGCAGGCTCGCCGCAAGGGACAGCAACAACCGCCGCCGCTCCTCGGCACTCAGGCGCCGTGCGGCAGACTCGATTTCCAGGAAATTTCCCATGGATGCAAGGCTACACCTCGAACCCGCTCTAGACAATGCGCCGCCCCGCTACGCCCGGTCCATCCCGCGTTGCCGCGCCTGCACCCGCCTGCCGTAGGCGGGCAGCGTGGTGAGGCGCGGATCGTCCACGTAGCCACCGACGGTGAAGTGATACAGCGACTGGAAGGCGAGGTCCTTCAAGCCGAACACCTGGTGCACCGGATCGTCGAAGAAGCAGCCGATGCCGGTCGAGCGCACGCCGGCCGCTTCCGCCTCGAGATACAGCACCTGCCCGATCAAGCCTGCCTCCCAAAACATACGGCGGTAGAACGACGGCCCGTGCGCGGCGAGGCTCGCCTGGTACTCGGCGATCATGCCGAGGGAAAACGCCCCTTCGCCCGCGATCTCCTGGCGACAGCTCACCTGCGCGGCGAGCTGCCGCGCGTCGCCGCGCTCGAGCAGGTAGAGCGGGAGGCTCCCGGGACAGCCCGGCGGCGCCTGCCACGCGAAATGCGCGTGCATGCATTCTTTCAGCTTCTCCACCTTGCCGGGATCGCGCGCCAGCGCGTACAGGCCGGGCTCGATGCCCTCCACGCGATGCACGAACAGGCCGAAGTGGATCGCCGGGTCCCAGGGGATCGCGTCCCAGGGCATGGGACGGCGCGCAACGGGCAGCTCGACGCGCGGCAGGACGCGCGCGAGCATGCCGTAGAAACACTCCGCCGGGATCGAGGTCCTGCCGTCGCAGGCGAGCAGGCTGCGCCGCTGGCGGATGATCTGCCCCGCCCGGGCGCCGAGGGAATTCATGTTTTTCGCGACGCCGCGGCGACGCGCTCGATCGCCTCATAAGGCACGGGATCGCCGCCGCTGAGGCGGTTCGCTTTCCCGTACCAGCGCTGTGTTTTCAGCTCCTGCACGGCCTCGCCATCGAGGCTCGAAATTTCTGTCGCCGTTTCTCCCGGCCACAGCGCCATCACGAGCTCCGCGCTTTCGCGCTCGGCGCCCTCGAAATCCGCGCCGCGGTCCAGACCCAGCAGCGCGTCGATGGTCTCGTCCGCCACCCCGTCCAGCACCAGCGCCGACCAGCCGAGCGCCGCCGTGGCGATGCGCACCGTGCCGATGGCATGGCCTGCGTCGTGCTGGCAGTAGCGGAAGGCGCGCTCGCCGTATTTCCAGGCCTCGCGCCAGGTGACCGACGAGAGGCCCAGGACAAACGCCTGCGGCGGCAAGCCGCGCAGCAGCCGCGCCAGCAGCGCCGCCGGGCAATCGGCGCGCCGCTCCAGGCCATGCGCCGCCGGCGCGTAATGGAACAGGCCCGGCGCCTCGCCCAGCTCCGCGATCCCGCCGATCAGCACGTAGCCCTCGGTGGGATGCAGATTGCCGCTCGACGGATTCACGCGCAGCGCCCAGCGCGTGCCGCCGGCCTGCTTCCACGCCGAGAGCGCGAGCGCGTATTCGAGCAGGCGCGAAAGCGTGCGCAGGTTCACCGGCGCGCCCGGCACCGCGCCGCGCGCATACAGGCTCTCGTACGCGGGCGACACCGGCTCCTCGTCGGGCCCGAGGATCGGCAAGCGCGTGAGCACCGCGCCCGCGTAGCGCCGGAACGGATCGGGCTGGTTCGCCCAGTCGAGCTCGCCGGGCCCGGCGGCGAAGCGGTTGAAGTGATGCTTGGTGCGCTCGTGGTAGCGCAGCACCGCTTCGAGCTCAGAGGCATCCGGCACCATTGCGGGAAGTGTAGGCCGGTTTCCCGGCTAGGCGGCCCCGGAAAGGGGCTTGACCCCGAACTCGTTATACCCTGCGGGCATGACAAAACCATTGAACGAGCTTTCCGCGGCCGAGGCCGCGCGGAGGATCGAGGCGCGCGAGCTGACTGCCGAAGCGCTCGCCGCGGCCTGCTTCGAGCGCATCGACGAGCGCGACTACGCGGTGCGGGCATGGGCGTTCATCCATGCCAAGCAAACGCTCGCCGAGGCGCGCGAGATCGACCGCATGCCGCGCCGCAGCCGGCTGCACGGCGTGCCTTTCGGCATCAAGGACATCATCGACACCGAGAACCTGCCGACCGAATACGGTTCGCCGATCTACCGCGGCCACCGTCCCAGGGCCGACGCGGCTTGCGTCGCGCTCCTGCGCCGGGCGGGCTGCCTGATCCTCGGCAAGACGGTCAGCACCGAGTTCGCCAACAACCACCCCCCGCCGACGCGCAACCCCCACGATCCCGCGCACACCCCGGGCGGCTCTTCCAGCGGCTCCGCGGCCGCGGTGGCCGACCGCATGGTGCCGCTCGCTTTGGGAACCCAGACCGGCGGCTCGGTCATCCGGCCTGCCGCCTACTGCGGCGCGTTCGCCATCAAGCCGAGCTTCGGCAGCATCAATCGCCAGGGGACGAAGTTCGTCGCCGAATCGCTCGACACGATTGGAATCTTTTCAAGGAGTGCGGAAGACCTGGCGCTCGCGCTCGAGGTCCTGTCCGGCCGGCCCGTTCCGGACTTCGCTTCGTTTACCGGCAAGCCGCGCATCGGCCTGTGCCGCACCCCGCGCTGGCAGGACGCCGACGCCGCGACCCAGGCGAACCTCGAGCAGGCCGGGCGGCTTCTCGCGAAGGCCGGCGCCACGGTGAGCGACTTCGAGCTGCCTGCAGGCAGCGAGGCGCTCTTCGACCGCCACCGGACCATCATGGGCTTCGAAAGCGCGCGCGCCCTTGCCTGGGAGTACGAGAACCATCCCGACCAGATCAGCACCAGCCTGAAGCCGCGCCTCGACGAGTCATGGCAGGTGACGCGCGCCGACTACGACGCGTTGCGCGAGACCGCTCGCCAGTGCCGCCGCGCCCTCGCGGACAGAATGCGCGAAGTCGATTTCCTGCTCACGCCCAGCGCGCAGAGCGAAGCCCCGCGCTCGCACGAGAGCACCGGCGACCCGGTGTTCAACCGCGCGTGGACCCTGTTCGGCGTTCCCTGCGTCACCGTGCCGCACGGCAAAGGGGCGCATGGCCTGCCGCTTGGGGTCCAGCTCGTTGGGCCGTTCGACGGAGATAGCGCGTTGCTTGGCTGGGCGCATTGGGCGGCGGGGGCGTTGGGCGCTGGTGGCTGACTCCAGAAATAAAAAATCCGGCCGCGGCCAGGTTGGGTAGGGACTAACTGCGAGGGCGCATTGAAGCAGCCCCACTATCCCTGTCGGCGATGGTGGCGAGCGCCTCTGCGGCGCACTTCGGGGGCACTCACCTCCTCCTCGCCGTGAGGCGCGTGCCGCAATTGGACCGACCGCGTGCCGGTTTATGCGCTGTACACAGATCCGCCCTTGGGGCGGGTGGAGGTGTCTGTGCGGCGGCGCTCGGGGGTTCGGAGGGCGTTAGAGGAGGACGCAGCCCGGTTTCCTAGCCGGGGGACGCCGCGCCGCAATCCAGGCTCTCACCTCCGCGAGCAGGCGCCGCGCATCGTGGGCGCATTCGCGCGCGACCGCTGGCGATGCCGAGTCGAGCAGCCGCGCCATCTCCCGCTCATCGGCGGCGTGCGCCTTCAGCTTTCCGATGCGCAGCAGGTTTTCCAAGGTCATCTTCGCCGCCCACGGATCTTCGGGGCGAGCGGCGCGAGTGCCTCGCGCAGCACGTCCGCCACGCCCACGGTCTTTTTCAGGATGTTGCGCAGGTCTTCGTAGATCGGGCAGGCGGGGTTCGCCTGGAAGTGGACCTGGTTACCCAGGGGCTTGCGCACCAGCACGCCCGCCGAGGCGAGCGCGTTGAGCTCCCGGAGCAGCGTGCCCGGGGCCTTGCCGATGGCGCGCGCGATCTCGCGCACGTGCAGGGATTCCTCGGGATGCAGGAGGAGCAGCGCGAGCACGTCGCGGCGGTAGGCGCCGAAGAGGAGCGAGGCGGGGTCCAGGGGGTCGGGGAGTTGCTTAAATAGCGACGACTGTAGCCTTTAGTGCAACGTCGGTCAACCCGCCTGCGCCGCCAGCACATCCGCCACCGCCGCGGTGAGCTTCTTGGCGTACTCGATATCCAGGAACTCGTTCGGCCCGTGGGCGTTGGAATGCGGGCCGAGCACCCCGGTGATCAGGAACTGCGCCTGCGGGAACTTCTCGCCCAGCATCGCCATGAACGGGATCGTGCCGCCCTCGCCCATCCACATTGCCGGCTTGCCGAAATGTTTGTTCGATGCTTCATCGATCGCCTTCTCCAGCCAGGGCGCGGTGATCGGCGCATGCCAGCCGGTGGCCGCCTGGCCCGCCTCGAAACGCACGCGCGCGCCGTAGGGCGGATCCGCCTCCAGAATTTCCTTCAGCCGCGCCGCCGCCTTTTCCCCATCCACCGTGGGCGGGATGCGCAGCGACAGCGCGAGCGACGTCCGGGGGCGCAGCACGTTGCCCGCGTTCGCCGGCAGCGGCAGCCCCTCGGCGCCCGTGACCGACAGCGCCGGGCGCCACGTCCTGTTTAACACCAGCGCCTCAAGCCCCTCCGCCATCGGCCGCATGCCGGGCACGAACGGGAACCTGGCGTGGATCTCCTGCCCGAGCACCCCGGCCGCGCGATGCGGAAGCTCGAGGCCACCACCCCGCTCGCATCCCCCGAATGCACCCCCTCGGTGAGCACCTCCACCGTGAGCACCCCGTTCACCAGACCGCGCAGCGACGTCGTGCCCCAGAGCTGCTCGTAGTTGCGGCAGCCCGAATCCAGCCCCACCACCAGCGCCGGCGCGCCGACCCTGGGCGCGAGCGCCTCCAGATAGGCCGGCAGGTCCGTGCTGCCGCTTTCCTCGCAGCACTCGATGACGATCACCGTGCGGGCGTGGGGCTTCTTTTCCTGCTGCAGCGCCCTGAGCGCCGCGATGGGCGCGAACACCGCGTAGCCGTCGTCCGCCCGCCGCGGCCGTAGAGCCTGCCATCCCTGATCAACGGGATCCACGGCCCCGTGCCCTCGGCCCGGCCGCTCATCTCCGGCTGCTTGTCCAGACGGCCGTAGAACAGCACCGTGCCCGCCTTCTCCGCGCCCTTCGCGGCGGGCACCTCGATGAAGAGCACCGGCGTGCGCTTGGGCAGGCGCACGATCTCCAGCTGCATGCCTTCGACCGGATGCTTCCTGCACCACTCCGCCGCCAGCGTGACCGTGGCCTCGATGTGCCCGTTCTTCGCCCAGTCCTTGTCGAAGTGCGGGGACTTGGCGGGAATGCGGATGTAGTCGACGAGGGTGGGGACGATGGCGGAGTCCCAGAACTGGGGGATGGAGGTCATGACGGGATTGTAAGAAGGGATGGTGACGGGCAAGAGCTGGCGAACGTCGAGCGCGGCTAGCGGCTCTCGCGAATCCCCCACCCGGCGATCTTGCCCGTCTCATACAGGTCGAACAACCGTCCCGCGGGTTTCGTCTTGAGGAACTCTTCGAGCGCGCCGAACCATATCTCCACCCGCCGCGCCGTCGGCAGGCGCTGCGGAACGCGGGAGATCACCACCTGGGCGCGGTAGTCGGCGGGAAGGTCCTCGAACTCGGTGTCGTTGGTGAGGAACACGAGTTCCTCCGCCATCAGCCGTTGCCGGATGGCCGAGTCCGGAATCCCGCGTTGACCGAGGACGATGATGTGCTCGGCGTCATGCCCGGCTGCGCGGAGCCGGTGATACAGAGGAAGCGGAAAGTTCTCGTCGAGGAGAATCTTCACGCAGCTTTCACGGCCGGCGGTTGATGCGCCGCCACGTGGGCTGCATATCTCAGCGCTGTAAGAATCTGCTCGCGCGTCATTTGATAGTCGCGCTCGACGCTTTCGTAACTCTCCCCTGCCCCCAGGGCATCAATAACCGTTGCCACGTCGATGCGTGTACCCGCGAGGCAGGGCTTTCCGAACCGGGTCCCCGCGTCTACCGAAATGCCAGGAAAGATCTCCATTCGATTTCTCCTTCAGCGTAGCTGGCGTGCGCCCGTGATGACCGGCTTCGGCGCCATATCCTCGTCAAAATGGCAACGCACCGCGTCCCGTACGCGCTCCTGCAGCAGGCCCGGATTCTCGGCCTGCGTGAAGATCGACTCGCCCACCGCCCTGGCCGTATAGCCACCCTCGGGGTCTTCCTCGACTACGAAAATGATCTCGCTCACGGGCGCCAGTTTAGCCCAGTCGGCGCGATCGATGTGCACATGCGGATCGGCTAGCCCCTCGTCATGCAGGTGCTCTCCCTGACGGCGCCGCAGTACCGGCCCCAAGCGCCGCCCGCAATCGGTCCACAAATACGGAACTTGCGTGATGCGTTATAAGCAACCGCTCCATCGCCCTCGTCATGGCGACGTACAGAAGCTTGGCCTCGGCAGCGACCTCCTGACTGGGCGCGGGCATCGCATCCAGGCACGGCAGGAAAACGACCGGAAACTCCAGGCCCTTGCTGCTGTGCATGCTCAGGATCTTGACGCTGTCGTTGCCCGGCAGGAATCGATTGCCCTGCAGAAGATCGTAGGGAATGCCGGCGCGGCCGATGGCTTGCGCGAAGCGCTCGCCCTGCCTGGTATAGCGAAAAAGAATCGCCATGTCCTTCCACGCGGTGCCCGCCGCATGCAGCGCCCGCGCGCGCTCGACGACGTAGGCCAACTCCGCTTCCTCGCCCGCGAAGCTGCGCAGCTCAGGCAACGAGCCGCTGCGGCCCGCGCTCTGCGGCGCCACGAGCGGGATGGCGTCCTCTTCCGCCTCCTTGGCCGAGAGCAGGTCGCGCGCGAACTCGCAGGCGGCGCATCGGTTCCGGGTGCCGGTGGAGGAGCCCGGCCTGCTATGGCATAATCCTTCCGATCGGAAGGGTTACGGATGCGCGCAGAATCGGGGACGGTGGTGTGGCGGTCGGGCAGGGAGCTCGGGGCCGCGGTGCGCGAGGCGCGTGACCAGATGGGCCTTACGCAGGCGCAGCTGGCCAGGCGCGCGCGCGTGGGCCTCAAGTTTCTCTACGAATTGGAGTCCGGGAAGGACACCCTGCGCGCGGACAAGGTGCTGGATGTGCTCGCTGTCCTGGCGCTCGACCTGGTGGTGACGCCGGCGGGGCCCGCTGCCGTGAGGCGGGAGAGGCCGAACGCGACGACCAGGGCGGCGATGCACGAGGCGCGGCAAGTCCGCGCGCAGTATGGCGCCGGAGTCTCTGAGGATCTCCCGATAACCGACTACATCGGCATGGCCTGCACGACGGCCGGGGTGAGCCTGCGCAAGGCGCTGGCGCCGGATGAACTCGTGCACGCGCTCCTGCACGGCAAGGTGACACCGGGCAAGCAAGCCCACTTCGTCGTGCTGCTCGAGGAGGCGCCCCCGGCCCTGCTCCAGGGCCTGATCGCCCAGGTAGGCGCGTGGGGCAAGCCCGGCCAGGTTGCGAGAAACGTGCGCAAGATCGCGGGCGCGCTCGGCGTTCGGCTCAAGGAGTCAGAGTGGCTGAAGAGCGCCTGAACGCCTGGGAGATTTTGTTCCGGCGTGCTCTGGAGATCGTCGACTCGGTCACCGCGTCGGGCACCCGTTTCGACGAGTGGAGCTTCGGCGGCGGCACGGTGCTGATGCGCCGGTACCGGCACCGCGTCAGCAAGGACGGTGGACCTGTTCGTGCCGGACCCGCAGTACCTCGGTTACGTGAGCCCGAGGTTGAACGACACGGCAGAGGCGCTGACCTCCAAATACATGGAAACCGCAATCTCGGTGAAGCTGTTTTTTGCCGAAGGCGAGATCGATTTCATCGTCTCCGCGCCGCTGACGCAAAAGCCCTTCGTGACCGAAACGGTCCTCGGGCGCCGGGTGCGCGTCGAGACAACGGCGGAGATTCTCGCGAAGAAGGTCTGGCACCGCGGCAGCGAGTTCACCGCTTGCGACATCTTCGACTTCGCGCTGATTGCGACCAGGGAATCCGGAGCGATCGATTCCATCCGGCCGATCCTGCGCGAGCGCGCGAAAATCATCCGGACGCGGATTGCCGCGGGCGAGAAAGCATTGCGCACGGCATTTTCAGGACTCGATACCCTGGAATTCAAACCGGGCTACGAGGAGTGCGTCAGAATCGTCGAGGATGTTCTAGGGAATCGCTGAACAACTGGTCGCGCGGAGCGGCCTATGAACGCGATTTTGTTGAAATGGTGAA
>JAQBXT010000106.1 GCA_027624175.1 Pseudomonadota bacterium | reverse complement strand
GCCGGATGCGGAACCGCATGTCCGGTGGTGTGGGAGGGCGACGGGGGTAACCCCGTCCCCTACCCGATTGGAAGGCGGGCGCGCGCCGATGGAGCATCGCCGATGAAGTGGAAGATGCACGACAACTCGCTGTTCGCGGTCCTGCTGCGCTCGGCGTGGTGGATCAGCGCGCTGATTGCCCTCGGCGTGTTCGCGGTGGTGAGGCTGATCATGCCCGACCACTACGCGGCCTTCGCCACACTGCCCTTCGTGGTGATCGCCGCCGTCGGCGCGTGGAAGCAGATCAGTGCGCCCAGCAGCGAAAAAATCGCCGCCTCGATCGAATCGGTGCGCGAGATGACCTGGGAGGGCTTCTCGGGCGTGCTGGAAGAAGGGTTGCGCCGCGACGGCTATAGCGTGGCCCGCACCGGCGGCGCGCAAGCCGACTTCGAAATCACCAAGGCCGGGCGCGTCTCGCTGGTGGCCTGCAAGCGCTGGAAAGCCGCGCGCACCGGCATCGAGCCCCTGCGCGAACTGCAGGCCGCCGCCGAAGCGCGCGAAGCCGCCGAATCGCTCTACGTCCTCACCGGCGAAATCAGCGACACCGCCCGCGCCTTCGCCACCGAAAAGAAGATCCGCCTCATCCACGGCGCCGAACTGGTGAAGCTGCTGCCCTGAAACAGGGACAGACCACGTTTTTCCCGCCGGCCCGATTCACCCTGGTCAACGCCTCGGCCAAGCAGTGCGTTAGGTCGGTAGAGCGAGCTTCGCTTGTATCGCCAGGCTATACACCGTACAATGATCCGCAGTTTTCGCCACAAGGGGCTCGAGCGCTTCTTTCTAGAAGGAACCAAGGCCGGCATCCAGGCGGCGCACGCGCCCAGGCTTCGGCTGCAGCTCGGCCGGCTTGACGCTGCAGCGAGTCCGGGTGAGATGAACCTGCCGGGCTGGCGCCTTCACTCGCTGAAAGGCTCGCTCAAGGGTAGGTGGGCGGTTTCAGTCAGCGGCAACTGGCGCCTGACCTTCGTCTTTGAAGGTGAAGACGCCGTGCGGGTGGATTACATGGACTATCACTGAGAGGCGCGCCGATGAGCAGGATGCACAACCCGCCGCACCCCGGCGAAGTACTGCGGGACACCGTGCTGGCGGAAATCAGCGTAACCAACTTCGCGCAGCGGCTGGGCGTGTCGCGGGTCGCGCTCTCGCGCGTCGCCAACGGGCGTGCCGCGGTAAGCGCCGAGATGGCGATTCGTCTGGCGGCCGCGCTCGGCGGCTCGGCAGAATCGTGGCTGCGCATGCAGGCCGCCTACGATCTCTGGCAAGCGGCGAAAAAGCGTCGCCCGAAAATCCTGCCGCTCAAACTGGCCGCGTAGCGCGGCGCGCCGCGCATCCGGCCTAGGCCCGCGCCGCCTTCCCCGCAAACGCGCAGTACTCGCAGCCCGCGCCGGGCGGCGGCGCCTCGGGCGCGCCGAGCGTGGCCTTGATCTCCTGCAGCACCGGCTCGATCCAGGCATCACTGCCCTCGTAGGGAATCATCTTCACGCGAAATTCCAGCCGCTGGCCGAACTCCGGCAGGTCGCGCCGGCCGTTGCAATAGACGAACCAGCCGCGCTTCGCCACTGTGAGCCCCTGGCGGCGCAAGAGCCACTGGTAGAACTCCATCTGCCGCTTGTAGCCGTCCTGCCATTCGGCATCGAGCGTTACCTCGGCGTCCTTCGACGTGGCCTTGTAGTCGACGACGATCAACTCGCCCGTGCCGAGGTCGCGCCACAGGTCGTCGATGGCGCCAAAGAGGACCAGGTTCAGCTTCCTGTCCTCGAAGCGCACACCCTTCAAATTGGAACGCCAGGTGTCCAGCTCCGGGTGCGCATGCGGCACCGCGTTCAGCCCCGCCTCGACCATCAGCGGATGCGCCTCCCCGCGCGCGCGATGCGCGTCGAACTCTTTTTTGAGCAGCGCCGGCAATTAACGAACAGATCCACCTTCGAGCGGCTGAGCGCGAAGGGCTTGTCCGCAGCCGGGTCGTAGAGTTTTTTCGCCATCGAGCCAGTCTACCGGCGAAAATGGCGCCGCAGCCCGATTCCGCCGTAGCCCAACCCTAACCGCCGAACCGAGAGACACGCTTGCATATCTGGGTCGATGCCGACGCCTGTCCGGCAGTTATCAAGGACATCCTCTACCGCGCGGCCGAGCGCACCCGGCATCCGATGACGCTGGTGGCGAACCAGATGTTGCGCACGCCGCATTCGGCTTACATCCGCGCGCTGCAGGTGCCGCGCGGCATTGACGTCGCCGACAGCCACATCGTGCGCGAGCTCAAGCCGGGCGACCTCGTCATCACCGCCGACATCCCTCTCGCCGCCGATGTCATCGCCAAAGGCGGCCACGCCCTCAACCCGCGCGGCGAGTTCTATACCACCGAAACCATCCAGGAGCGGCTTGCCCTGCGCAACTACCTCGACGAGCTGCGCGGCACCGGCGTTCGCACCGGCGGACCGGAGACGCTCTCCAACACAGACCGGAAGAGATTTGCAGATCAGCTCGATCGATTTCTAACTCGGCAGGCGAAGGGCTAGCATGAAGGCCAACGCGCGGTCGTGTAAAAAGGGGGTCTGTCCCTGTTATCGGAGATGACGATGGCCAAGGCTTACATGGTGACCACTTACCGTTCGATCAAAAATCCCGAGGCGCTCGCGGCGTACGCGAAGCTGGCGGGGCCGGCGATGGAGGCGGTGGGCGCGAAGTATCTGGTGCGCGGGATGCCGTCCAAGGTGTACGAGCACGGGATGAACCAACGCACGGTGGTGGTCGAGTTCGAGAGCCTTGCCAAGGTATACGAGGCCTACAACTCGCCCGCCTACCAGGCGGCGTTGAAGGCGCTCGGCAAGGATTCGGTCGAGCGCGACATGCGTGTGGTCGAGGGGCTTTAGCGCTCTCGCCGCTTGCACACTCCCCGCGCGCTCCGGCTGGCCGTCATCGGCGTCACGCTCGCGCTCGCCTATGGCATCTGGTACTCCTATAGCGTGATCCTGGTGGCGCTGTTGCGCGAGTTCGGTTGGAGCCGCTCAGTGCTCGCCGGCGCATTCTCGGTGTTTACGCTGGTTCACGGCGGCGTCAACCCGGTGGTTGGCATGCTGTGCGATCGCCTGCGACCACTGCGCCTGGTGGCCGCGGGCGGCGTGGCGCTCGGCCTCTCCCTCTGGGCCGACAGCTTCATCTCCGAACCCTGGCACCTCTACCTCGGCTTCGGCGTGTTCACCGCGATCGCGGTGGCGGCCTCGGGTTGGATCCCGGCGCTGGTGCAGGTGCAGCGGGATTTTCAGGACAAACTCGGCCTGTCGCTCGGCATAGTCAGCTCGGGGGTGGGACTCGGCATGCTGGTGGTGGTGCCGCTTACCCAGCTCCTCATCGACGCCTACGGCTGGCGCACGGCGTTTCGCGTGCTCGGCGCGATCTGCGTGCTATGGATCCTGCCTTCGTCGCTGTTCCTCCTGGGCGGCGCGCCGGCGAGCCGGCCCGCGCTGCCGCCCGCCGCCGCCCCGGGAAAAGCCCGCTCGACGGTAACCCTCGCCGGCGCCATGCGCGGCGTGCCGTTCTGGCTGATGTTCGCCGCCTTCTTCTTCGGCAACGTCTGCGCGCAGACGCTGCACGTGCACCAGGTGGCCTACCTCGTGGATCAGGGTGTCAGCGCGATCATCGCCGCCTCGGTGGTGGGCGTGGTCGGCGCCGCCAGCATCGTCGGCAAGACCGGCGGCGGCTGGCTCTCGGACCGCATCGAGCGCGAATTCGTGTACGTGGCGGGGATCGCCATCCTGCTGGGTGCGGTGGTGGCGCTCGCCGCACTCGCCGGGTCGCCCTCAAGCTGGGCGATTTACTCTTATGCGGTGCTGCTTGGCCTGGGCTACTCGGTCACCGCCTCGCTGATTCCGGCGATGGTGAGCGACCGCTTCGGCGGTCCGCACTTCGGCGCCATCGTCGGCGCGTGCCTGTTCGGCAGCGCCGCGGGCAGCGCAACAGGACCCTGGCTGGCCGGGTTCCTGTTCGACCGAAC
>JAQBXT010000105.1 GCA_027624175.1 Pseudomonadota bacterium | reverse complement strand
CGTGCACCACCGGCAGCGTCTCGGGCAGGGGCGAGAGCAGGCTGTGCACCGACATGCGCAGCAGGTCCGCGCCCAGGCAGACCAGCAGGTCGAACGGCTCGAGCGCGGCGCGCACCGTCTTCTGCACGCGCGTGAGGGCGCCGAGGTAGGCGCGATGCGCGGTCGGATACTGCGCCGCGTAGGGGACCGATTGCTGGTAGACGCCGGCGCCGATCAGTTCCGCCAGCTCGGTGGCTTCGGCGAAGGCGTCGTGGATCGACAGCTCCTGCCCGGCGAGGATCACCGGGTTGGTCGCCGCGAGCAGCCTGCGCGCGAGCTGCGCAAGCGCTTCGTCCGAGGGCCGGGTGCGCGCGTCGATGCGCGTCGGTGCGCCGAGCTCGAGCTCGGCCTGCTGCTCGAGGACGTCGCCGGGCAGCGAGATGAACACCGGCCCGGTGGGCGGGGTGAGCGCGACCTTGGCTGCGCGCCGCACGATGCGCGGCAGGTCCTCGACCCGCGTCGCCTCCACCGCCCACTTGACGAAGGGCGTGGCGACCGGCACCAGCGGCGCGTACAGCAGCGGCTCGGTCAGCCCGTGCCCCTGTTCCTGCTGCCCGGCGGTGAGAATGATCGGCGAGCCCGAAAAGCGGGCGTTGTAGAGCGCGCCCATCGCGTTGCCCAGTCCCGGCGCGACGTGCACGTTCGCCGCCGTGAGCCGGTTCGAGGCACGCGCGTAGCCGTCGGCCATCGCCACCACCACCGACTCGTGCAGTCCCAGCACGTAGCGCAGTTGCGGGAAATCGGGCACCACCTCCATGATCGCCAGTTCGGTGGTGCCCGGGTTGCCGAACAGGTGGGTGACGCCTTCCTCGACCAGAAGGCGGAGGAAGGCGCTGCGTCCGTTGATCGTTTCCATCCTTCGGCATCCTACCCGATGGACTTCAGCGGCACGGACCGGGTTTGATCGAGGTCAACGCGGCGCGCCGCCCAGCACGCACACTCGGCTTGAGGAGGCATGTGCCATGACGCCCACTCCGTTCACGCCGTCCGCCTTGCAGGATTACCTGCGCACGCTGCACGCAGCAGAGGTGGCAAACGTGCGCGTCACGCCGCTCGGCGGTGGCCGCCAGGGCGACAAGGGCTACGGCTACGGCGTGCCGCTGCGCCTCGACTACGAGCTCTCGGGCGCGCCGCGGCGCGCGGTGCTCGAGACCGTGCGGCCCGGTCCTTTCCGCCACGAGCATATGGCGGACCGAGCGCAGCTCCTGCTCTGGGCGCATGGCGCCTTCAACCACCTGCCGCGGCATGTGCCTTCGCTCGACGTCGGCGCGGTGCGCGTCGACGGTGCGCTCGAGTCCCTCGGCGCCGCCGAGGAGCTCTTCATGCTCGCGCAGTTCGTGGAAGGGCGCGAGTACGCCGATGACCTGCTGCGCCTGCGCAGCGGCGCGGCCGCCGTGGCGCAGGATTTTGCGCGCGCCGACGCGCTGTGCGACTACCTGGTCGAGATCCATCGCGTTGCCGGCCCCGACGCGGGCCTGTACGTGCGCCGGCTGCGCGATCTGGTGGGCCACGGCGAGTGCATCTTCGGCGTCGCCGACAGCTATCCGGCGGGGCCGCTGGTGGCGAGCGTGCGCGAGATCGAGCGGCGCTCGCTCGAGTGGCGCTGGCGGCTGAAGGCGAGGACGCAGCGGCTGCGCCAGGTGCACGGCGACTTCCACCCGTGGAACATCCTGTTCCGCGACGGCGCCGACTTCTCGGTGCTCGACCGCTCGCGCGGCGAATGGGGCGAGGCCGCGGACGACATCACCTGCCTGTCGCTCAATTACCTGTTCTTCTCGCTGCAGCGCTCGGGCAGGCTGGAAGGCGATTTCGAGCGCCTGTGGCGAGCCTTCTGGGAGCGCTACCTCGAGCGCTCGGGCGATGCGGAGATCCTCGAGGTGGCGGCGCCGTTCTTCGCCTTCCGCGCGCTGGTGATGGCGAACCCGCTCTGGTATCCCGCGCTCGAGGCGGGCGTGCGGCGCAAGGTGCTCGATTTCGCGCTCAACGTGCTCGAGGCGCCGCGCTTCGATCCGGCGCGCGCCAACGAGTTCTGCGGCGCATGACCTTTGCCGTCTGGCTCACGGGCCTCTCGGGCTCCGGCAAGAGCGCCATCGCGCGCGAGCTCGTCGCGCAGCTGCACGCGCGCGGCATTGACGCGGCGGTGCTCGAGTCCGACGTCATGCGCACCCAGCTCACGCCGCACGCGCGCTACGACGCGCGCGAGCGCGATTTCTTTTACGCGGCGCTTGTGCACCTTGGCGCGTACGTCGTCGGCGAGGGCCGCCCGGTGGTGTTTGACGCCACCGCCAACCGGCGCGCCTACCGCGACGCGGCGCGCGCGAGGATTGCGCGCTTCACGGAGGTATACGTCGATACGCCGCTCGAAGTGTGCGCCGCGCGCGATCCGAAAGGGCTGTACCGATCGGCGCGTGCGGGAAACAGCGCGACGCTGCCCGGCGTGCAGGCGGCCTACGAGCCGCCGCTCGCGCCGGAGCTCGTGCTGCACGGGGACCGCGGCACGCCGGCGGAGGCAGCCGGGCAGATCGCGGCATGGCTTGAGCAGCGCGGCTGGCTGTACTCGAATCCACCGGAATCCCAAGGAGAGCACGCATGAATCGCCAAGCACCCATCATGGTTGTCCTCTTGTGCTCGCTCGCCGCCAGCGCCTCTGCCGGCGAGCGCGCCGCTCGCGCTCCTCGCGGGGATGGGGGCTCTCCTGTTGCAGGCGCGGGCCGCGGGATGAGAAGCCACAGCACGACGTAGAGCAGGATGCCCAGCCCACCGCTGCGGCCCCGGGGTGGCGCTATTGACACAAGTCAATACGCGAAGCCCCAGGGGTCCCATAGTGAAAGCTCACAGACCAGCGAAGGAACCGCCATGGCACGCAAACGCAAAGTCCTCGCCGGCAAGCGCAAGGCCGCCAGCCGGCTCAATCTGCACAAGGAAGTACGCGCCGTGGGCAAGCAGCTCGATTGGCTGATGGCCGAGGCGCACAAGGTCGAGAACAGCGCGCGCGCGGGCATCGTGCGCGAACTGCAGGTGTTGAAGCGCAAGCAGGCGGCGGCGAACCAGGCGCTGGCGAAGCTCGGGCGGCAGAGCGCCGCGGCGAGCGCGCCGCTCGTCGCCGGCATGCAGAAGGCCTGGCACGACATGGGGTTTGCCGTGCGTCAGGCGAGCAGGCGCTTCCGCCAGACGGATTGACCGCGCGCCAGCGCGCGCTGCTTCTTCACCTGTACGACGTCGAGCTCGCCGCCGAGCACGCCTGCAATCACTCTCCGGGGGAAGGACTCGAGGGGCGCGGTGCCAGACTTTCACGCCGCCCGGCTTGCGCATTGATGGCCATCAAGTAGGATGGTGGTTCCATGACGAAGGTGATCCCCGAAACGCCACCGGACTACGACCGCGCGCGCATCGTCGAGCGCCCGGACGGCGTCTACTGGCAGGCGATGGACGGCGGCCGCGAGTACGGCCCCTTCGCCACGCTGCTCGAGGCGGTACAGGACATGCAAACGAGCGGCGAGAGCGACCTCGAGCCGGGCGAAACGCTGGCAGAGGCCGAGGGGGAGATTGGCATCGCCGACTATGCGGATCCGGAGACCAGCGAGCCCGCAGAGGAACGCGGACCCCGCCTCGAAGACCACTAGCGCGGCGCGCTGGGCGCGGTCGCGCGTCACCCGGAGCCGATGACGTGAAAGTGCGCGAACTCTTCAGCCGGCGCGTCGTGGACGCGGCATAGTGGCGCTGTTCGGCTCGGATGCCTACTCGCCGCGCGAGATCGCGCAGCGCGTCGAGGAGGCGGGGGTGGCGAAGGCGCGACTGCCGCTGCTGTCGCTGGTGATGCTGGGCCTGCTCGCCGGGGCGTTCATCGGCCTCGGCTCCCTGTACTACGTAATCGTGGTCAGCGACCCGACGCTCCCCCACGCGCTGCAACGCGTGCTCGGCGGCGTGGTGTTCTCCCTCGGCCTCTGCCAGCGTTTCGCCCGGCTCGAGGTCGCTCTCGCCGCTCGTTTGCATGTCCTGTACC
>JAQBXT010000104.1 GCA_027624175.1 Pseudomonadota bacterium | reverse complement strand
CCTGCGGCTGCATGGCGCGCAGCTCGACGCCGTCGATGCGGATCGCGCCCGCCTGCGGGTCGTAAAAGCGCAGCAGCAGCGCGAGCACCGTGCTCTTGCCGGCGCCCGAGGGACCGACCAGCGCCACGCGCTCGCCCGCCGCCAGGCGCAGCGTGAAGCCGGCGAGCGCCGGCACCGCGGGGCGCGCGGGATAAGCGAAGCTCACGGCGTCGAACTCGACCACACGCGGCGCCTGCGGCGCCGGGTGCGGCTGCAAGGGCGCAACGATGTCCGGTCGTGCGTCGAGCAGCTCGAACAGGCGTTCCGTGGCGCCGGCCGCGCGCTGCAGCTCGCCCCAGACCTCGGACACCGTGCCCGCCCCGGTCGCCACCACGCCCGCATAGAACACGAAGGCCGAGAGTTCACCCGCCGACAGGCGCCCGGCAAATACGTCGTGCCCGCCCACCCACAGGATCACGCCCACTGCGCAGAACGCGATCAGCATCACTGCCGCGATGAGGAAGGCCTTCTGCCCGACGCGCGCCGCGCCGGCGGCGTAGGCGGCCTCGGCGTGGCGCGCGAACTCCGCGCGATCGTGATCCTCGTGCACATAGGCCTGCACCGTGCGCACTTCGTGCACCGCCTCGTCGACGTGCGCCGACACGTCGGCGACCCGGTCCTGGCTCTCGCGCGACAGGCGCCGCACGCGCCGCCCGAGCAGCAGGATCGGTACCAGCGTCGCCGGCACGCCGAGCAGTACCAGGGCCGCGAGCTTCCAGCTGGTGACGAACAGCATCGCCGCGGCGCCGATCATCATCAGGAGGTTGCGCACGAACATCGACAGGCCGTAGCCGATCACCTGCTGCAGCACGGTGGTGTCGCTGGAGAGGCGCGAGATCACCTCGCCGGTGCGCGTCGATTCGAAAAACGCGCTCGACAGGCCGAGCAGGTGGTCGAACACCGCGCGGCGCAGGTCGGTGACCACGCGCTCGCCGGTGGTCATCATCAGCGCGAAGCGGAAATAAGTGGCCACCGAGAGCGCCACCGCCAGCGCCACCAGCGCCCCCAGCGCCTGGTCGAGCAGCTGCGGCTCGCCGCTGCCAAAGCCGTTGTCCACCACGTGCTTGAGGCCCTGGCCGAGCGCCAGCACGCAGCCGGCCGCGACCAGCAGGGCAGCGAGCGCCGCGGCGACGCGCCAACGGTAAGGCAGCAGGAACTTCGCCAGCCGCAACATGGAGTGCATGCGGGCACTCTACCGCAGCGCCCGCGGCGGGCGCTATCGGCGCGACGTGCTAGGCAGCCGGCGCGCCGGCGCGCTCGACTTGCACCAGGCAGTCGTAGAACGTGGCGCCGCCGCCCAGGTCGGCAGTGCGCTGCGCGGTGAGGTTGTTGGCGTTGCCGCCGTCGGGCGAGTGCTTCTTCCACCACACCGAAGGCGCGACCACCACGCCGCGGCGCGGCTTGCCGTTAACGCGCGCGCGCAGCCGCAGGCTGCCGCGCGCATTGAACACGCGCACGTATTCGCCGTCGCGGATGGCGCGCGCCGCCGCGTCTTCGGCATGCATTTCCACGGTCGGTTCGCCTTCCAGATCGCGGAAGCGCTTCAGGTGCGCGAAGCTGGAATTGAGGAAATTGCGCGCCGGCGGCGACAGGAAGGCGAGCGGATAGTCCCCCGCCAGCGCCGGGTTGCTGGCCACTGACTCAACCGGCGGGTTGAAGAACGGCAGCGGGTCCAGGCCCTGGCGCTCCAGCGCCGCGCTGTAGAACTCGCACTTGCCCGAGGGCGTCGGAAACCCGCCCTCGGCAAAGGGCGCGAAGCGCTCCGGCACGTTGAGCCGCTGCCAGCCGGTGCGCTTCATGCCCTCCCACTCGATGCCCTGCATGCGCGGGTCGGTAGAGGCGAGCGCCGTGCGGCACAGGTCCTCGTCCGAATCGCGAAAGCACGGTTCGTCGAAACCCAGGCGCGCGGCGAGGCGGCGGAACACTTCCGTGTTGGGCAGCGATTCTCCCACCGGCGCAATCGCCGGATTGTTGGCGAGCGCGTACAGGTGCCCGTAGGACTTGTGCACATCGTAGTGCTCGAGCTGCGTGGTGGCCGGCAGCACCAGGTCCGCGTAGTCCGCGGTATCGGTCAGGAACGAGTCCATCACCACGCAGTACAGGTCCTCGCGCCGGAATCCGGCCAGCACCTTCTCCGAGTCCGGGCACACCGCGACCGGGTTGTTGTTGTAGACGATCACCGCCCGCACCGGCGGCTGCGCCGCGGTGAGCGCCTCGCCGATCGCCGCGTGGTTGATGACGCGCGGCTTGCGGCCCCCGAGCAGGTCGGGGCGTTCGAGCGCCGCATGGTCGAAGCCGTAGAAGTCCGCCGTGGTCAGCACGATGCCGCCAGCCGCATCACGCCAGGCGCCGGTGAGCGCCGGCAGGCAGGCGATGTTGCGCGCGGCGATGCCGCCGCCGGCGTGGCGCTGCATGCCGTAGTTCAGGCGGATTGCCGCAGGCTGGATCGTGCCGTAGTCGCGCGCGAGCTGCACGATCTCCTCGGCGCGCAGCCCGCAGACGCCGGCGGCCCACTGCGGCGTGCTGTGCCGCACGCGCTCGGCGAGCTGCTCGAAGCCGAGCGTGTAGCGCGCGATGTAGTCGCGGTCAATCAGGTTCTCGGCGATCAGCACGTGCATCATGCCGAGCGCCAGCGCGCCGTCGCTGCCGGGAAGCAGCGCGAGGTGCTGCGTGCATTTCTCCGCCGACAGGCTGCGGTACGGGTCGATGGCGACGACCTTGGCGCCGCGCCGCATGGCTTCCTGCACGCGCGACCACAGGTGCAGGTTCGACACCACGGGGTTGGCGCCCCACAGCAGGATCAGCTTCGCCTCGTCGAAGCGTTCCGGGTCCATGCCCACCGACCCGCCCAGCGTGGCCTTGATGCCCGCCTTGCCGGCCGACGAGCACAGCGTGCGATCGAGGAGCGAGGCGCCAAGCCGGTGGAAGAAACGCCGGTCCATCGAACTGAATTGCGCCATGCCCATGGTGCCGGCGTAGCTCAGCGGCAGGATGGTCTCCGGATTCTGCGCCGCGAGCGCCTTGAGGCGCTCGGCGATCTCGTCCAAGGCCTGGTCCCAGGACACGCGCGCGAAGCGAGCGCTGCCCTTGGGGCCGACGCGCTTCATGGGATGCAGCAGCCGGTCCGGCGAGTAGGTGCGCTCCAGATAGTGCGCGACCTTGGTACACAGGGTGCCGTCGGTGAAGGGCATCGTCGGGTCGCCCTGGATCTTCACCGCGATCCCGTTCTCCACCGTCACCAGCATGCCGCAGGTATCGGGACAATCGTGCGGACAGGCGGCGCGAACCAGCATGGCGCGAATCTTACCCCTGCAGCGCCTCGTCCAGCAGTTCCACCCAATGGCACACCGGGGTGCTCGCGCCCCCCTGCAAGTGCGCGAGGCAGCCGATGTTCGCGGTGACGATCCCCACCGGCATGCCGCTTTGCAGTGCGGCGAGCTTGCGGGTGCGCAGCTCGTGTGACAGCGCCGGCTGCAGGATCGAGTAGGTGCCCGCCGAACCGCAGCACAGGTGCGCATCCGGCACCGGAGTAAGCTCGAATCCTGCGCGTGCGAGCAACGCTTCGACGCCCCCACGCAGTTGCTGGCCGTGCTGCAGCGAGCAGGGCGAGTGGCAGGCGATGCGGCCCAGGCCGGCGCGCTCGGGGATCGCCTGCGCGGGAATCACTTCGCTCAGGTCGCGCGTCAGGGCAGAGATTCGCGCCGCCTTGTCGCGGTAAGCCGGGTCGTGCGCGAGTAGATGGCCGTACTCCTTCACCGTGGAACCGCAGCCGCTGGCCGTCATGACGATGGCCTCGATCTCGCCACGCTCCACCGCCGGCCACCAAGTATCGATCAGCGCGCGCATGTCGTCTCGGCCCTGCTCGTGCAGATTGAGATGGAAGCGCAGCGCGCCGCAGCAGCCCGCGCCCGGCGCCTCGACGAGCGAGATGCCGCAGCGATCGAGCACGCGCGCGGCCGCAGCGTTGATGCGCGGCGCGAGCGCGGGCTGCACGCACCCGGCCAGCACCAGCATGCGCC
>JAQBXT010000103.1 GCA_027624175.1 Pseudomonadota bacterium | reverse complement strand
AGCCGACTTCGCAGGCATTTTTGGAGACCGACATGCAGGACATCCTTTATGAAGTGCGCCAGGGCATCGGCTACATCACCTTCAACCGGCCGCAGGCGCGCAATGCCCTCACCTTCGCCATGTACGAGCGGCTGGCCGAGATCTGCAACCTCGCCAACGACGACCGCTCGATCAAGGCCCTGCTGCTCACGGGCGCGGGCGACAAGGCCTTTGCCGCCGGCACCGATATCTCGCAGTTCCGCGCCTTCGACAAGGCGCAGGATGCACTCGACTACGAGGCGCGCATCGACCGCGTGCTCGGCGCGCTGGAGCGTTGCCGCGTGCCGACCATTGCGGCCATCAAGGGCGCCTGCACGGGCGGCGGGGCGGGCATCGCGGTGTGCTGCGACCTGCGCATTGCCGCGGGTAACGCGCGCTTCGGTTTCCCGGTCGCGCGCACCCTGGGCAACTGCCTGTCCTCGGGAAATTACGCGCGGCTGGCCGCGCTCATCGGCCCGGCGCGCGTGAAGGACATGATCTTCCGCGCGCGCCTGGTCGAGGCGCCCGAAGCGCTGGCGATCGGGCTGGTCGGCGAGGTGGTCGAGGACCCGGCGGCGCTGCTGCCGCGCGCCGAGGAAGTCGCGCGCCTGGTGGCGGGGCACGCACCCCTCACCCTGCAGGCGACCAAGGAAGCCTTGCTGCGCCTGCGGCCGACGCTGCCGGCCGGCTCCGGCGACGACCTGATCCTGATGTGCTACATGAGCGAGGACTTCCGCGAGGGCATGGAGGCCTTCCTCGGCAAGCGCGCCCCGGTCTGGAAGGGCAGGTAGCAACGGCATGAAAAAACACCCGGAACAACTGCGTTCGCATCGCTGGTACGGCGTCAGGGACCTGCGCTCCTTCGGCCACCGCTCGCGCACCGCGCAGATGGGCTACGACCGCAGCGATTACGCCGGCAAGCCCGTGATCGCCATCATCAACACCTGGTCGGACATCAACCACTGCCACACGCACTTCCGCCAGCGCGCCGAGGAAGTGAAGCGCGGCGTGTGGCAGGCGGGCGGCTTTCCGCTGGAAATGCCGGCGATGGCGCTCGCCGAGACCATGCAAAAGCCCACCACGATGATGTATCGCAACTTCCTCGCCATGGAAACCGAGGAACTGCTGCGCTCCTACCCCGTGGACGGCTGTGTACTGATGGGCGGCTGCGACAAGACCACGCCCGCACTGATCATGGGCGCGACCAGCATGAACCTGCCGTCGATCTACCTGCCGGCGGGCCCGATGCTGAACAGTCACTGGCGCGACCAGACCCTGGGCTCGGGCTCCGACACCTGGAAGTACTGGGACGAACTGCGCGCCGGCCGCATCACCGAGCGCGACTGGAACGAAATCGAGGACACGATCGCGCGCTCGCCCGGCACCTGCATGACCATGGGCACCGCCGCGACCATGATGTCGCTCGCCGAAGCGCTCGGCTTCACGCTGCCGGGCTACTCGTCGATTCCCGCGCCCGACTCGAACCATGCACGCATGGCCACGCTCACGGGCAAGCGCATCGTCGACATGGTATGGGAGGACTTGAAGCCGCGCGACTTTCTCTCGCGTGGTTCCTTCGACAACGCGATCACCGCCCTGATGGCGATGGGTGGTTCCACCAACGCCATCGTGCACCTGGTGGCGATGGCGGGTCGCGCGGGCCTCGCCTTCCCGCTCGAGCGCTACAACGAGATCGGCGCCAGGACGCCGGTGATCGCCAATATACGGCCCTCGGGCGACAAGTACCTGATGGAAGATTTCTTCTACGCCGGCGGCCTGCGCGCCATGCTCAACGAGTTGCGCGACCTGCTCGACCTCTCGGCGAAAACCGTGAACGGCAGGACGCTGGGCGAGAACCTCGAGGGCGCGAAGGTGTGGAATGCGGACGTGATCCTGCCGCGCGACAAGCCGCTGAAGAAGACCGGCGGCATCGTGATGCTGCGCGGCAGCCTCGCGCCCGACGGCGCGGTGATCAAGACCAGCGCGGCGGACCCCAAGCTCTTGCGGCATACCGGCCGCGCGGTGGTGTTCGAGGACTACAACGACATGGCGGCGAGGATCGACCGCGACGATCTTGACGTGGACGCCGACTCGGTACTGGTGCTGAAGAACGCCGGTCCCCTGGGCGGCCCCGGGTTCCCCGAGTGGGGCATGCTGCCGATGCCGAAAAAACTCATCCAGCAGGGCGTAAAGGACATGGTGCGCCTGTCGGACGGCCGCATGAGCGGCACCAGCTACGGCACCTGCATCCTGCACGTCGCCCCGGAAGCCTACGTCGGCGGCCCGCTCGCCTTCGTGCAGAACGGCGACATGATCGAGCTCGACGTGGAAAAGAAAGCCCTCAACCTGAAGATCTCCGCCGAGGAAATGGCTCGGCGCAAGGCGGCCTGGAAACGCCCACCGCTCAAGTACGAGCGCAGCTACGGCGCCATCTTTTCACGGCACGTGAAGCAGGCGAACGAGGGCTGCGACTTCGATTTCCTCGAGGGCACCGCGCCCACCGCGGAGCCCGAGATCCACTAGCCATGCCCGGCAGCGCCAAGGATCTGCGCTTCCTGCTCGCGGTCGCCGCACCGAGCGCGCCGGTGGTGGGCTGGCTGATCGCCAGCTACTGGTACACCTTCCTGGTGTTCTTCGGTCTGGTGCCACTGCTCGACTGGCTCATCGGCCGCGACGACGCGCCCTCGCCCGGCGCAGAGCTGGCGCGCCTCGAGCGCAGTGCGTTTTTCCGCGCCATCCTCGTCGCTTACGTGCCGCTGCATCTCGGGCTCATTGTCTGGGGCGCAACGGTCGCAGGTAGCGGCGAACTCGCGCCCTGGCAGGCCCTGGGCCTGACGCTGTCGGTGGGCCTGGTCACCGGCGGCACCGGCATCACCATCGCGCACGAACTCGGGCACAAGCGCTCGCGCCTGGAGCGCTGGCTGGCCCGCGCACTCCTGTACGCAGTGAGCTACGGCCACTTCACCATCGAGCACAACCGCGGCCACCACCAGCGCGTCGCCACGCGCGAGGATCCGGCGAGTGCGCGCTACGGCGAGAGCTACTGGGCGTTCCTGCCGCGCACGGTGGCCGGCAGCTACGCACATGCCTGGCGGCTGGAGAGCGCGCGCCTCGCCCCGTTGGGCCTGCGCTGGTGGCACTGGCGCAATGAAATGTTGTGGGCAACGCTGCTGCCACCCGCGTTCGCCGTGGCGCTCGGCGCGGCTTTCGGTCCGCTGGCCGCGGCGTATTTTTTCGGCCAGAGCGCGATGGCCATCGCACTGCTCGAAGCGGTGAACTACGTCGAGCATTACGGGCTGGAACGCGCGCGCCTGCCCGACGGGCGCTACGAGCCGGTGAGTGAACGCCATTCCTGGGACGCGAACCAGGTCCTCACAAACAGTTTTCTCGTACACCTGCAGCGCCACGCCGACCATCACCTCAATCCCATGCGCCCCTACGCCGCGCTGCAGCCGCGCGCCGACAGCCCCAAGCTGCCCACCGGCTACACGGGCATGCTGCCGCTCGCCGCCGTGCCGCCGCTGTGGTTCGCGGTGATGAACCCGCGCGTGCCGAAGGGCGCGGGGTAATCGCGCCACCCGCGCCCGCATTTCGCACATAGCCGTCACTTGTTGAACTCCTTCTCCCGTTCGCGGCGTTCGATTTCGCGCACCATGCCGGTGAACTGGCTTTCGATGTTGGCGCGCATCACCAGCTCGCCGAGCAGCGGCGGCAACGACTCCGGTTCGATCAGGCCGATCCAGCGCAGCAGGATCTTCCCTGGCGCGATCTGCTCCAGCCGGTAACCGCCATCCAGCCGCCTGAGATTTCCCTTCAGCAGGCGCACGTCGAGCGCGTGCGGCGGCCGGGCGGTCGAGATCAGCGTGACCTTGATGGGGAATGTGAAGAACAGGAACCGCACCTCGCCCTCCTGCGCCACGACCACCGAGTCGCCCCTGTGCTCCACCACCCGGCTGCTCTTCATGCCGGGAATGAATTCCGTCAGCCGGCCGTAGTTCGTGAGCGTGCTCCAGACCGTCCCGTAGGACCCGTCGACCAGTGCGTGCGCGCGGACCTCAACGGCAGAATCGCGGCGCGTCGTTTCGACGGAGACCGCCTCCGCTGCGCTCACGCTCGCAGCCGCCGTGCACGACAACAGCAGGAGCGCCGCCCGCAAGGACATGCGGCGCAGTCTAGCAGCCGTGCGCGGGCGCTACATGGTCGCTGCCCGGAGTACAATCGGCGCCCCGCAACAAG
>JAQBXT010000002.1 GCA_027624175.1 Pseudomonadota bacterium | reverse complement strand
GCTCGAGGCGCACCTGGGCGGGAAAGCGCGCGTCCGGTCGTGTGAACGACCCCGCCGCCGACAGCGCGCGCGGGCCGAGGGCGAGCGCGCCGCTTGCCGCGGGCGATGCCGCCACGCTGCCTTCGAGCGCGAGCTTGCCGTAACGCGACGCGGCGTCGAACTTGAGGGCGACGCCGCCATTGGCGAATCGGGCATCGAGCGTGGCTTCGCCCAGGCGGAGCGCGTACGGTTCCTCGTCGCGCACGATCGCGAGGTCGCCGCTGCGGCGTCGCAGCTGCAGCGTGCCCTGGAGCCGGGGCGTGGTGGCGAGGTCCCACGAGCCGTCGAGGAGCAGGTTGGTGCGCACCGGCGCCGCGGCGCCGGCGGCGAGCACCAGCCAGCGCGCCGGCAGCGCGCTGAATTCCCCGCTTGTTTGCAGGCGGCCCGCGGCCCACCTCGCTTCGCGGACCTGCAAGCGGCCCGCGTCGAGCTCGGCGGTGAACGGTCCAAGTTCGGCGCGATCGCGCGCGAACATCAGCGCCGTCGCACCGAGCATGCGCAGGGGATAGTCGCCGGCGTTCGTCAGCTCCAGCAGCGTGCCCCGCCAGGCACCATCGGCTTGCATGCCGCCCGCGAGCCGGGCATCGATCCGCGCCGTCGGCGAGCGCGTCGAGAACTGCAGCTCGTGCGCGTCCCACGCACCAGCAAGGACGCCTTCAGCCTGCAGGGCGCCCGCGAGGCCGGGATCGATCTCCTGCAGCCGCGGGATGGCGAGTGTCCAGGCGAGTCGGTCGCCGTCGCGGCCAAAGCCGCCGCGCACCGTGATGCGGCTCGCGCCGAATTTCGCTTCGGCCCGGACGTCGGCAATGCGCTCGAGCGCGATCTGCGCGCGGCCGCGGCTCTCCAGCAGCCTGCCGCGCAGCGTGCTGTGATCGAGCGTCCAGCTTACATCGACGAGCGGCGCCTTGCCGGCGCGCCCATCGACCTCGGCGCGCCCGTTGATCGAGCCGGCGGGATAGGCGCCAAAGGCGGCGGGATTGAACTTCTCGAACCGCAGCTGCGCTTGCGCGGCGAGCAGCTCGCCGAGCGTGACCTTGCCCGTGCCGCTGATTTCGCCGCCTGCCGCTGTCGCGCGCAGCGCACGCACCTCGAGCACTGCGCCGTTACGCACGACATGCGCCTCGAGACGCATGCCCTCCTGCGCGAGCGTGCCGCGCACCGATTGCTCGTCACCGGCGATCACCAGGTCGAGCTCACCCTTCAGCGCCGTGCTCAGCAGGCTGGCGCGCAGCGAGCGCAGGTCGAGCCCGCGCACGCCGAGCACCACATGCGCGCGGCTCGCATCGACCTCGCCCCTGCCTTCGAGCAACCCGCCGCCCGGAACCTCGATGTGCAACTGCTCGAGGCGGGCGCTCGCCAGATCCGGCGACGCGAAGCGTGTCGTCAGCGCAGCGACCGGCAACTTGCCGGCATCAAGCGGGCCGGGCGTCGCGTTGACCAGGGAGAGCGTGCCCTCATAGCCGGCGTCGGCCCCCTTTGCCTTGAGCACCGCGTTGAGCTCGGTGTTCGGCGCCGCGCCGTCGAAACGGGAAAGATTCACCGGGCCGGCGCGCGCCTCGAGCGAGCGCAGCGGCCGGGCGGCGAACGGCGCGATCTCGATCTGCCCCTCGGCGGGAATACCGGCGACGGTCGCGGCAAGCGTAACCCGCATGAGTTCGAGCGTGCCGTGCAGCTCGAGGCGCACCTGGGCGGGAAAGCGCGCGTCCGGTCGTGTGAACGACCCCGCCGCCGACAGCGCGCGCGGGCCGAGGGCGGCGTGCGCGAAGCGTACGTCGGTCAATACCTCGCGCTGCGCCCCGGTGCGAAGCTCGAAGCGCGCGATCGCGACCTGCGCGAGCCGTACGCCCACCGGCAACGCTGTTCCAGGCGGGGGCGACGGCGTCTTGCCGCTGTCCGCCAGCGCCACCTGCAGCGATTCGATGCGCAATGGCTCGATGCCGATCTGCCCGCGCATTAGCGAGAGCACATCGCCTTCGCCCTGCAACTGCCGGGCTTCGAGCTTCACGCCGCCTTCGGCAAAGGACAGCTGCTCGATGCTCACGACCGAAGCCAGCGTGCCGCGCACGCCGTCGATCTTCAAGCTGCCACCGCTCGCAGTTTCGGCGCGCGCCACTGCCCAGTGCAGGCCCGGTTCGGTGGCGATCAGCCAGGCGAGCGCGGCGGCCACGGCGAGCAGCGGCAGCAGGACGAGGGCGAGCGCGACGCGCTTCATCAGAAGACGTAGCCGATCGAAATGTGCAGCCCGAGCTCCCGCGTTTCCATGCCGTAGGCGAGGTCGATGCGCGCCGGACCGATGGGCGTGCGCAGCCGCACGCCCAGGCCGTAGCCGAGCGCCGCGTTGTAGCGTTCGCCCTGGTCCCAGGCGTCGCCGGCGTCGACGAACGCTGCCAGGCCCCAATTCTCGCCGACCCAGTGCGTGTACTCGGCGCTCGTCACGAACAGGCGCCGGCCGCCGACGATGGCATCGCCCTCCGGGACCCCCAGGCTCTCGTAGGCGTAGCCGCGCACCGTCCAGTCGCCGCCGGTGCGAAACAGGAACTCCGACGGGATGCCCTGCCGCACCTCGGAAATCACCACCCCGGCCTGCCCGCGCAGCAGCAGTTCGCCGCCGCGGCCCACCGGCAGAAGCCAGTTTGCCTGCGCCGTAGCGCGCAGGAACCTTTCGGTGGACAACCCGGGTAGGCCGCCGCCGACCTCCACATTGCCGAAGGTGCCTGCGCGCGGCGCGATCACGTCGTCCGTATGGCG
The DNA here is from genome assembly GCA_027624175.1 of Pseudomonadota bacterium. Classification (GTDB taxonomy): domain Bacteria; phylum Pseudomonadota; class Gammaproteobacteria; order Burkholderiales; family SG8-39; genus JAABQT01. Next base: position 93,808 of record JAQBXT010000002.1, on the reverse strand, counting down.
AAAGCCGCGCCGCAGGCCAACGTAAACCGCGTGGCGGCCGTCGGTGACGACGCTGCCGGCGCGCTGGTCTTCAAGATGCCACGACAGGATCGCCGCCGAGCGCGCGACGTCCGTGCCGAAATTGTGCGCGATGCCGACTGCAAACGTGCGCGCGAGTTCGTTCTGGATGTCTTTCTGCGCCACCCGCGCGAAGTAGTTGTTCCAGCGCGCACCGTCGCGCGGCGGCGCATCGAGATCGAGCTTGAGTTCCTGGATCTTGCGATCCAGCGCGAGCGCGCTGCGAAACCGCCACGCCGAGTCGAGCACGTCGTGGTCGCTGTAGCGCAGCTGAAAGCGCGGGCCGACGTCGGTGTTGTAGCTCACGCCGCTCTCCACCTGACGAGAGGGCGCTTCGAGCACCGCCACGCGCAGCGGCGCCTGCGCCGCGTTTGCCGCGCGCGCGTCGATGTTGGTCCGCACGCTGGCGAAGTAGCCGGTTTCCGTCAGTCGCCGCTGGTAGACATCGAGCTCGGTGCGATCGTAGTCATCCCCCGGGCGAACGGGGCTCAGGTTGCGCACGATTTCCGGCGCATAGCGCTGCGTGCCGGAGACCTCGACCGGCCCGAAGCGAAACGGCGGGCCGCTGTCCAGTTCGACCGCCAGGTGCGCCTGGCGCCGCTCGGGATCGATGCGCGCTTCGCTCGCGGCAATGCGCGCCGCGGCGTAGCGCCAGCGCGAAAGCTCGCTCACCGCCTTGCGCTTCGCCGCCTCCCAGTCTTCCTGCCGGAACGGCTGCCCGGGCGGTAGCGGCCAGAATTTGCGCACCTGCCCGAGCAGATCGCGGGCCTGCGGGTCCGAGGCCGCGGGTCCGATGAACTGAATGTCGACCGCAGCCACGTTGGTACGCTCGCCGGGCTCGAGCGTCAGCCGCACGCGCCAGGGCTCGGCGGCTTCGTCGACCGCGACGCTCACCCGCGGCGAAAAGTAGCCCTCCGCCGCGGCCAGCGCGCGTGCGTCCGCGGCGGCTTCATCGGCCAGGCGCCGCAGCAGGCCCGCCGTCATCTGCGCGTCCTCCTGCCAGCGAATCAGGTTCAATCCCTTGCGCAGCGGCGCCGCCATCTCTTCCGGCGCCTCGATGTCGACGCGGTACTCGAGCGCGGACGCGCCGCTGGAGGCGCACAGCGTTGCGAGGAGAAAGGCAAGCGGTCGGAGACGTCGGCGCACGGCCCCGCATTCTAGGGTCCGCGTAGGGTCCGAGTTTGCTGCACTGCGCAAGGCGGGGGATCTGTGTAAGAATTCCCCCGTTCTCGGAGGAGGGCGTGGCTCGATGAGTATCGACATCGGAACGTGCGACACGTTCCCCAAGCTGCTGGTGCACCACGCGCGCGTGCGCGGCGCACTGCCTGCGATCCGCGAAAAGGACCTGGGCATCTGGCAGACCTGGACCTGGCAGCAGTTCGCCGACGAGGTGCGCGCGCTGGCCTGCGGCCTCGCCGCGCAGGGCTTCAAGCGCGGAGACCACCTCGCGCTGGTCGGCGACAACCGGCCGCGCATCTATGCCGCGATGTGCGCCGCGCAGTGCCTGGGCGGCATTCCGGTGCCGATGTACCAGGACGCGGCCGCTGCGGAAATGGCTTTCCCGATCCAGAACGCCGAGATCGCGTATGCGGTGGCCGAAGACCAGGAGCAGGTGGACAAGCTGCTCGAAATCCTGCCGCAGTGCCCGACGCTCAAGCACATCTATTACGACGAACCGCGGGGCATGCGGCACTACGCGCAGGCGCAGCTCGCCAGCTACGACACGCTGCTCGAGTTGGGGCGCGAAACGCGCGCGCGCGACCCGGAATTCCTGGAAGTCGAGATCGCCAAGGGCTCGGGCGGCGATACCGCGGCGATGTTTTTCACTTCCGGCACCACCGGCACACCGAAGGGCGTGGTGCTGACGCACCATGCCTTGATCGACAGGGCGAAGGTCGCAGCCGACCTCGAAGGCCTGGGCGAACGTGACGTGGTGCTCGCCTACCTGCCGCCGGCCTGGATCGGGCAGAACGTGTTTTCCTACGCGCAGCCCTTTGTCACCGGCTACTGCATCTGCTGCCCTGAGTCGGCCGAAACGGTGATGACCGACATGCGCGAAATCGGGCCGACGTATTACTTCGCGCCGCCGCGCGTGCTCGAAGCCCTGCTCACGCAGGTGTCGATCCGCATGGAGGACGCAAGCAGCCTCAAGCGCCGGCTGTACAAGGCCTTCATGGGCATCGCGCAGCGTGTGGGCGGCGCGCTGCTCGACGGCAAACCGGTGGGCATTGCCGACCGGCTGCTTTATCGTCTTGGCGACCTGCTGGTGTACGGGCCGCTGCGCAATGTCCTCGGCATGAGCCGCGTGCGCGTTGCCTACACTGCGGGCGAGGCCATCGGCCCCGACCTGTTCAGGTTCTACCGCTCCATCGGCATCAACCTGAAGCAGCTCTATGGCTCGACCGAAACGAGCGTGTTCGTGTGCATCCAGCCCGACGGCCAGGTCAAGGCCGACACGGTGGGGCCAGCGGTGCCGGGCGTGGAGCTGAAATTCACGCCGCAGCGCGAACTGCTGATCCGCTCGCCCGGGCTGTTCAAGGAGTACTACAAGAATGCCCAGGCGACCGCGGAAGCGAAGGACCATGAAGGCTGGTTCCATACCGGCGATGCGGGCTACTTCGACCCCGACGGCCACCTCAAGATCATCGATCGCGTGAAGGACGTGGGCAAGCTCGTCGACGGCACCCTGTTCGCGCCCAAGTACCTCGAGAACAAGCTCAAGTTCTTCTCCTACATCAAGGAGGCGGTGGCTTTTGGCGATGGCCGCGACCAGGTATGCGCGTTCATCAACTTCGACTTCGAGGCCGTGGCCAACTGGGCCGAGAAGCGCGGCATTGCCTACACCGGCTACACCGACCTCGCCTCGCGCGAGGCGGTGCTCTCGCTGGTGCGCGAGTGCATCGAACGGGTGAACGCCGACCTGGCCGAGGAGCCCGAGATCGCCAATTCCCAGATCCGGCGCTTCCTCATTTTGCACAAGGAGCTCGACGCCGACGACGGCGAGCTCACGCGCACGCGCAAGGTGCGCCGTGCGTTCATCGCCGACCGCTACCGGGCGCTGCTGGACGCGCTCTACGGCGGCAAGGACAGCGTGCACGTCGAGATGCAGGTCAAGTACGAGGACGGGCGCACCGGCATGGTGGCGGCCGACCTCGCGATTCGCGACGCGAAGGTGTATTCGCCCGACGCGGCAAAAAGGGCGGCGTGAGCCGCGGGGCGGCATGAACCGGGCGCAGCAGATCGGGGACAAGATCCTCTCCGTGGAAGGCGTATCGCTCGCCTTCGGCGGCGTGAAGGCGCTGCAGGAGGTGAGCTTCGATGTGCGCGAGCACGAGATCCGCGCCATCATCGGCCCCAACGGCGCGGGCAAGAGCTCGATGCTCAACGTGCTCAACGGCGTGTACCACCCGCAGCAGGGCACCATCAAGCTGCGCGCCAACGGCGCGTGGAAAGAGTTTCACGACATGGACTCGCATGAGGCGGCCTCGCTGGGTATCGCGCGCACCTTCCAGAACATCGCGCTGTTCAAGGGCATGACGGTGCTGGACAACGTGATGACCGGGCGCAACCTGAAGATGCGCTGCTCATTCCTGGAGCAGGCGATCTGGGTCGGCCGCGCGCGGCGCGAGGAGCTCGAGCACCGGCGCGCGGTGGAGGAGGTCATCGACTTCCTCGAGATCCAGCACATCCGCAAGACCCCGGTGGGAAAGCTGCCCTACGGGCTGCAGAAACGCGTGGAGCTGGCGCGCGCGCTCGCCGCGGAGCCGACGCTGCTGCTGCTCGATGAGCCGATGTCGGGCATGAACCTGGAGGAGAAGCAGGACATGTGCCGCTTCGTGCTCGATGTCAACGACCATTACGGCACCACCGTCGTGCTGATCGAGCACGACATGGGGGTGGTGATGGACATCTCCGATCGCGTGGTGGTGCTCGATTACGGCCGCAAGATCGGCGACGGCACGCCCGAAGAGGTACGCGCCAACCAGGCCGTGATCGACGCCTACCTGGGAGTCGCACACTGACCAACCTTTCGTTCTTTTTCGAAGTATTGATCGGCGGTCTGCTGGCGGGAATCATGTACTCGCTGGTGGCGCTGGGCTTCGTGCTGATCTACAAGGCCTCGGGCGTGTTTAATTTCGCCCAGGGGGCGATGGTGTTCTTTGCCGCGCTGACTTTCGTGTCGCTGGTCGAGCGGGGCGTAAATTTCTGGCTCGCGCTGCTCATCACGCTGGCGGTGATGGTGGTGCTCGGGATGGCGATCGAGAAAGTCGTGCTGCGGCCGCTGGTCAACCAGCCGCCGATCACGCTGTTCATGGCGACCATCGGCCTGACCTTCGTGCTCGAGGGCCTGTCGCAGCTCGCCTGGGGCTCGCAGCCGCACGGACTGGACCTGGGCATCAAGGACGTGCCCATGGAGTGGCTCGCGCAGTCCACGGGCATGTTCATCAGCCAATTCGACCTGTTCGCGTCGGGCATCGCCGCCGTGCTGGTGGCCTCGCTGGCGCTGTTTTTCCAGTACACGCGCATCGGCCGCGCGCTGCGCGCGGTGGCCGACGACCATCAGGCGGCGCAGGCGGTGGGAATCCCGCTGAAGAACATCTGGGCCATCGTCTGGGCGGTGGCCGGTTTCGTCGCCCTGGTCGCCGGCTTGATGTGGGGCGCGAGGAACGGCGTGCAGTACGCCCTGACCTTCATCGCGCTCAAGGCGCTGCCGGTGCTGATCCTCGGGGGCTTCGATTCGGTGCTCGGCGCGATCGTCGGCGGCCTGATCATCGGTGCCTCGGAGAAGCTGGCCGAGGTGTACATCGGCCCGATGGTCGGCGGCGGCATCGAGTCCTGGTTCGCTTACGTCATTGCGCTGCTGTTCCTGCTGGTGCGCCCGCAGGGGCTGTTCGGCGAGAAAATCATCGACAGGGTCTAGCCGTGCTCTACCGCGAAGCCGGGCAGTTCAAATCCACCTACGCCGAAGACCAGCAGATCTTCCCCATCCGGCAGGATCGCGTGGCGGTGGCATTGCTGCTGGCGGTCGCGTTCGTCGCCGTGCCGCTGTTCGCCAACCAGTACTGGCTGTCGGCGATCCTGATCCCGTTCCTGATCTTTTCGCTCGCCGCGCTCGGCCTGAACATCCTCACCGGCTACGCGGGCCAGTTGTCGCTCGGCACCGCGGCGTTCATGGCCGTCGGCGCGTTCATGGCCTACAACTTCGTCCTGCGCATGCCGTGGCTGGGCGTGATCCCCAGCTTCATCCTGGCAGGGCTGTGCGCCGCGGGCGTGGGAATCGTGTTCGGGCTGCCGAGCCTGCGCATCAAGGGCTTCTACCTCGCGGTGGCGACGCTCGCCTGCCAGTTCTTCGTGCTGTGGGCGATCCAGCGCTGGGGCTGGATCACCAACAACAGCCCATCGGGCGTGATTGCGGCGCAGAAAGTCGAAATCCTCGGTTACGTGTTCGATACGCCGCAGAGGAAATACCTGCTCACGCTGTCGATCGTCGCGGTGTTGGCGCTGCTGGCAAAGAACCTGATGCGCAGCGAGACGGGGCGCGCTTTCATGGCGGTGCGCGACATGGACGTGGCGGCGAGCGTGATCGGCATCCCGATGATGAAAACCAAGCTCCTGGCGTTCGCCATCAGCTCGTTCTACTGCGGCGTGGCCGGGGCCCTGTACGCCTACACCTACCTCGGCACGGTCGAGCCGGAGGCGTTCACGCTCGACCTTTCTTTCCGCATCCTGTTCATGATCATCATCGGGGGCGTGGGTTCCATCCTCGGGTCCTTTCTGGGCGCCGGATTCATCATCCTGCTGCCGATCTTCCTCAGTATTTTGTTCGGCGCACTCTCGCACGCCACGGGCATGCAGATTCCGCACTCCGTTATTTCCAACCTCGAATTGATCATTTTCGGCGGGCTGATCATCTTCTTCCTGATCGTGGAGCCCCACGGACTGGCGCGGCAGTGGCAGATCGCGAAGGAAAAGCTCCGCCTGTGGCCCTTCCCGCACTAGACACTCGGAATAGATTGGCTATACTGGCCGTTCCGCTATATGAAACAGGCCCCACAGAGGGCTGAACCCAAGGAGACACGCACATGAATAGAACCACACTCGCAATTACCCTGGCGGCAGCGGTCGGGTTCTCCGGCGGCGCGTTCGCGCAGGCCAAAGAACAGTTCGTCCCCGCCAACTTCTACTGGGTCGGCCCTTATGCGCCGGGCGGCTCGGGCATCGCCGGCGGCATGATCGACTACTTCAAGATGATCAACGCGCGCGACGGCGGCGTGAACGGCGTCAAGTTCACCTGGGAGAAGTGCGAAACGGAATACAACAATGCGCGCGGCGTGGAATGCTACGAGCGCTCCAAGAAGCACCCGCCCACCGGCGCGACGCTGATCCATCCGCTGTCCACGGGCATCACCTACTCGCTGATCGAGAAGGGCACCGCGGACAAGATACCCATCGTTTCGGTCGGCTACGGCAGGACGGACGCTGCCGATGGCCGCGTGTTCCCGTACATCTTCCCGATGATCACCACGTACTGGAGCCAGAACACCGCCAAGATCAAGTTCATGGGCATGAAGGCGGGCGGCATGGACAAGCTGAAGGGCAAGAAGATCGTGAACCTGTATCACGACTCGGCCTACGGCAAGGAAACCATCCCGGTGCTCGACGCGCAGGCCAAGATCTACGGCTTCCAGGTCACGCACCTCGCCGTGCCGCACCCGGGCAATGAGCAGCAGGCGCAATGGCTGCAGATCCGCCAGATCCGGCCGGACTGGGTGATCCTGCGCGGCTGGGGCGTGATGAATCCGACGGCGCTCAAGTCGGCGCAGCGCGCCGGCTATCCGCGCGAGCAGATCATCGGCGTGTGGTGGTCGGGCGCCGAGGAGGACGTGATCCCCGCGGGCGACGCGGCCAAGGGCTACATCGCGGCAGGCTTCAACGTGTCGGGCTCCAACTACGCGGTGGTGAAGGACATCGAGAAGCACGTGTACGCCAAGGGCAATGGCGAAATGAACGACAAGTCGCGCGTCGGCTCGATCTACTACAACCGCGGCGTGGTGTTCGGGATCGTCACCGTGGAGGCCGTGCGCAAGGCGCAGGAGCGCTACGGCAAGGGCAAGTCGATGACCGGCGAGCAGGTGCGCTGGGGCCTGGAAAACCTGGACCTCAACGAGGGCTACCTGAAAAAACTCGGCGCCACCGGTTTCATGCAACCGCTCAAGCTGAGCTGCATGGACCACGAGGGCGGCGGCCAGGTCAAGTTCCAGCAGTGGGACGGCACAAAGTGGAACGTGATCACCGACTGGATCGCGTCCGACCAGAGCCTGGTGCGACCGATGATCGAGGCCTCCGCGGCGCAGTACGCGAAGGAAAAGGGCATCACCCTGCGCGACTGCTCCAAGGAAAAGTAAACTAGACTTCACGCAACCGACGGCCGCCTGCGGGCGGCCGTTTTCACATCCATGACCGCATCCGCCGCCTACCTGTCCGTCAGCAACGTCGAGGTGATCTACGACCACGTGATCCTGGTGCTGCGCGGCGTGTCGCTGCAGGTGCAGGAAGGCCAGATCGTGGCGCTGCTCGGCGCCAACGGCGCCGGCAAGACCACCACGCTGAAGGCGATCTCGAACCTGCTGCGCGCCGAGCGCGGCGACGTCACCAAGGGCCACATCGAGTTCATGGGCCAGCGCATCGACCAGCTCAACCCGTCGGAGCTGGTGAAGCGTGGCATCTGCCAGGTGATGGAGGGGCGGCATTGCTTTCAGCACCTGACGGTGGAGGAAAACCTGCTCACCGGCGCCTACACGCGCGGCGGCGCCGACCTGAGCGAGGACCTGGAGAAGGTGTACCGCTACTTCCCGCGCCTGAAGGAGCGGCGCAAGTCGCAGTCGGGCTACACCTCGGGCGGCGAGCAGCAGATGACCGCCGTTGGCCGCGCGCTGATGGCGCGCCCGAAGATGATCCTGCTGGACGAGCCCTCGATGGGCCTCGCGCCGCAGCTGGTGAAGGAGATCTTCGAGATCGTGCAGGAGCTCAACCAGAAAGAAAAGGTGAGCTTCCTGCTGGCCGAGCAAAACACCAACATGGCGCTCAAGTACGCCGATTACGGCTACATCCTGGAGAACGGCCGCGTGGTGATGGACGGCGAGGGCAAGTCGCTCGCCGAGAACGAGGACGTGAAGGAGTTCTACCTCGGCTTTTCCACTGCCGGGCGCAAGAGCTTTCGCGACGTGAAGTCCTACCGGCGCCGGAAACGTTGGCTCTGAGCGCGCACTACGACGCGCTGGAGACGCGCGCGCCGCAGGAGCGCGAGGCGGCATTGATGGCGGCGCTGCCCCGGCAGCTCGCCCACGCGAAGCAGAACGCGCCCGGCTGGGCGCGCATCCTGAAGGACGTCGACGCGGCGAGCATCGTTTCGCGCGCCGCACTGGCGAAGTTGCCGGTCACGCGCAAGTCGGACCTTCCCGAGCTGCAGAAAGCCCTGCCGCCGCTCGGAGGCCTTAACGCGACGCCAGTCGAGAAGATGGCCAAGCTGTTCGTTTCTCCCGGCCCGGTGTACGACCCCGAAGGGCAAGGCAAGGACTGGTGGCGAACCGCGCGCTCCCTGTACGCCGCGGGTCTTCGTGCCGGCGACCTGGTGCTGAACAGTTTCGCCTACCACTTCACGCCCGCGGCCTCGATGGTCGAGCAGGGCGCGCTCGCCATCGGCTGCACCGTGGTGCCGGGCGGCACCGGGCAGACCGAGATACAGGCGGCGGTGATCCGCGATCTGCGCGTCAATGCCTTCGGTGGCACGCCTTCGTTCCTCAAGCTGATCGTCGAGAAGGCCGACGAGCTGAAGATCGACATCTCACCGCTGAAGAAGGCGATCGTCGGCGCGGAGTACCTGCCGCCGGTGCTGCGCCAGGCGATGGCGGCGCGCGGCATCCGCGTCCTGCAGCTCTACGCGACCGCCGACATCGGCCTGCTGGCCTATGAAAGCGCCACGCCGCAGGGCGCGCTCACCGAGGGCATGATCCTCGACGAGGCGCTGATCCTGGAGATCGTGCGTCCCGGTACCGGTCAGCCGGTGCCCGAGGGCGAAGTCGGCGAGGTGGTGGTGACTTCAATGAACCCGGACTACCCGCTGATCCGCTTCGGCACGGGCGATCTGTCCGCCATCCTGGCGGGCGCCAGTCCCTGCGGCCGCACCAACACGCGCATCAAGGGCTGGTTGGGGCGCGCCGATCAGACCACCAAGGTGCGCGCCATGTTCGTCACGCCCAAACAGGTGGGCGAGGTGCTGCGCCGGCACCAGGAAGTGCTCAAGGCGCGCCTGGTGGTCGAGGGCGAGACCGGCAACGATCGCATGACCCTCAAATGCGAGGTCAGGGAGCGGCCCGGGGGTCTCGCCGAGGCCATCGTGGCCTCGATCCGCGACGTCACCAAGCTGCGCGGCGAAGTGGAGCTGGTGGCGCCGGGGACCTTGCCGAACGACGGCAAGGTGATCGAGGACGCGCGAAAGTACGGCTGAGGCCGGTCGCTCAGTCGGCGGCGAAGCAGTACAGCAGTCCGTTCCCGCCGGTGCCGCGCAGCGCGTCCTGGCTGCAGCCGCGCGAGCCATGCGAGGAATTCCAGGACTTCGAGGCATCGTCGTCGCGCAGGCCCATGCGGTCGTGATGGCCGAGGACCGCGGATCCGTCGCCGCTCTTGGTCCAGTTGCCGCAGGTCTTGTCGTCCCCCGCCGGGAACGCTTTGCCGTCGGCTTGCGTGCCGGTGAGGATGTCGTGCATGTTCGGTGAATCGCCACGCCCATTCACCGGCTCGCCCTTCTCGGTGAGCGCGGTCTGCTTGTTGATGTTCGGGTTCGCGTGCAGGTCGCCCAGATCCTTCGCGATCACGGCGCCCTTTGCGTTCCGCCTGGGGCCCTTGCCGATGCGATCGCGCGCGTTGACGGCCTTCCCGCCGCCGCCTTCGCTGGTGCTGAGGTAGGCATGCCAGGTCTTCTTCGAACCGGCCGCCCGGGCGAGCGCCTGGCAATGCTTGTCGGCGCCGGCCAGGCCGCCGAGGTCGGCGCCATTGCCGGGCCCGGCGCTGGTAACGAAGAACGACACGCTGCCCTGCTGCGCATGTGCGCCCGCGACCAGGCCGGAGAAAAGGATAAGAACTGCGACAAGTCGTGTGCTCATGGTGTTCTCCTGTTGTTGGTCAGGTAAACAGGCGCGCTCCGACTCTATTCCCGTCCAGCCTGCCATTGCCGTGGGGCTTGCCGAATGACGGCAAGGTGATGGACGATACGCCCGCGTACAACCCAGGGAGGAGATGATGAAGAAGTTCCTGTTTGCTCTACTGCTGGCCACGGTCACCGGGGCGGCCTTTGCCCAGTCGGGCAAGACCGAGGTGCTGTGGCTTGGCCAGGCGGCGTTCCGCATCACCACGCCGGGCGGCAAGGTGATCATGATCGATCCTTGGATGCGGACCAACCCGAAGACGCCGGCCCAGTTCAAGGAACTGCATTCGGTCGGCAAGGTGGACCTGATCCTGGTCACGCACGCGCACTTCGATCACTTCGCCGACGCGCCGGACCTGGCGAAAATGCACGACGCGCCGGTGCACACGGCCTCCGGATTGGGCAACACGGTGGTCACGCTCGATATCCTTCCGGCGAAGCTGGCGCCGCGCTTTGGCAAGGGCGGCACCATCATGCCGTTCGGCCCGCAAGGCGTGAAGATCACGGCGACCCACGCCGAACATGCATCTGAGTTGGTGTGAAAGAATCCGGCGACCGGGAAGAACGAGACGCACTTTGGCGGCGAGCCGGTCGGCTACGTCATCGAGATGGAGAACGGTTTCAAGATTTACCACGCCGGCGACACTGGAATCTTCGGCGACATGGCGCTGATCGGCGAGCTCTACAAGCCCGACCTGTTGCTGTTGCCGATCGGGGGCCATTTCACGATGGGCCCGGAGGACGCGGCGCTCGCCACCAACCGCTACTTCAAGGCACGCTTTGTCGTCCCGATGCACTACGGCACCTTCCCGATACTTGCCGGTACGCCCGAGGAATACAGCAGGGCCCTCGGCAATTCGCGGACCCGGGTGATCGTTATGCAGCCCGGTGAAAAGGTCGAGTTCTGAGCTAGGCCTTGCGCGCCGCGCCGACGGGCAAGCCGTCGGCGCGGCGCATTTCCTCGTTGTTCAGCACGGCCGGATCGGCGAGGAACGCGTTGAGAAAGCCGATGGAATCGGCGCCCCAGAACAGTTCGCCCTCCACCTCGTAGGTCGGCACGCCGAACACGCCGCGCGCGATCGCGTCCTCGGTATTCTTCCGCAGGGCGTCTTTGACTTCCGTCGCGGCCAGGCGTGCGTCGTCGACGCCCAGCGCCAGTGCCAGCGCCTTCAACGCCCCGGGGTCTGAGGCCTCGGCACCAGTGGTCCAGATCGCATCGAAGATCCGTCCCACATTTTGCGGCGTGGTGCCGGCCGCGATCGCCAGGCGCAGGTGGTGCAGGGGATTGAACGGGTGGGCGGCCGGGAAGCGGAACGGAATCCCCAGGCTCTGCGCCCACCAGGTGCACCAGCGGTAGGTCCAGCGCCGCTTCCCGGCGATCTCGGCGGGACCTTTCTGCCCGAAATGATTGAGCAGCGCGGCGAACAGCACTGGCTTCAGCTCCACCGCATGGCTGCGCGGCAACTCGTGCAATCGCTTGAACGCGATGTAGGAGAAGGGCGAGACAAAATCGAAGTACAAGGTCACTTGGCGCATGCCTGCTCCTCCTTGCGCGCCGCCAGCTGGCGCAGCACCGCGTCGCGTTCCGTGTCGCTCAGCTGGCTCCAGCGCGTAATCTCCTCCAGGGTTCGCTGGCAGCCGAGGCAGTAGCGCTGCCCGGCGCCCATCACGCACACCTTGTTGCAGGGCGAAGCGATCAAGCGGCTTTCGTTCTCTTGGCGGCGATCGCCTTGCCCGCCTTGGACTGCGGCTCCTTGCCGATCACGCCGCAAATCCATTGCCCGGTGTCGACCAGTTTCCCGAGGTCGACGCCTGTTTCAATGCCCAGTCCGTCCAGCATGTAGACCACGTCCTCGGTCGCCACGTTGCCGGAAGCGCCCTTGGCATAGGGGCAGCCCCCCAAGCCGGCGACGGAGGAATCGAACGTCGCCACGCCGAGTTCCATCGAGGCATAGATGTTGGCGAGCGCTTGGCCGTAGGTGTCGTGGTAGTGGCCGGCCAGGCGCTCTACCGGCACGCGGCGCGCGCAGGCCTCGAGCATCGCCTTCGTCTTGCCAGGCGTGCCGGTGCCGATGGTGTCGCCGAGCGACACCTCGTAGCAGCCCAGGTCGTAGAGCGCCCGCGCGACTTCCGCCACTTTCTCCGGCGCCACGTCGCCTTCATAAGGACAGCCCAGGACGCAGGAGATGTAGCCGCGCAGCTTCACCTTGGCGGCACGCGCAGCCTCGGCCACCGGCCGGAAGCGTTCCAGGCTCTCCGCGATCGAGCAATTGATGTTCTTCTTCGAGAACGCCTCGGAGGCGGCGCCGAAGATCGCGACCTCGGTCGCCCCGGCGGCCAGCGCAGCCTGAAAGCCTTTCAGGTTGGGCGTGAGCACCGGGTAGGACACGCCGGGTTTCCTCCTGATGCCCTCCAGCACCTCGGTGTGGTCGGCCATCTGCGGGATCCATTTCGGCGACACGAAGGCCGTGGCCTCGATCGCCCGCAGGCCCGCGTCGGCGAGGCGCCCGATCAGCTCGAGCTTCACTTTCGTCGGCACCTCCGCCTTCTCGTTCTGCAGACCATCGCGCGGGCCAACTTCCACGATGCGCACCTTCTTCGGCAGAGCGGCCATGGCTACTCCAGGGTCAGCAGTTCGGCGCCTTCGGGCACCTGCTCGCCGGCGGCAAAGTGGATCGCCTTCACCACGCCGTCCGCCGGGGCGCTGATGGTGTGTTCCATCTTCATCGCCTCGAGGATCAGGAGCGGCGCGCCTTTTTCGACCTTCGCCCCGGGCTTGACGAGCACGGCGATTACCTTGCCCGGCATCGGCGCGGCGAGGCTGCCCGGCGCGCTTTCATCCTCGGGCACCTGCAACTCCTCCTCCAGCGCCAGCGCGACGCTCGTCCCGCCCGTGAACACGTGCCAATCCCGCGCCACGCGTACCGCCCGCGCCTGGACCATGTGGCCGTCGAGCCGCAGGCGCAGCGCGCCGTCCGCCAGTCTTTCGCCGGCCAGCGCATACACCTTGCCGTCGATATGCACGCCGTAATCCTGCTCGCGGAACTCAAGCGTGACCTCGTGACGGCGGCCGCCTTCGGCGAACCAGAACCGGTGGTGCGAGCCCTGGTTCAGCCGCCAGCCATCCACGCTGTCCCAGGGCGAGTACGGATCCGTGGAACCAAGCGCGCGGCTGCGTGCCGCGTCCGCCTCGGCGAGCATTTCGGCGAGCGCGGCGGCGGCAAGAGCCTCGTGCGTCGCGGGTTGCGGCGCCGGGAACAACTCCTCGCGGCAGCGCTCGATCAGTCCGGTATCGAGCTCGCCCGAGGCGAACGCCTTGCCGCGCACCACGCGGCCGAGAAAGGCGACGTTGGTCCTGACGCCGGCGATCTCCACCGCGGCGAGCGCGGCCGCGAGCCGCGTCAGCGCCGCCGGCCGGTCCTCGCCCCAGGCGATCAGCTTGGCGATCATCGGATCGTAATGCGGGCTGATCGTCGAACCCGCAGTCACGCCCGTATCGACGCGCACCTGCGGTGACGCTTGCGGGAATCGCAGGTGCTGCAGCCGCCCGGTCTGCGGCAGGAAATCGCGCTCGGGATCCTCCGCGTACAGGCGCGCCTCGATGGCGTGGCCGTGCATCTTCAGATCCGCCTGCCGCAACGGCAGGGCTTCGCCCGCGGCCACGCGCAGTTGCCATTCGACCAGATCCAGCCCGGTGATCATCTCGGTCACCGGATGCTCGACCTGCAGGCGCGTGTTCATCTCCATGAAGTAGAACCGACCATCCTGTTCGGCGATGAATTCCACGGTGCCGGCGCCGACGTAGTTCACGGCGCGCGCCGCGGCCACCGCCGCCGCGCCCATCTCCTTGCGGCGCTTCGCAGTCATGCCCGGCGCCGGTGCTTCCTCCAGCACCTTCTGGTGGCGCCGCTGCACCGAGCAATCGCGCTCGAAGAGATGGATGCAATTGCCCTGGGAATCGCCGAACACCTGCACCTCGATGTGGCGCGGCCGGTCGAGGTAGCGTTCGATCAGCACGCGTTCGTCACCGAACGAAGCCTTGGCCTCGCGCTGCGCGGCCTCGAGCGCGCCCTGGAACTCCCCCGGCTTGCGCACGATGCGCATGCCCTTGCCGCCGCCACCCGCGGAGGGCTTGATGAGCACCGGGAATCCGATCTTCTGCGCTTCATTGGCGAGGACCGCGGCCGCCTGCTCCTCGCCGTGGTAGCCGGGCACCAGCGGCACGCCGGCCTTCTCCATCAACCGCTTGGCGGCCGACTTGTCGCCCATCGCGGCGATCGCCTCGGGCGGCGGACCGATGAACACCAGGCCCGCCTGCGCGCAGGCGCGCGCGAAGTCTTCGTTCTCCGAAAGAAAGCCGTAGCCGGGATGGATCGCCTGCGCGCCGCAGCGCCGGGCCACGTCGATGATGCGCTCGCCGCGCAGGTAGCTGTCCTGGGCCGGCGCGGACCCGATGAGAAAGGCTTCATCGGCGAGGGCAACGTGGCGCGCGTCGGCGTCCGCTTCCGAGTACACCACGGCGACGGCGATGCCCATGCGGCGGGCGGTCGCGGCGACGCGGCAGGCGATCTCGCCGCGATTGGCGATGAGGATCTTGCGGAACATCATTTGTGCCACGAAGGCTTGCGCTTCTCGAGGAACGACGCGACGCCTTCCTTGCCTTCGGGCGTGGCGCGGATCTCGGCGATGCGCTTGGCGGTGTCGGCGATCATGGCGTCGTCCACGGTGCCGGAAGCGACGAAGCGGATCAGGTCCTTGATCTTCGCCATCGACTGCGGCCCGCCCGCCATGAGGTTTCTTAGAATTTCATCGATCTCGCCGTCCAGTTTTTCGGACGGCGAGACATGCGACAACAACCCAATGCGATGCGCCTCGATCCCGTCGAAGACTTCCGCGCTCAAAAAATACCGCCGCGCCATCCGCTCACCCATCGCCCTTACTACGTAAGGACTGATGGTCGCCGGCGAAAGCCCGATCTTGGCCTCGGACAGGCAGAACTTCGCTTCCGGCACGCCGACGGCGATGTCGCAGGCGGCAACCAGGCCCACGCCGCCCGCGTACGCCGGGCCGTGGACGCGCGCAATCGTCGGCTTGCGCATGCGATCGATCGTTTTCATCAAGTCCGCGAGCGCCTGCGCATCCGACAGGTTCTGGTCGTAGCCGTAGCCGGCCATGCGCTTCATCCAGTTGAGGTCGCCTCCGGCGCAAAATGCCGGGCCGTTGCCCGCCAGCACGACCGCTCGCACCTTGTCGTCGGCGTCGAGTTCGCGCAGAGCCTTGGTCAGCGCAGCAATCAGCGCATCGTCGAAGGCATTGCGGATCTCCGGCCGGTCGAGCGTCACCCGTGCCACGCCGCCGCTTTTTTGGAGTTTGAGCATGCCGGCTACATCCGGAACACGCCGAACTTCGTTTCTTCGACCGGCGCGTTGAGCGAAGCGGACAGGGCGAGGGCCAGCAGGCGCCGCGTGTCGGCCGGATCCACCACGCCGTCGTCCCACAGGCGCGCGCTGGAGTAATAGGGATGGCCCTGGCGCTCGTACTGCTCGCGGATCGGCGCCATGAAGACCTCTTCGTCCGCCTTGGACTTGAATTCCCCGCGCACCGTGGCGAGCACGCTCGCCGCCTGCTCCCCGCCCATGATCGAGATGCGTGCGTTGGGCCACATCCAGAGAAAACGCGGCGAGTAGGCGCGGCCGCACATGCCGTAGTTGCCCGCGCCGAAGGATCCGCCGAGGATCATGGTGAACTTCGGCACGCGGGCGGTGGCCACCGCGGTCACCATCTTCGCCCCGTCCTTGGCGATGCCGCCAGCTTCGTACTTCTTCCCCACCATGTAGCCGGCGATGTTCTGCAGAAAGAGGAGCGGGATGCCGCGCTGGCTCGCGAGCTCGATGAAGTGCGCCGCCTTGAGCGAGCTCTCGGAGTACAGGATGCCGTTGTTGCCGAGGATCGCCACCGGGTAGCCGTGCAGGTGCGCGAACCCGGTGACCAGCGTGGTGCCGTAGTTCTGCTTGAACTCGTCCAGCTCCGAGCCGTCGACGATGCGCGCGATCACCTCGCGCACATCGTAGGGCTTGCGCACTTCGGCCGGAATCACGCCGTAGATTTCCTCGGCGGGGTACAGTGGCGCGCGCGGCGCGCGCAGGTCCATGGACACCTGTTTGCGGTAATTCAGGTTGGCGACGATGCGGCGGCAGATGACGAGCGCGTGCGCGTCGTTCTGCGCGTAATGGTCGGCTACGCCGGACACCCTGGTGTGCACCTCCGCGCCGCCGAGCTCCTCCGGCGTCACCACTTCGCCGGTCGCCGCCTTCACCAGCGGCGGGCCGCCCAGGAAGATGGTGCCCTGGCCCTTGACGATGATCGACTCGTCCGACATCGCGGGCACGTAGGCGCCGCCCGCGGTGCAAGAGCCCATCACCACGGCGATCTGCGGGATCGCCGCGGCGGACATGTTGGCGATGTTGAAGAAGATGCGCCCGAAATGCTCGCGGTCGGGAAACACGTTGTCCTGCTCGGGGAGGAAGCCGCCGCCCGAATCCACCAGGTAGATGCAGGGCAGGCGGTTTTGCGCCGCGATCTCCTGCGCGCGCAGGTGCTTTTTCACCGTCATCGGGTAGTAGGTGCCGCCCTTGATGGTGGCGTCATTGGCGACGATCACGCATTCGCGCCCCGAGACGCGGCCCACGCCGCAGATCATCGACCCCGAATGCACGTCGCCACCGTACATGCCGTAGGCCGCCAGCTGGCCGACTTCCAGGAACGGCGCGCCGGGATCGAGCAGCGTGCGCACCCGCTCGCGCGGCAGGAGCTTGCCGCGCGCGGCGTGCTTGGCGCGAGCTTCCTCCGGCCCGCCCGCGGCGGCCTGCGCCACCTTGCCGCGCAGGTCGGCGACCAGCTTCTGCATGCGCGCGGCGTTGGCACGGAACTCTTCCGACCTGGGATTGAGCTGCGTCTTGATCACCGGCATCAGCCGCTTCCCAGGGACCTGCCGATCACCAGGCGCTGGATGTCGCTCGCGCCTTCGTAGATCTTGCACACGCGCACGTCGCGCCAGATGCGCTCCACCGGGAAATCCGCCACGTAGCCGTAGCCGCCGTGGATCTGCATCGCATCCGAGCAGACCTTCTCGGCCATCTCGGAGGCGAACAGTTTCGCCATCGACGCCTCCTTCAGGCAGGGCTGGCCCGCATCGCGCAGCCGGCCGGCGTGCAGGTACAGCTGACGCGCGGCTTCGATCTGCGTGGCCATGTCGGCCAGGCGAAAGTTCACCGCCTGGTGCTCGAACAGCGTCTTGCCCATGCTCTTGCGCTCCTGCGCGTAGGCGAGCGCAGCCTCGAAGGCGGTGCGCGCCATGCCGGTGGCTTGCGCCGCGACATTGATGCGCCCCGATTCGAGGTTCGCCAGCGCGATGCGATAGCCCACGCCCTCCTCGGCGAGCCGGTTGGCGGCGGGAACCTTGCAGTTCTCGAGCACGATCTGCGCCGTATCGGAAGCGCGCTGGCCGGTCTTGTCCTCGATCCGCGCCACCGTGTAGCCGGGCGTGGCGGTCGGCACGACGAAGGCGCTGATGCCCTTCTTGCCGGCCGCCTTGTCGGTGACGGCGAATACCACCGCCAGTTCGGCGGTCTTGCCCGAAGTGATGAACTGCTTCACCCCGTTCAGCACGTAATGCGCGCCGTTCTTCTCGGCGCGCATGGTGATCGCCGCGGCGTCGGAGCCGCCCTGCGGTTCGGTCAGCAGGAAGGCGCCAAACATGGTGCCTTTGGCCACCGGGCGCAGGAACGCCTCCTTCTGCGCCTTGCTGCCGTAGCCCTGCAGGATGTTGGCCACCAGGTTGGTGACCATGACGATGGTGCAGGTCGAGCCGTCGCCTGCCGAGATCTCTTCGCAGGCGATGGCCAGCGCCGTGTAGTCCATGCCCGCGCCGTCCCACGCCTCGGGAATTGCCACGCCCATCAGCCCCATTTCCGCCAGGCCCTTGAGCTGCTCGCGCGGGAAATGTTTGTCGCGATCCCAGGCGGGCGCGTTGGGCGCGAGCTGTTCGGCGGCGTAGCGGCGCACCGCGTCGCGCAGCTGCTCGTGGTGGGAGGCGAGGCTCATCTCAGGTGACGCGCGCGTAGGTCACGGTGTGGTGCGTGAACAACCGCCCCTTGCCGTCGTGGCATTCGGCGGTGCCGTAGATGATGCGCTTGCCCATTTTCAGCACGCGCGCGGTGCAATACACCGTCTGGCGCCGCGCCGCGTTGAGGAACGCAGTGTTGAGCTCGGAGGTGACCGCGTCGTGCTCCACGCCGATATGGCGCTTGATCGCGAGCCACATGGCACAGTCCGCGGCCGCCATGAAGGCGGGGCCGTTCACCGTGCCGCCCGGGCGCTCGAGCGACCGGCGAAAAGGCATCGCAATGGTGCAGGCCTTGTCGTCCACCGCAACCAGGCGCATGCCGTAGCCGCCGACGAACCGCGCCTTGCTCAACAGTTGCTGCAGCGCGCGCTTGCTCGCCTTGCTCACGCCAGTTCGATCGCCATCGCCGTGGCCTCGCCGCCGCCGATGCACAGGCTTGCCACGCCGCGCTTGCCGCCGTACTTCCTCAGGGCGCCGATGAGTGTCACCAGGATGCGCGCGCCGGAGGCGCCGATCGGATGGCCGAGCGCGCAGGCGCCGCCGTGCACGTTCACCTTGTCGTGCGGCAGGCCGAGTTCCCGCATCGCCGCCATCGCCACCACGGCGAAGGCCTCGTTCACCTCGTAGAGGTCCACCTGGCCGGCACTCCAGCCGGTGCGCTCGAACAGCTTCTTCATCGCGCCGACGGGTGCCGTGGTGAACCAGCCGGGTTCCTGTGCGTGCGTGGCATGGCCGACGATGGTCGCCAGGGGCGCGCAGCCGCGCTTGGCCGCCGTCGAACGGCGCATCAGCACCAACGCTGCCGCGCCATCCGAGATCGAGCTCGAATTCGCCGCGGTTACCGTGCCATCCTTGCGGAAGGCCGGCTTCAAGGTCGGGATCTTCGCCAGGTTGGCCTTGAACGGCTGCTCGTCGGTCTCGATGAACTTCTCGTCTTTTCCAGCCTTGAGGGCGAGCGGCGTGGTCTCCCAGGCGAACCAGCCTTCCTTGTTCGCCTTCTGCGCGCGATTGACCGACGCAATGGCGAATGCGTCCTGCGCCTCGCGCGAGAACTGGTACTTCTGCGCGCAATCCTCGGCGAAGGACCCCATCAGGCGCCCCTTGTCGTAGGCGTCCTCCAGCCCGTCGAGGAACATGTGGTCGAGCACTTGGCCGTGTCCCATGCGCAGGCCCGCGCGCGCCTTGGGCAGCAGGTAGGGCGCGTTGGTCATGGATTCCATGCCGCCGGCCACCACGATCTCCATGCTGCCAGCGATGAGCAGGTCGTTCGCCAGCATCGCAGCCTTCATGCCGGAGCCGCACATCTTGTTGACCGTGGTGCAGCCGGCAGCGAGCGGCAGGCCGGCGCCGAGCGAGGCCTGGCGCGCGGGCGCCTGGCCCTGCCCGGCGGGCAGCACGCAGCCCATCAGAACCTCCTGCACGTCTTCGGGCCTGAGCTTCGCGCGTTCCACGGCGGCGCGGATCGCGGCGGCGCCCAGCTCCGGCGCGGCGAAACTCTTGAGCTCTCCCTGGAAGCCACCCATCGGGGTGCGGGCGGCGGAAACGATGACGATGGGATCAGTGTTCATTCAGGCGGTCTCCGAAAAAAGTTCGCGTCCGATCAGCCAGCGCCGGATTTCCGAGGTGCCGGCGCCGATCTCGTAGAGCTTGGCGTCGCGCCACAGGCGCCCGGTGGGCGACTCGTTGATGTAGCCCATGCCCCCCAGCGCCTGGATCGCCTCACCCGCCATCCAGGTGGCCTTCTCCGCGGCGTAGAGGATCGCGCCGGCCGCATCCTTGCGTGTGGTTTCGCCGCGATCCAGGGCCTGGCCTACCGCATACACGTAAGCGCGGCAGGCGGAAAACGTGGTGTACATGTCGGCGAGCTTGCCCTGCATGAGCTGGAACTCGCCGATCGGCTGGCCGAACTGCTTTCTCTCGTGCACGTAGGGCACCACTACGTCGAGGCAGGCGGCCATCACACCCAGGGCCCCGCCCGCGAGCACCGCACGCTCGTAGTCGAGGCCGCTCATCAGCACCTTCACGCCGTGGCCGTCCTGGCCAAGGACGTTTTGCGCCGGCACCTCGCAGTCGCGAAACACCAGTTCGCAGGTGTTCGAGCCGCGCATGCCGAGCTTGTCGAGCTTCTGCGCCGTGGAAAAGCCCTTCATGCCCTTCTCGACGAGGAACGCGCTGAGCCCCTGGTCGCTCGTCTTGCCGTAGATCACGAGCACGTTGGCGTCCGGGCCATTGGTGATCCACATCTTGTTGCCATTCAGGACATAGCGATCACCACGGCGTTCCGCGCGCAGGCGCATGCCCACCACGTCCGAGCCCGCGCCGGGCTCGCTCATCGCGAGGGCGCCGACGTGCTCGCCGGAAACGAGCTTCGGCAGGTATTGCTTTTTCTGCGCCTCGCTGCCGTTCCTGCGGATCTGGTTGACGCACAGGTTGGAGTGCGCGCCGTAGGACAGCCCCACCGCCGCCGAGGCGCGCGAAATCTCCTCCATGGCGATGATGTGCGCCAGATACCCCATCATCGTGCCGCCGTATTCCTCCTCCGCCGTGATGCCGAGCAGCCCGAGCGCGCCGAGCTTCTTCCACAGGTCGGCGGGGAACTCGTTCGCGCGGTCGATTTCCGCCGCGCGCGGCGCGATCTCCTTGCGTGCGAACTCGCGCACGCTGGCGCGCAGCATGTCGAGGGTTTCGCCGTGCTCGAAGCGCAGGGCGGGGATTTCCACGGGCTACGCCGGAGTATTCGGGGTGCCGGCGAGCATCATCAGCGTCTGCTGCATGCTCGCCACGTGCGTGCCGTCCGGCATGTAAATCTCGCCGCGCGTCACCGTCAGCGTGCGCCCCGGGCGGATCACCTGGCCGCGCGCCACCAGATCGCCTTGCGCCGGCGCGAGGATGTTGATCTTGTACTCGACCGTGACCAGCGAACTCGTCGCCGGCATGAGCGAATAGGCGGCGTAGCCGCAGGCCGAGTCGGCGATCATGCCGAGGATGCCGCCGTGGACAAACCCCTTCTGCTGCGTGAGGTCGTCGCGATACGCCAGCGCGATCTCGGTATAGCCCGGCTCGACCACGGTCAGGCGGGCGCCGATCAGGTTCATCGCCTTCTGGCGCGCGAAACTGGCGCGCACGCGCGCGGCGTAGGCCGGATCCTTGGGCTGGAACTGGGTGTGTTGCGCGTGCATCGTCGGCAGGCTACGTGACGTTTACGTAAACGTCAACCGCGCTTCTTCCCCCCGCCCAGCTGCTTGCGCACGCGCTTCTCGAAGGCGGCGATCTCGGCGTACTGCGCCGCGATGTCCTCGCGCTGGCGCTCGAGCGCCGCCTTGTGCGTCTCCAGCACGGCGAGGAAGCGCTCCAGTTGCGGCCGCGCGTCGCGGCCGGGTTCGTACATGTCGATCAGGTCGCGGATTTCCGACAGCGTGAGCCCCAGGCGCTTGCCGCGCAGCGTGAGCTTGAGGCGCGTGCGCTCGCGCGGCGAGTAGATGCGGCGCTGGCCTTCGCGCCGCGGCGCGAGCAGGCCTTCGGTCTCGTAGAAGCGGATGGCGCGCGGCGTGACGTCGAACTCGCTGGCCAGCTCGCCGATCGAGTACACCGCGTCGGCGCGTTCCTTTTCGATTTCCAGCATGGTAGGGTGCGGTTGATTCTAGCCCAGGTTCCCCGCGTGTCTTCCCTCGAATTTCCGTTCCGCGATGCACCCGCGCCCGCCGAAGTCAGGCAGGTCGCGCCGGGCGTGCACTGGCTGCGCATGGCGCTGCCGTTCTCGCTCGATCACATCAACCTGTGGCTGCTGGAGGACGGAGAGGGCTGGACGCTGGTGGACACCGGCCTCGCCGACGCGCCGACGCGCGCGCAGTGGGACCAGATCTTTTCCGCGATGCTCGGCGCGCGCACGGTGCGGCGCATCCTCGTCACGCACTTCCATCCGGATCACGCGGGCAACGCGGGCTGGCTGTGCGAGCGCTTCGCGGCGCCGCTCTGGATCACGCAGGGCGAGTACCTGACCGCGCACGCGGTACGCGCGGGCGCCGCCGGCTTCGTGGCGGAGGCGACGCTCGTCCTGTTCCGCGCGCACGGGCTCGGCGAGGCGCGCCTCGGGCAGCTCGGCATGCGCGGCAACCTGTACCGGCGCCTGGTGGGCGAACTGCCGACGAGTTACCGGCGCATCATCGACGGGGAGTCGATCGCCGTGGGCGGGCGCGCCTGGCGCGTCATCACGGGCTACGGTCATGCGCCCGAGCACGCCTCGCTCTATTGCGAAGCGCTGGGCCTGGTCATCTCCGGCGACATGCTGCTGCCGACCATATCCACGCACGTCGGTGTCTGGCCGACCGATCCCGAAGGCGACCCGCTGGGCTACTTCCTGAGCTCGATCCGCCGCTACCGCGAGTTGCCAGCCGATGTGCTGGTGCTGCCCTCGCATGGCCTGCCGTTTCGCGGCGCGCACGCGCGCGTGGCGCAGCTGGAGGCGCACCACGAGGTGCGCCTGGCCGAGCTCCTGCAGGCCTGCGGCGAAGCCCCGTGCAGCGCCGCCGACGTGCTGGCACTGATCTTCCGGCGGCCGCTCGATACGCAGCAGATGTTCTTCGCCATGGGCGAGGCGATCGCCCACCTGCATTACCTCGAGCGCGCCGGGAGGCTGCGGCGTGCGATGGGAGACGACGGCGTGGTGCGCTTCGCGCCCGCAAAGGAGGAGGCATGGCAGAACGCGATGACGACGTGAGCCGCGCACAGACGGCGCACATGCTGCAGGAGATTGCCGAGCGCACCTCGCACATCCTGAAGGAGTTCGGGCAGAAAAACCTGGAGCAGAGCATGTCCGCCGCGGTGAAGGACGAGCTGGGGATCGCCCATGCCTACATGGACATGTATTCACGCGTGCTGATGGACCCCAGTTCCTTTGCCGCGGCGTCGGTGAACTACTGGATCGATGCGGCGCGGCTGTGGCAGTCGGCCTGGATGAAGATGCTCGGGCACGAAACGGCGCCGGTCGCCGTACCGGCCAAGGGCGACGCGCGGTTCAAGGACCAGGACTGGTCGGGCAATTTCGTCTTCGACTACATCAAGCAGTCCTACCTGATCGCGGCGCGCCATCTCCAGGATGCGGTAGCCGGCGTCGAGGGCCTGCCGGAGGACTCGCAGAAGAAGATCGCCTTCTTTACGCGCCAGTACGTGGACGCGCTGGCGCCCTCCAATTTCGCCGCCACCAACCCGCAGGTGCTGCGCGAAACCATGGCCTCGGGCGGCCAGAACCTGCTCAAGGGCCTGAACAATCTGCTCGCCGACATCGAGAAGGGCGAAGGCCAGTTGCGCATCAGCATGACCGACGAGAGCGCCTTCCAGCTGGGCAGGAACGTGGCGACCACGCCGGGCAAGGTGGTGCATCAGAACGCGCTGATGCAGCTCATCCAGTACCAGCCGTCCACCTCGCAGGTCTATCGCCGGCCGCTGCTCATCATCCCGCCCTGGATCAACAAGTACTACATCCTCGACCTGCGCGAGAAGAACAGCTTCATCAAGTGGGCGGTGGACCAGGGCCATACGGTATTCGTGGTGTCCTGGGTGAATCCGGATCAGGCGCTGGCCGAAAAGACCTTCGCCGACTACCTCACCGAGGGCGCGCTCGAGGCGATGCAGGCCGCGCTGAAGGCCACCGGCGAAGACAAGCTCAATGTCATCGGCTATTGCCTGGGCGGCACGCTGCTGGGCAGCGCGCTCGCGTGGCTCGCCGCCAAGGGCGACGAGCGGGTCGCTTGCGCCACCTTCTTCGTGTCCCTGCTCGATTTTTCGCAGCCCGGGGAGCTCGGCGTGTTCATCGACGAGGCGCAGGTGCAGAACCTCGAGCGCAGGATGAACGAGCGCGGCTACCTGGAGGGCTCGGAGATGGCCTCGACCTTCAATCTGCTGCGTGCCAATGACCTGGTGTGGTCCTTCGTCATCAACAATTACCTGATGGGCAAGGATCCTTTCCCGTTCGATCTGCTGTACTGGAATTCAGACGCCACGCGCATGCCGGCGAAGATGCACAGTTTTTACCTGCGCAACATGTACCTGAAGAACCTGCTCGGCGTGCCGGGCGCGATCGAACTCGCGGGCGTGCCGATCGACCTGTCGAAGGTCAAGGTGCCGGCCTACTTCATTTCAACGGTGGAGGACCATATCGCGCCGTGGAAAAGCACCTACCTGGGGGCCAGGTACCTGGGAGGCCCGCTGCGCTTCGTCCTCGGCGGCTCGGGCCACATCGCCGGCATCGTCAATCCGCCGGCAGCAAAGAAGTACCACTACTGGACCAGCGAATCCCTCGCGCCGACGCCCGAGGCCTGGCTGCAAGGCGCCACCCAGCACCCGGGATCCTGGTGGGAGGACTGGCAGCGCTGGATGGACCAGCAGAACGGCGGCGACAAGGTGCCGGCGCGCATCCCCTCCAATGCCATCGAGGATGCGCCCGGCTCCTACGTGCTGCAGCGCCTCGCGAAGCCGTCAAGGTAGGTAAGACCGGCGATGGCGCGTGGCCCGTACCACGAGGTCATCTCGCCATCCACCAGCAGCGCTGGCTTGCCCGACAGCGCCGCGACTTCCGCCAAGTGCTTCTCGCCAAATCGAAAAGGCTCGGACGAGAGCAGGACCAGGTCAACGCCGTGCATATTCAATTTGTCCAGCCTCGGGTAGCGCTCGCTGGCCACCTCCGGCAGCGTCTGCAGCCCGAACAATCGCAAGGTGCGCGAGATATAGGTGTCGCGCGCCACTGTCATCCAGGGATCCTTCCAGATCAGGTACAGCACGCGCCGCGGTGCAAAGCGCTCGGTTGCAATCGCGTCGTAGGCCGACTGGAACCGGGCGCACAGCGCCTCGGCCTCGCGCTCGCGGCCGAACGCTGCGCCGAACTGGCGGTACAGCGCGAGGTTATCGAGCGGCGCGAGCGGGTGGGTGATGATGACGTTGGGCACGAACTTCGCGAGCGCACGCGCCGTTTCCATGCGGTTCTCGTCCATGTTGAGAATCACGTGCGTCGGCTCGAGCGCGCGCAGTTTCGCCAGGTTGACATCCTTGGTGCCGCCGAGCTTTGGGATGCGCCTGACCATCGCGGTCGGGTGGACGCAAAAGCCGGTACGGCCGACCAGCTGCCCGGCCAGACCGAGCTCGCACACCAGCTCGGTGAGCGAGGGCACCAGCGAAACGATGCGGCGCCCGGGGCTGCGCTGCGGCGCGTTAATCGTGCAGTGTGCGCTACTTCGCGCCCGCGAGGCCCTGGCGCGCGACGCTGATCAGGTTCTCGGTGATGGCGAGCATGCCGGCTTGCGTGCGCCCCTGTTCGGCGCTGACCGTGTAGCGGCCGTGCACCGCGAACGCGGGGGTGCCGTCCATGCGGTAGGCCGCGGACTGCTGCGTCGCGCGGCGCACCTTGCTTAGCACACCGAAGGATTTCATCACTTCGTCGAACTTTGTCGTGTCCACGCCGCTTTTCTCCAGCCACTGGGCGAGGGCCGCGGGACTGCGCGTGTTCAGACGATCGCGGTGGATGGCGTCGTAATACGGCCGGTGCATCTTCTCCAGCACACCGAGCGCCTCGAAGGTGAAGAACACTGCCGCGTCGCGTGCCCATACCTCGTTGAACACCGCCGGGACGCGGCGGAACTGCACATCGGCGGGCAGCTTGGCGATCCACTTCTCCAGCAGCGGCTCCAGCGTGTAGCAGTGCGGGCAGCCGTACCAGAAGAATTCGAGCACTTCGACTTTGCCTTGCGCGTCCACGAGTTGGCCGGGCTTGAGTTCGGTGTAGTCCACGCCCGGCACGAGCCGGCGCTGCTGGGCGAGGCTGCTCAGCGGCGCGAGGCCAAGGGCGAGCAACAGGGTGCGACGACGCAGATTCATGTCAGTTTGCCTTTGCCGTATCGGGAGACTTGAGTTTGACCAGGTTGGCGTCGATTCCGTTCTGCGCCAGCGCCTGCCGCACCTTGTTCAGCTCGTCAACCTTCGTATACGGACCGAGGCGCACACGGTAGAACGTGCCTTTGTCGGGCAGGGTGGTGGGTTCGACGTTGGACTCGAACCCCAGGATCGCGAGCCTTGCCTTCTGGTTGTCGGCGTCCGCCGGGTTCTGGAATGCGCCGGCCTGGATGAAGTACGTATCCTTGGGCACGGCAGCTTCGCTGCTTTTTGCGGCGGCGCGCAGTTGCTCGCGCAATTCCCGGTCGCTCACGGGTTCCTCGCCACCCGGCAGGATCTTGTAGAAATCGAAGCGCGGTTTCTCCGCTGCCCTGGCGGCGACCGGGGGGATCACAGCCTTCGCCTCGGCCTGCCCGCCCTGCGCCAGCCCGGAGATCGCGGGCGGCTTGCCGGTCGCGGACTTGCCGTCTTCGGTGCTGGTCTTGCCGCGGCTCATGAACGGAATCGGCGTCTTGTTCAGGTACAGCGCGATGGCCAGCGCGACGGCGAGCCCGATCAACAGGCCGATGAACATGCCGAGCAGGAAGCCGCCTCCCGTGCCACTGCGTGCCGTTGCGTGCGGTATTGCCGCCATCATCACATCCTTTCCGGGGCGCTCACGCCCAGCAGCGCAAGTCCATTGGCAAGCACCTGGCGGACCGCTGCGCACAGCGCCAGGCGCGCCCTGCGTGCCGCCTCGTCGTCGACGAGGATGCGCTCGGCATTATAGTAGCTGTGGAACTCGCCCGCGAGTTCGCGCAGGTAGAACGCGATGGAGTGCGGCGCCAGCTCGTGTGCGGCGGTGGCCACCAGTTCCGGGAACTCCGCCAATCGCTGCAGCAACGCCGATTCGCGCGGCCCGGCGAGTGAATCGAGCGGCGCGGCGGCGAGCCCGCCGGTGTCGCCGCCCCACTGCGAGAACACGCTGCACACCCGGGCGTGCGCGTACTGCACGTAGTACACGGGGTTCTCGTCGGATTGCGAGCGCGCCAGGTCGACATCAAACACGAAATCCGCGTCAGCGCGGCGCGACACCAGAAAGAAGCGCACCGCGTCTCGCCCGACCCAGTCGATCAGGTCGCGCAACGTGACGTAGCTGCCCGCGCGCTTGGAAATCTTCACCTCCTCGCCGCCGCGCACCACCTTCACCAGGTTGTGCAGGACGTAGTCGGGGTATCCCGGCGGGATGCCCAGGCCGAGCGCCTGCAGCCCGGCGCGCACGCGCGTTACGGTGCTGTGGTGATCGGTGCCTTGTACGTTGACCACTTTGCGGAAGCCGCGTTCCCACTTGGTGAGGTGGTAGGCGACGTCGGGCACGAAGTAGGTGTAGCTGCCGTCGGACTTGCGCACCACGCGATCCTTGTCGTCGCCGTACTCGGTGGTGCGCAGCCACAGCGCACCGTCCCGCTCGTAGGTCTTGCCGCTGGCGACGAGCGCCTTGACCGCGGACTCGACCCTGCCGTCGGTGTACAGGCTCGATTCGAGGTAATAGACGTCGAACGCCACGCCGAAGGCCTGCAGGTCCGCATCCTGTTCCTTGCGCAGCGCGGCCACCGCGAACTGGCGCGCCGCCTCGAGGTCCCCCGCCTTGCCGCCGGCCGCGGCGAAACTGCGCGCGATCTCCTCGATGTACTCGCCGCGGTAACCGTCCGCTGGCCAGCCGGAGTCCTCCGGCGTCATGCCGCTGGCGCGCGCCTGCACCGACAGCGCGAGGTTCTGGATCTGTGCGCCGGCGTCGTTGTAGTAGAACTCGCGCGTTACGGCATGGCCTTGCGCTTCGAGCAGCGCGGCGAGCGCATCTCCCAGCGCCGCCTGGCGGCCGTGGCCCACGTGCAGCGGCCCGGTGGGGTTCGCCGAGACGAACTCGACCATCACTTTCTCCGCGCCCGGAACAGTTGCGTGGCCGTACTTGCCGCCCTGCTCGAGGATTCGAGCGACCGTCTTCTGCTTGATCGACTTCTTCAGGCGGATATTGAGGAATCCTGCACCCGCCAGTTCGAGCGGCTCGCTCAATCCCGAATTGGCGATGCTTTCAGCAGTCAGCTTCTGCAGGTTTTCCGCAATCTTGCGCGGCGGCATCGCCAGAATCTTGGCCAGCTGAAGTGCCGCCGAACTCGAGTAGTCGCCATGCTCTGCTCTACGGGGCTTCTCGAGTTCCACATGGAACTCGATCGGCTCGGATGACAGTTTTTTCACACCCTCGGTAAGGATGCGTTCGATCTCGGATTTGGGGTCGGAAGCCATCGAGAGAGGGCGCGAATTATACGTTGCCGCGAATCAGTTCGGCGCGTGCTTCTCGACGACGTGGCGAATCAATTCGTACTCGCCGGCGCGCTGGGATTTCAATCGCGCGATACCACTGCTCAGCTTCCTGACCCAGGGTCCGCCGCGCGCGTAGGCGTCGGTGAATGCTTCCTCTATCGAATCGGAATCGGTTTGGAAAACCGCGTAGATCAGGTCCGCGGCCTGCTCGACATCCTTACGGGCCTTGGCGCGTTCGTGCGCAGGCCTGTTGCTTGCCACGATGAGCTTGTGCCAGGAGAACCGCGCCGGGTTTGGAACGTTGACCAGGATGCCCGCATCGAATGGCAGCACGGCCTTCATCGGTTCCGGGGTGAGGTATTCCATGAATGGCATGGGCTGCGCGGCCGTCCCAAGCTGCTCTACAAATACGGCTTTGCCGTCACCGCGCGTGTCGGCGGTCAGAAACTGAACCATCAGATCTCCATCGCGTACCTTGAAGGTCGTGGTGGGACTGCTCGGGTCGAGGCCGGGCACGGGAAAGAATCCGAGCTTGACGCGGTCCAGCACGCTGCCGACGTTGATCGCCGCAGCGTCCGGCAGAGACGACTGCGATGCGGGTTCTATTTGCAGATCGATATCGCCCGTCAATGCCGTACCGATGGTGGAGCGAAATCCCAGCGTCACGATGCAGGCCGCATAGGCCGGGGTCCCGATGAGGATCGCGCCAAGGTGAAAGACGCCGGAGTTTGCGAGCGTCTCGAGCGTTGAAATCATGGGCCTCGGCCATCTCGGGAATCCCATGGCCCTGATCGCAGTACAGAGTTCCTTGCGGCGGGCGATGTCCGGTTCGAGGGACTTGCCTGCTGCCCTGCTTGACTCGATGACCCGGAGAAGCTCGGGCGTCTCGGGTCCGAGGTAGGTCTGCTTCATTCCCGTGGCTTGGCGGTGCTGCAGGTACCAGTAGATCTTCCTGCCGATTTTCTTCGAGACGAAGGAGCGCCCGAGTTTCTCCATCGGTGCGGCAATGGTGTCCGACAGAACTCGCTGGAGCAGTTCCGCGTAGAGCGTTTGTGCCTGCAGATCGAGTCTTTGCATGCTTATACTACGTTTTTCGCCGTTTAGTATAACACTTATACTAAACACTACAAATCGTAGTATAAACCTCGTTTCACGACGGCAGCAGGCTTCAGTCGAACTCGATGGGATCGACGTCGAGGTGCCAGCGCAGGTTGCGCGGGGCGGTGGCGAACAGGCGTGCGCTCCAGGCGCGCAGGAACTCCTGCAGCGCGGGTCGCGAGGCCGATTGCACCAGCAGCTGGGCGCGCTCGAGATCGGCGCGTCGCGTGATCACGTGCGGCACGGGGTCGTAGACCCGCACTTCGTCCGGCACGGGCACCAGGCGCGTCGCAGCGCGCAGGAAGTCCATCGCCTGCGCGAGCTTGCCGGCCTCGGCGCGCAACGCGGCCTCGTGCACGTAGGGCGGGAACCCGGCGGCTTCGCGCTCGGCGAGCTGCGAGGCCGCAAAGGCCTCGAAGTCGTGGCGCGCGAGCGCGGCATACAGTGGGTGCCGGGGGTAGAAGGTCTGCACCAGCACCTCGCCCGGTTGCTCGCGCCGCCCCGCGCGGCCCGCGACTTGCGCGAGTGTCGCGTACAGGCGTTCCGCGGAGCGGTAGTCCGTGGACAGCAGTCCGCCGTCCGCGTCCAGCACGCCGACCAGGGTCAGCAGCGGGAAGTCGTGGCCCTTGGCGAGCAGTTGGGTGCCGACCAGGATGTCGGCCTCGCCGCGCCCGATGCCTTCCAGCGTGCGCACCAGATCGGCGCGCCGGCGCGCGCTGTCGCGGTCGATGCGCACGATGCGCGCACCGGGAAAACGCGCCGCCAGCGTTTCCTCCACGCGCTGCGTGCCCCGGCCCATGGCCTTCAGGTCGACGTTGCCGCAGGTCGGGCAGGCGCGCGGGATGGGATTCTCGTCGCCGCAGTGGTGGCAGCGCAGCCGCCGGTCGACCTTGTGCAGCACCATGCGCGCGGTGCAGCGCTCGCAGCCCGAGGTCCAGCCGCAGGCGTGGCAGGCCAGCACCGGGGCGTAGCCGCGCCGGTTGATGAACACCAGGCTCTGCTCGCGCCGCGACAGCCGCTCGCCGATCGCCGCCAGCAGGCCCGGCGCGAAGCCGTGCTCGGCGCCTTCTTGGCGCAAGTCGAGCATGCGCACCGCCGGCATGCGCGCGCCGGGCACCGCGCGATCGGGAAGCGCCAGGCGTTCATAGCGCCCGGCGAGCGTGTTGTGCCAGGTTTCCAGCGACGGCGTTGCGGTGCCCAGCACCACCGGGCAGCCGGCGAGCTTCGCGCGGATCACCGCGGCATCGCGGCCCGAGTAACGCAGGCCCTCCTGCTGCTTGAAGGAGGTGTCGTGCTCTTCATCGACCACCACGAGCGCCAGGCGCGGCAGGGGGGTGAGCGCGGCGAGCCGCGTTCCCAGCACGATCCCGGCCTCGCCGCGCGCCGCAGAGAGCCAGGCCGCGGTGCGCGGCACATCCTGCAGGGCGCTGTGCAGCACCGCGATGCGCGCCTCGGGAAACGCGAGGCGAAAGCGCGTTTCCAGTTGCGGCGTCAGGCTGATCTCCGGGACCATCACCAATGCCTGCGCGCCGCTCTGCAGCACGCGCGAGATCAGCCACAGGTAGATCTCGGTCTTGCCGCTGCCGGTGACCCCGTGCAGCAGGAACGGCTGGAATCCTCCCAGCGTGCCGCCGATGCGCTCGATGGCACGGGACTGGTCGGCGGTGGGCGCATGGTTCGGCACGAAGCGCGCCGACGCCGGCGGCGGCGCGGCCGCATCGCGGATCGTCTTCGGCAGGGGTTTCAAGGAGCGCAGTCGCGGTGGCAGGGCGCCGATCACCGTTTCCCCCAGCGGACGCTGGTAGTAGGACGCAAGAAAGCGCATCAGTTCCAGCCAGGGGGCCGGCATGCGCGGTGCGTCGTCCAGCACGCGCGACACCGGCTTGAGCTTTGCGGCCGGAACGGTGCTGCCGGTGGATGCTTCGACGACGATGCCGACGCGCGAACGCGCGCCGAACGGCACCACCACGCGGTCGCCGGGCTGCGCGTCGAGCCCATCGGGCGCGAGGTAGTCGAACAACGTGGCCAGCGGAACGTCGAGCGCGACCCGCAGGATTCTCATCGCCAGAGGGAAGCCGATTTTTTCGTGGCCGGAAAGCAGAAGAGCGGCAAAGCGTTACTTATTTGAGTTGATCCGAAACTTCGCGATTACGCCGGTAACACTTGCCGCGCAAAGGCTTTTTTCGTTGTGCGCCAAGGGTGTGGATAAGACTGTGAATAAATCAGTCATGAGGGCGCCATGCGGGGCGGCCGCATCAGGCCGCCCCGGGTGCGCCCTGGCAGAGATCAGTAATTGTGCCGGTGATTCAATAGCTTACTCCCATGCCCCGGAAGTATCGACACGAAAGCGCAATTTGCCCGGGGAGAACGTCTCTTTGTGCATAAGTCAAGTCTTTGTTTGCGCAGCGGCGCGCATCTTCGCGCTGTAAGCGCGCACTTCGTCCACGAGCGCGGCGACGCTTTCCACCGGAGTTTTCGGCGCGATGCCATGCCCGAGATTGAAGACATGACCCGGTGCGCTGCCGAAGGCATCGAGTACGCGTCGCACGTGCGCGCGCACGCGCTCGGGCGGCGCAAACAGCGCGGCCGGATCGAGATTGCCCTGCAACGCAACGCGCGTCCCGACGCGCGTGCGTGCGGCAGCCAGATCCACGGTCCAATCGACACCCACCGCGTCGCAGCCGCTGGCAGCGATGGCCTCGAGCCACACGCCACCGCCCTTGGTGAACAGGATCGAGGGCACGCGGCGCCCGCCGCTTTCCTTGGTCAGCGCCGCAATCACGCGGCGCGAGTAGGCGAGTGAGAACTCTTCGTAGGCCGCATGGCTGAGCTGGCCGCCCCAGGTGTCGAAAATCATCACGGCCTGCGCGCCCGCTTCGATCTGTGCGTTGAGGTAGTCGGTCACTGCACGCGCGTTCACTTCCAGTATGCGGTGCAGCAACTCCGGCCGCGCGTAGAGCATGGTCTTCAGCGCGCGCCAATCGTCGCTGCCGGAACCTTCCACCATGTAACAGGCGAGAGTGAACGGGCTGCCGGAAAAGCCGATCAGCGGCACCCGGCCGGCGAGCGCCTTGCGGATCTCGCGCACCGCGTCGAGCACATAACGCAGCCGGTCCGTCGGGTCGGGCGCGGCGAGGGCGCGAATCGCCGCCTCGTCGCGCAGCGGCCGCTCGAAACGCGGGCCTTCACCCTCCGCGAAGTACAGGCCGAGCCCCATCGCGTCGGGCACCGTCAGGATGTCGGAGAAAAGGATCGCGGCATCGAGCGCAAAGCGCTCCAGAGGTTGCAGGGTCACCTCGGTGGCGAACGCCGGCGACTTGGCGAGGGCGAGAAAGCTGCCCGCGCGCGCGCGCGTCGCGTTGTATTCCGGCAGGTAGCGCCCGGCCTGGCGCATCAGCCAGACCGGGGTATGGCTGGTGGGCTCGCGCGCCAGGGCGCGCAGCAGGCTGTCGTTGTTCAAAGCAGTTTCCCGGTGATGTAGCGCCACTCGGCGCCGCTCACCGGCGTGATCGAGAGCCGGTTGCCGGGGCGCAGCGTGAGCATATTCGCCAGCGCTTTGTGTGCCTTCAGTTCGGCGATCGGCACCAGGCGGGTTTTCTTCAGCGCACGTATGTCCACCAGCACCCAGCGCGGCGCCTCGCGCTTCGATTGCGGATCGTAATAGCCGCCCTTGCGGTCGAACTGCGTGGGGTCCGGGCGGCTGCCGGACGCCACTTCGGCCAGGCCCGCGATGCCCGGCTCAGCGCAGTTCGAGTGGTAGAACAGCACGCCGTCGCCCACGCGCATCGGATCGCGCATGGTGTTGCGCGACTGGTAATTGCGCACCCCGCTCCAGGGCGTGATGCGGCGCGGCGCGGCGAGCGCGTCGTCGATCGAGCACTCGTCGGGCTCCGTCTTCATCAGCCAGAACTGCATTGGTGGAGTCCCCCGCGCATGCCGGTGGGCTCTGCTCCCGAACCCTGTGCTTAATCAGGGTGGTCGCTTACCGGTCACCTCAGGTTCGTCCGGCACCCGAAGGAGGGACGATCGCAACAGTGACACTGGGTCCGCAACCCAAGGAAGCTATCGGTTCGGAAAATTAGAGCCCGGTCGAACACAGCAGGGAACGTCGGAGCAAAGCCTAGAACAACTTCTCCTGCTTGGCGAGCGCCGCTTCCAGCATCGCCTCGATGCCGCCGATTCTACGCCGGGCTGCGCCGAGGTCAAAGCCCTCGCCCAGGCGCATCGACAACAGTTCGTGCGCAACGTTGAGCGCCGCCATCATGGCGATGCGCTCGGTGCCCGCGACTTTGCCGGCTTTCTTGATCTCGCCCATCTTTCCTTCGAGGTAGGCGACCGCCTGCAGCAGCGCCTCGCGCTCGCTGTCGCTGCAGGCGACGCGGTAGCTGCGCCCCAGCAGATTGACTTCGATGGTCTTGGCGCCGTCCGCCGGACGCCGGTCGTTCGCGCTCACTCGGGCAGGCGCGACAGCAGATGCTCGACTTTGCTGCGGGCGCCCTCGATCTTGTCTTTCAGGCGCTTGGCGTCATTGCGGGCGCTCGCCAGTTCCTGGCGCAGCGAAATATTCTCGGCGCGCAGGCGCTCGCACAGTCCGACGAACTGCGCGACCTTGGACTCGAGCGAGTTGAACTCCGCCTCCACGCGGCACACTATGTTTCAAAATCGCTACTGCGTCAAGAAATAAGGAGCGGTTCTGAATGTGATTTCTCAGAATGTGTCAGCGGGTCCGTTTGGCCCGAACCTGCTCGAGAATGCCACACAACAGCTCCGCGCCCTCCAGCAACCGGGGGGTGTGCTGCTGCAGCAGTTCGGGCCGGATGGCGTAGAGGTTGTCGCCCCGCGCCGCGGCCAGGGTCGCAAAGGCGCGCCACTCGTCCAGCCAGGCCGGCCGGCCGCCGCCGGCGCCGCTCGCCAGAATGACTTCGGGATCGGCGCGCAGCACCCGTTCGCGATCGATCTCGGGGGCCAGGCCGGGCAGTCCCGCCATCACGTTTTCGCCGCCGCACAGGCGCATTGCCTTGCTGATCACGTGTTCGCCGTTCACGGTGATCAGCGGCTTGTTCCACACCTGGTAGAAGACCCGCACGCGCGGTTTCGCGGCGTAGTGGCGCTCGATGCGCGCGGCGCGCGCGCGGAACACCCGGGACGCCGCCAGCGCCGCGGCCTCGGTGCCCGCCAGGCGCCCCAGCGTCTCCAGCGTACGCGCGATGTCCTCCAGTTCGCGCGGCTCGGAACGGAATACCGCAATGCCCAGTGCGGCGATGCGCTCCACGGCCGCGGCGCTGCCGGCGTTCGGCCACGCGACGACCAGGTCGGGCTGCAGCGCGACCAGCGCTTCGAGGTCGATCTGGGCCTCGCTGCCCACGCGCGGCAGGCGCTTCGCTGCGGGCGGAAAGTCGCTGTACTGGAGCGCGCCGACCAGGCGCGCGCCGGCACCCGCGGCATACATCAGCTCGGTGAGGTGCGGCGCGAGGCTGACCACGCGCCGGGCCGGCGCCGGGAGGCGCACCTCGCGGCCGTAGTCGTCCGTCACGCGTACTTCGGCGCCGGCGCCTGCGGCCGCCAGCAGCAACACGAGGAACATTGCGCGCGCCATGCCGGTTTGTATAATCGCTCGCGTAGTCAGCTGCAAGGTGTCTTCGCGGAGATTCGCTCCGCGGGGATGAAACGGGAAACAGGTGCGCGACCCGATGTTTGCCGGGCCGCGATCCCTGTACTGCCCCCGCAACGGTAAGCGAGGGGGCGTGCCTCCCAGCCACTGTGGATGCTGGTTCCACGGGAAGGCGGCATGCCCGGCGCGTCGTCCAGCGCCTGCTCGCGAGTCCGGAGACCGGCCTTGCAGTTCACGGCAACCGCTTTGCGGCGTCGGGGATGACGCCAGGAAGGGTCTTGGGTCTCATCATGCGCATGGCAACACTCGCGCTGCTCGCCGCGCTCGCGCCGGCGGCACTCGCACAGCCGGGTTCGAACGGCGACGCGGTCATCATTCAGGCCACACGCTTCCCGGAGGATACGCGCCGCCTGCCGGCGCGCGTCACGGTGCTCGACACTGAGGACATCGAGCGCAGCGCGGCGCGCACGCTGCCGGAATTGCTGTCCGCGCAGGCCGGGCTGGCGATGCGCGATTATTTCGGCAACAACGCGGCCGGCGCCGCCGTCGACCTGCGCGGATTCGGCATCACCGGGGCGCAGAACACGCTGGTGCTGGTGGATGGCCGGCGCCTGAGCGATTTCGACCTCTCGGGCGTGCAGTGGGCTGCGATCCCGCTCGCCGCCATCGAGCGCATCGAGATCCTGCGCGGCACCGGCGCGGTGCTCTACGGCGACGGCGCCACGGCGGGCGTGGTCAACATCATCACGCGCTCGCCGCTCATGCAGGGCCGGCGCGCCGAAACGCTCGGCCGGATGGCGAGCTACGGCACGGCGGAGGGACAACTCTACGGCAGCCTCGCCGGCGAGGCCTTCGGCATCAACGCCTCGGTCTACGCATACGACGCCGACGGTTACCGGCGCAACAACCGCAACCAGCAGGAAAACCTGGCGATGAACATGCGCTGGGGTCCGGGCGAGAGCTACGTAGACCTGCGCTTTGGCAGTGACCACCAGGACATGCGCCTGCCCGGGGCGCGTGCCGTGCAGCCGTCCATCGGTCTGAACGAGTACGTGACGGACCCGCGCGGCGCGCAGACGCCGAACGACTGGTCCGAGCGCGACGGCAATCGCGCCGGCGCGACGCTCGTGTATTTCGCGGGCAGCGCGGAGTTCAAGCTCGATCTCGACTGGCGCGACAAGGCGCAGCGCTCCTATTTCGACCAGCAGGGGCCGGTGGCGCGTGACGACCGCCTGGAGTGGAGTTCGATCGGCCCGCGTGTGCGCCTGCCGCTGCAACTCGGCGGCGTGCGTCACCGGCTGATCGTCGGCGCCGACAGCAACGCCTGGCGCTACGACTCGCGCCGCGCCGACCGGCAGCAGAATCTAGCGCGGCCGGTGAACCGCGTGCGGGTGAACCAGGACGCGCAGGCGATCTACCTGCAGGATGGCGTCGAGCTGTCGCCCTCGAGCCTGCTCACGCTTGGCTGGCGCGAAGAACAGGTGAAGTACCGGGCGGGCGACGCGTTCGATCCCGCCTCACCGGGTTACCCGGGATTCGGCTCGCAGGCGCCGGCGGTGCAGGCAACGCAGCGCCAGCATGCCTGGGAGCTCGGACTGCGCCAGGCGCTGTCGCCGGCCTGGGCCTGGTTCGCACGCGCCGGGCGCAGCTACCGCTTCGTGAACGCGGAGGAGATCTACGAGAGCGACGCGGCGTTCAACGCGCAGTTCCAGATCCTGCGCCCGCAGCACGCGCGTACGCACGAGGCAGGCGCCGAATGGCGCGTGCAAGCCGCATCGATGCGCGGCTCGCTGTTCCAGGCCGATATCACGGACGAAATTCACCTCGATCCATTTTCCGCCGGGATCGGCAACACCAACCTGCCGCCCTCGCGCCGGCGTGGCCTCGAGATCGAGTCCTGGTGGCAAGTCGCGAAAGCGCTGCGCCTGAGCGCGGCCTACGGCTATACCGATGCGCGCTTTCGTGGCGGCGTGCTGCCCGGCAACGTGTCTTTCGGCACCAACGTGGACATTTCGGGCAGGCGCGTTCCCCTGGTGCCCGAGCACAAACTGAACCTCGGCCTCGCCTGGGACCTGGGGGAACGCATGCTCCTGTCCGCGGCGCTGACCGCGGTGAGCGAGCAGCGCATGGACAACGACGAGCCCAACACGCTGGGCGCGAAGATTCCGGCCTACGCCCTGCTGGACCTGAAACTCGCGCGCGACTTCGGCTGGGGCCGCCTCGCCTTGGCAGTGAACAACCTGCTGGATGAGGCGTACTACACTTACGCGGTGCGCAGCAACTTCACGCCCGATCGGTACAACGTGTACCCGTTGCCTGGGCGCTCGCTGAGCTTCACGGCGGAATTCAGGATTGACTGAGCCCGGCTCGATCCTCGTCATCTCGCTGCGCTTCATGGGCGACGTGCTGCTCACCACGCCGCTTATCCGTTCCCTGCGCAACGCGTATCCGCGTGCGGCCATCGACGCCCTGGTGTTCGCGGGCACCGAGGGCGTGCTGGAGGGCAATCCCGACCTGCGCCGGGTCATCACCGCGGAACCGCGAGGCCCGCAGGCGGCGCTGCGGCGCCGGCTGTGGCGCCGGTACGACCTGGCGGTGGTCGCGGAAACCGCCGACCGGCCGCACATCTTTGGCTGGCTGGCGGCGAGGCGGCGCGTGGGGCTCCTGCCGCCCCAGTGGGACAAGCGCTGGTGGAAGCGGCTTTCGGTGGAGCGCGGCGTGGTGTCGCCGCCCGAGCTCGCGCGGCCGCTCGGCTACCAGGCGCTCGCGCAAGCGATGGGCATTCCATGGGCGCCGGAGATCGTCGCGCCCTCCGCCGGCATGCCGGCGATCGCCTGGCGCGACGTGCTGGGATTCGACGCCGCGCGCGAACGCTATGCCGTGCTGCACCTGGCGCCGCGCTTCCGATACAAGCGCTGGCATACCGCGGGCTGGCATGCGCTGATCGCGTGGCTGCATGGCGAAGGCCTGCGCGTGGTGATCACCGGCGGGCCCGGGGAGGACGAGCGCGTGTACGTGCAGCAGGTGCTGGCCGGGGCGAAAGCGCCGGTTACCGACGTTTGCGAGCGGCTGCGCTTCGCGCAGACTGCGGACCTGCTGCGCGGGGCCGCGCTGTTCGTCGGTCCGGACACGGCGACCACGCACCTCGCCGCGGCCTGTGCCACGCCGACGCTGGCGCTGTTCGGCCCGACCGATCCGTGCCTGTGGGGACCGCTGCCCAAGAGCGGCCTCGAGCGCCCCTACGAAAAGGTTGTGGCGCTGCAGCGGCGCGGCAACGTCGCGCTGCTGCAGGAGCCGACGCTTGCCTGTGTCCCCTGCCAGGAAGAGGGCTGCGAGAACCATCGCGAAAGCGCCAGCGAGTGCCTGGATCGCATGAGCGCGGCGCGCGTCATCGACGCGGCGCGCGAGGCGCTCAGCCGAGGCGCCGCCGCAGCCCGCTCTTGATCGTCTGCCAGCGCAGGCCCCAGGAGGCTTGCGGTTCCGGCAGGAGCGGGTCCGCGGGCGCAGCCTGGCCGCGTCGCAGGTAGTAGCGGTCGAATCCGGACTGCGTCATGCCCCATTTCATCAGGAACTGGCGGCGGCCGTCGTTCTTGCGGATGCGGTCCGTGGAGGTCTTGGAGAAGTGATAGATCAGGCTGTCGCCGACGCCGAGGTACACGCGGCAGCCGGCGCGCCAGAGCTTCATGGAGAAATCGTTGTCGCTGCTCATGCCGGGGGAGAATTCGATGCTGTAGCCGCCGACCTGGTGCCAGAGCGATCGCGCGACGAGCGTCGGCGGCCAGGTGGCGCCCAGCCAGTCGGCGCGCGCCAGCGCCGGCGCCTCGCGCGCAAAGCGCGCGAGGTCGAACTGCGCCGGGTGGCGGCCGAAGTCGGAGAGCACCACGCAGGCGTTGCCCGATCCCGCGGGCTCGATCATGGTGCCCGAGAGCAGGAACATGCCGTGGCGCTCGACCCGCGCGATGGCGCGCTCGAGCGCGCTGTCCCAGCCCGGCGCGACGACCATGTCGTCGTTCAGGTAGAGCACGTAGTCGCCGCGCGCCTTTTCGCCGATGAGATTCACGGCGTGGCAGATGCCGATGTTGGCGTCGCTCGCCGTGTGCTCGATGCCCTGCTCGCGCAGCCAGGCGCGCGTGCCGTCGCTGCCGTCGTTGGCGTGTACGAGAATCTGGTGCTGGCGCGCGGAATGCCGGCGCAGGCTCTCCACGCACAGCTGCAGGTAGGGCAGGTTGTTCCAGCTCGGGATCAGGATGGAGAAGGCCGGCATGATCAACTTTCCTTGCGCGGCGCGGCGCCGAACAGCGCTCCGCCCAGCACCGCCCACATGTGGCCTTCGGTAGTGTCGAAGAGTAGGTCGTTGAACAGTGATCCCACCGCAAAAGCGAGAATGAATCCTTGCGCTAGCACGGCGTATTCTCCGGACAGGCGGCCAGCGCGGCGAAACGCAACGACGAGCAAGGCGATAAACAGTGCCAGCCCGGACGGTCCCAACTGCACCGCGAGGTGGACGTACTCGTTGTGGGGGTGATTGCGATCGCGGTTGTGCATGAATCCGTCCTCGCCTTCGGTGGCTTCGTAAAAGGCCTCGCTCCAGCCGCCTGTTCCCGCGCCAAGAAGCGGATGCCGTGCCATCCACTGCGCCGATCTGTTCCAGAAATGCAGCCGCGAACCGATGGAGGTCTCGCCCGGATGCGCCTGGTAGCGGTAG
Organism: Pseudomonadota bacterium; assembly: GCA_027624175.1. GTDB lineage: Bacteria > Pseudomonadota > Gammaproteobacteria > Burkholderiales > SG8-39 > JAABQT01. The sequence goes on along the minus strand of JAQBXT010000002.1, from coordinate 53,826 downwards.
TCGTGTGCTTCTGCCACGACCTGGCTGACGCGCGTTTGGAACACAGGTGCCCACTGATATGCCGCGGCCAACAGCAAGGCGAGGCCCACTGCCGCTGCGGCGACGCCTTTCAGCGACCAGCGCGAGTACGCGAACCACAGGAACAGCACCGTCATCACCACGTAGCCCGTGCGCCCTTGTACCGCGAACCACACATTGACTGCTGCGAGAAACGCGACCAGTGCAAAAGCCCATCGGTGCCAGCCGGCGCAGCGCAGCGCGTAGACGGCGGCGCCGAAGGCAAGCAGGCTCACGATGAAGCCGTGGGTGATGGGGTTCTTCAGCAGCACCGCGTTCTCGGCGCTCGAGAAGCCGCGCTCGTCGGCGTAGTGCAGCAGGCCGAACCGGATCGCATAGGACAGCACGAGCAACACCAGCGTCCCCGCGAAGAACGCGCCCAGCAGCCTTGCGCGCCAGCGCGCGTCGGCGAACAGGAACATGGTGATGCCGAACAGCAGCAGTTCCCTGTACTTGAGGAGTGCGCCTGCCGCCTCCTGCGCCGGGACGCGCGACCATGCAATCCCCGCCGCCAAAGCTGCGAAAAGCACGTAGCCGAGCCAGGCGACGGGCTCGGCGGCAATGGCGCCGAACGCCGGCCGCCATTGTCCGGAAAGCGCCCAGCACAAGAAGGCGAGCACCGCGAAAGCATTGGTCGCGGCGGTAGACAGCGGCAGCGAGGCGGCCGTCACCACCAGGCATGCGCGCGCGGCGTCCAGCATGCGTTGCGCGTAGACCGATGGCGGCGTCATGGCGCCATTTGAACCGCAAAGCGAGGGCTTGCGCAATTCGGGTCCGCGTGCGCGAGCGGCTACAATTCGTCCATGCCGCAGACGCGCAGTCAGAGCAGCCGCCAGCTGTACCTGCGCCTGCTGTCCTACGTGCGGCCGCACGCCAAGGTATTCGCGCTCGCGCTGCTCGGCATGATCGCCGCCGCGGCGACCGAGCCGTTGTTTCCCATGCTGATGAAGCCGCTGCTGGACGGCGGCTTCGCCGCCGCCGGCCAGGCGGCGACGCCGCCAATCTTCTTCGCGCTCGCCATCGTGGCCATCTTCGTCGTGCGAGGCGTACTCAGCTTCGTTGGGCACTATTGCATGGCCTGGGTCGCCGACAAAGTGGTGCTGGACTTGCGCGCGGCGATGTTCGCGCGGCTGGTGCGCTTCCCGACGCGCACGTTCGACGACCAGAGTTCGGGCGCGTTGCTCTCGCGCGTGGCCTACGACGTGGCCAACGTCAGCGCGGCGGCGACCACGGTGCTCACCGTCGTGGTGCGCGACTCGATCGTGATCCTCGGCATGCTGGCGTGGCTGCTGTACCTGAACTGGAAGCTGACGCTCATCACGCTGGTGGTCGCGCCGCTGGTGGCGCTGTTCGTGCGCGCCCTGTCGCACCGCCTGCGCACCATGGCGCGCGCTTCCCAGCGGGCGCTGGGCGACGTGGTGCACGTGCTCGAGGAGACCATCGAGTGCCATCGCGTGGTGAAGGTGTTCGGCGGGCAGGACTACGAAGGGCGGCGTTTCCAGCGCGCCATCGCGGCGCTGCGCGGCTTCAACATGCGCCAGAAGGTGCCCGAGGCATTGATCACCCCGGTGACGCATTTTCTCGCCGCCTCGGCGATGGCGGTGATCGTCTACGTGGCGCTGCAGGAGTCCCTCGCCGGGCACACCACGGTGGGCGCATTCGCCTCGTTCTTCACTGCGATGCTGATGCTGTTCGCGCCGATCAAGCACCTCACGCAGGTCAATTCCGCCCTGCAGCGCGGCCTGGCGGGCGCCGAAAGCGTGTTCGGCATGATCGACGCGCCGGTAGAGGAGGAACGCGGCACGCTGGCGCTGGCGCGCGCGCGCGGCGACATCGTCTACGAAGGCGTCGGTTTCACCTACGAAACGCGCAACGAGCCCGCGCTGCGTGAGGTGTCGCTGCACGTGCGCCCGGGTGAAACGCTCGCGCTGGTGGGCACTTCGGGCAGCGGCAAGACCACGCTGGTCAACCTGCTGCCCAGGTTCTACGCGCCCGACGCTGGCCGCATCACCCTGGACGGCCACGACATCCAGACCCTGACGCTCGACAGCCTGCGCGGCAACATCGCGCTGGTGTCGCAGGACGTGGTGCTGTTCAACGATACGGTCTACGCCAATATCGCTTACGGCCGCCTGGCCGGCACCAACGACAAAGACGTCACCGCCGCGGCCGAGGCCGCGCACGCGATGGATTTCATCCGTGGCATGCCCGAGGGGCTGAATACGCTGATCGGCGAGAACGGGCTGCGGCTCTCGGGCGGCCAGCGCCAGCGCCTGGCGATTGCGCGCGCGCTGCTCAAGAACGCACCGGTGCTGATCCTGGACGAGGCCACTTCGTCACTCGATTCCGAGTCCGAGCGCCACGTCCAGGCGGCTCTGGAGGCCCTGATGAAGGGGCGCACCACCATCGTCATCGCCCATCGGCTGTCCACCGTGGAGCGCGCCGATCGCATCGCGGTGCTCGCCGAGGGCCGCATCGTCGAGTCGGGGCGCCATGCCGAATTGCTCGCGCGCGGCGGCATCTACGCGCGGTTGCACCGCATCCAGTTCGCGGCCGGGCCGGCCGCCGCGACGGCTTAGAATCCCGCCATGCTCCTGGTGACCGGCGGCGCGGGGTTCATCGGCTCCAACCTGGTGCTGTCGACGCTCGCCGCCACGGGCGAGCCGGTGGTGAACCTGGACAAGCTCACCTACGCCGGCAACCCGCAGAACCTGGAGGCGCTGCGCGGCGACGCGCGCCACACTTTCGTGCAGGGCGACATCTGCGACCGCCGGCTGGTGGCAAAGCTCCTGGCGCAGCACCGGCCGCGCGCCATTCTGCACCTGGCAGCGGAGAGCCACGTGGATCGCTCCATCGCGGGGCCCGCTGAGTTCGTGCAGACCAACGTGGTCGGCACCTTTGCGCTGCTCGAGGAGGCGCGTGCCTACTGGGGCAGCCTCGCCGCCCCGGAACGCGCGGCGTTCCGCTTCCTGCACGTCTCCACCGACGAGGTCTACGGCTCGCTCGGGGCGGGGGATCCGGCTTTCAGCGAGGCAACGCCTTACGCGCCGAACAGCCCCTACAGCGCTTCCAAGGCGGCTTCCGACCACCTGGTGCGGGCGTATTGGCACACCTACGGGCTGCCGACGCTGACCACCAACTGCTCGAACAACTACGGGCCGCACCAGTTCCCGGAGAAGCTGATCCCGCTGATGATCCACCAGGCGCTCGCGGGCAAGCCGCTGCCGGTGTACGGCGACGGGCAGAACGTGCGCGACTGGCTCTACGTGATGGACCACTGCGCGGCGTTGCGCGCGGTGCTCGAGCGCGGCCGCCCGGGCGAGGTCTACAACATCGGCGGCGGCGCCGAGATGAAGAACCTCGAGCTGGTGCGGACCCTGTGCGCGCTGCTCGATGAGGCGAAGGCGCGCACCGGCGGCAGCTACGCGAGCCTGATCAGCTTCGTCAAGGACCGCCCGGGGCACGACCGGCGCTACGCCATCGATGCGCGCAAGATCCGGCGCGAGCTCGGCTGGCGGCCGCAGGAGAGCTTCGAGTCGGGGTTGAGGAAAACGGTGAATTGGTATATCGATCGACGGGCCGGATTGGCAAAATGACGAGCAATCCGAAGCGCAGCGGAAGTACCAAGGGCGACCGGAGCGTGCGCGAGGAAGTGCTTCGAATGAAAGAGCGCATCGGCGCGCTGGCGCGCACGCACGGTGCGCGGAGCGTGCGGCTTTTCGGTTCGGCGGCGCGCGGCGAAGAACGCCCGGAAAGCGATATCGATTTTCTGGTCGAGTTGGAGCCCGATCGCAGCCTGCTGGATCTCATTGGCCTGGAGAACGATCTTGCGGACCTGTTCGGCAGGAAGGTCGAGGTGGCGACGATGCCGTCCGAGAAGCCCGGAATCCGCGCGAGCGTGCTCAAAGGCGCGGTCCGGATCGTGTGAAGTGCGCCTACGACAAGGCAACCTTACTTTCTTACTCTTAGTCGACCACTACCATGCTAGCCAAGATGACTTCCAGGAACCGGATCACGCTGCCTAAGGCGGTGGTCGAGGATTTCCCGGGCACGCGCTATTTCGACATCCAATCCGCGGAAGGCCGCATCGTCCTGACGCCGGTGCGGATCGGCCGCGCCGGTGTCGTGCGCGAGAAGCTCGCTTCGCTCGGTATTCAAGAAGAGGACGTCGCGGCCGGAGTGGCATGGGCACGCAAGAGTGCGCACAGGTAAAGCGCGGCGCGTTTGGCGCGCGCCGACGCGCTGACGAAGGAGCGAGATCGTCCTGAAGAGCGGGAATGGGGCACGGCCTTATGTCGCGGACGCGCCGGGCGGCCAGCCAAGCCGGGGTCATGCTACAGTCAACTCCAATCGCGTAGACCAGAATGTCCGGTCCTGAACTTCTGATTGTCACGTCCCCCGATCGGTTGGGCGGCATACCCGTTTTCGCGGGAACGAGAGTCCCGGTGCAGACCCCTTAGGAGGCAGGCGATGAAGTACCGTGTGCTAATCGAGAAGGACGAAGATGGGGTGAACGTGGCCGAGGTTCCCGCGCTCCCGGGCTGCATTTCCCAAGGCGCCACCCGCGCCGAGGCGCTGCGGAACATTCAGGAGGCGATCGAAGCCTATCTTGAGAGCCTGAGGGCGAGGGGGGAGGCGGTCCCACCGTCCATCGACGAGGAGGTGGTTGAGGTAGACGGGTGAGCGTTCTGCCGCGGATCTCGGGCCGCGAATTGGCCGGTTGACCCCATGGGCGAGCGAACATGAAAGGCATCCTCCTCGCCGGCGGCTCGGGCACGCGTCTCTACCCGGTGACGCAGGTGGTGTCCAAGCAGCTCCTGCCGGTCTACGACAAGCCGATGGTGTACTACCCCTTGTCCACGCTGATGATGGCGGGCATCCGCGACATCCTGGTGATCTCCACGCAACAGGACACGCCTCGGTTCAGGGAGCTGCTGGGCGACGGGCGCCAGTGGGGCATCAAGCTGAGCTATGCGGTGCAACCGAGGCCCGAAGGCCTGGCGCAGGCCTTCATCATCGGCAGGAAATTCATCGGCAAGGATTCAGTCGCACTGGTGCTCGGTGACAACGTGTTCTACGGGCACGACCTCACCGGGCTGTTCAGACAGGCGGCAAAGCAGAAAAAGGGTGCCACGGTATTCGCCTACCAGGTCACGGACCCCGAACGCTACGGCGTCGTCGCCTTTGACCGGCGCGGAAAGGCCACCAGCATCGAAGAAAAGCCCGCGCACCCGAAATCGCCGTTCGCGGTCGTCGGGTTGTACTTCTACGACAACCGCGTGGTCGACATCGCCTCCAGGCTCAAGCCGTCAGCCCGCGGCGAGCTCGAGATCACGGATGTGAACCGGGCGTACCTCAAGCGCGGCGAGTTGCAGGTGTTGACCATGGGCCGGGGCCACGCCTGGCTCGATACCGGCACGCATGAGTCGCTGCTCGAAGCCTCGCACTTCATCGAGACCATCGAGCGGCGCCAGGGGCTCAAGATCGCCTGCGTCGAGGAGATCGCCTACCGCGAGAATTGGATCACCAGGGCGCGGCTCAAAGCCCTGGCACAACCGCTCGCCAAGAGCGGCTACGGCGCGTACCTGCTGCGCATCCTGGCCGAAAAAGTGCCCTGATGCAGGTCGTGCGCACCAGCATTCCCGAGGTGCTGCTCCTCGAGCCGAAGTTATTCGGCGACGCTCGCGGCTTCTTCTTCGAGAGCTATCACCGGCGCGCGTTCCACAAGGCGACTGGCGTGGACGTGGAGTTCGTGCAGGACAATCATTCGCGCTCGACGAAAAACGTGCTGCGCGGGCTGCACTACCAGATTCTCCAGGCGCAGGGGAAACTCGTGCGCGTGATCGCGGGCGAGGTGTGGGACGTGGCGGTCGACCTGCGCAAGAGTTCACCCACCTTCGGCAAATGGGCCGGTTTCACGCTGTCGGCGGAATCGAAGCGCGTGGCCTGGATCCCGCCGGGCTTTGCGCACGGTTTTGTTGTGACCTCGGAGTCCGCCGACGTGCTCTACAAGGCCACCGACTACTACGCCCCGGAGCACGAGCGCACGCTGCTGTGGAGCGATGCGGCGCTGGGGATTCAATGGCCGCTCGCTGGAGCACCGATCGTGGCGGAAAAGGACCGAGGCGGCACGCCATTGCGCGACGCGGAGCTGTTCGCTTGAGGATCCTGCTGACCGGCAAGGACGGCCAGGTCGGTTGGGAGTTGCAGAAGACGCTGGCGGCGCTGGGCGAGGTCACGGCGCTTGGCCGCGCCGAGCTCGATCTGCGCGACGCGGAACGGATCGGCGAAGTGGTGCGGGCCGCCAAACCGGAAGTGATCGTCAATGCTGCGGCCTACACTGCGGTGGACAAGGCGGAGTCCGAGCGCGATCTCGCGTTCGCGGTGAACGCGGTCGCACCGGGCGTGTTGGCCGCAGAGGCGAAGCGCAGCGGGGCGTTGCTCGTGCACTACTCCACCGACTGCGTTTTCGACGGCAGCAAGAATTCGCCCTATGTCGAAAACGATGAGCTCAATCCGCTCAATATCTACGGCGCCTCGAAGCTCGCTGGTGAGCGCGCCATTGCTGACTCGGGTTGCCGGCACCTGATCCTGCGCACCAGCTGGGTGTACGGGCCGCGCGGGAGCAATTTTCTGCTCACCATGCTGCGCCTGGCGCGCGAGCGCCCCGAACTGCGCGTGGTGGATGACCAGATCGGCGCGCCGACTTCCAGCCTGGCGATCGCCCGGGCCACGGCACAGTTGCTGCCACGCGGGGCTGGCGGGCTCTATCACTTTTGCGCGGCAGGCGAGGCGAGCTGGTGCGGCTTCGCGCGCGCCATCCTCGCCCGTGCGGGCATCGCCACGCCGGTGGTGGCGATCCGCACGGAGGACTACCCCACACCCGCACGGCGGCCGCGAAATTCGTGCCTGGACTGCTCGCGGCTGCGCAAGGACTTCGGTCTTTCGCTGGCGTCGTGGGAGGAGCAGCTCTCCGAGGTAACATTGGCCGCACGATGAGCAGGAAAATCGAATTGATCACCGGCATCACCGGCCAGGATGGCGCCTACCTCGCCGAATTCCTGCTCGCCAAGGGCTACGAGGTGCACGGCATCAAGCGCCGCGCCTCGAGCTTCAACACGCAGCGCATCGACCATCTGTACCAGGACCCGCACGAGCCCGACCGGCGCCTGATCTTGCACTACGGCGACATGACCGATTCGTCGAGCCTGACGCGCATCGTGCAGCAGTCCCAGCCCGACGAGATCTACAACCTCGCGGCGCAGAGCCACGTCGCGGTGTCGTTCGAGGAGCCCGAGTACACCGCCGATTCGGACGGCATGGGCACGCTGCGGCTCCTGGAGGCAGTGCGCATCCTCGGCATGGAAAAGAAGACGCGCTTCTACCAGGCCTCGACCTCGGAGCTCTACGGCAAGGTGGTGGAGACGCCGCAGAAGGAGACCACGCCCTTCTACCCGCGCTCTCCCTACGGCGTGGCGAAGCTCTACGCGTACTGGATCACGGTGAATTACCGCGAGTCCTACGGCATGTACGCCTGCAACGGGATTCTCTTCAATCACGAGTCGCCGATCCGCGGCGAGACTTTCGTGTCGCGCAAGATCACGCGCGCGCTCGCGCGCATCAAGCTTGGGCTGCAGGAGTGCCTCTACCTCGGGAATCTCGATGCACGGCGCGACTGGGGCCACGCGCGCGACTACGTCGAGGCGCAGTGGCTGATGCTGCAGCAGAAGCAAGCCGAGGACTACGTTATCGCCACGGGCAAGCAGTACAGCGTGCGCGATTTCGTCAATCTTGCGGCACAGAAGCTCGAGATGAAGCTATCGTGGAAGGGCGCGGGCGCGGAGGAGCACGCATCGGATACCGTGGGCAAGAAGATCGTGGCCGTGGACCGGTGCTACTTCCGCCCGGCTGAGGTCGACACCCTGCTCGGCGATCCGTCCAAGGCGAAGACGAAGCTGGGCTGGACGGCGAAGACCTCGTTCGACGCACTGGTCGAGGAGATGGCGCACGCCGACATGCGCGAGGCCGAGCGCGACGCGCTCGTGACGAAGCACGGCCACACCGTGCATCGGCAGTACGAATAGCGTGGAGCGGACCGACAAGATCTACGTTGCGGGACACAGCGGCCTTGCAGGCTCGGCGCTGGTGCGCCGGCTGCGCGCCGCGGGTCATGAGAACCTGCTGTTGCGCACCCACGCCGACCTCGAGCTGGCGGACGCGGTGGCGGTACGCCGCTTCTTCGAGGCCGAGCGGCCGCGGCACGTGCTGCTCGCCGCGGCGAAGGTCGGCGGCATCCTCGCCAACGACACGCTGCCGGCCGAGTTGATCCGCGAGAACCTGGCGATCCAGACCAATGTCATCCATGAGGCCTGGCGTGCGGGCGTGACGCGGCTCTTGTTCCTCGGTTCCTCCTGCATCTATCCGCGCGAGTGCCCGCAGCCGATGAAGGAGGAGCATCTCCTCACCGGGCCGCTCGAGCCGACCAACCGCCCGTATGCGCTCGCGAAGATTGCCGGCATCGAGATGTGTTCAGCGTACAACCGTCAATACGGCACACAGTTCCTTGCCGTCATGCCGACGAATCTGTACGGCCCCGGCGACAACTACGATCTGCGTACCTCGCACGTCCTGCCGGCGCTGATCCGCAAGGCGCATGAGGCGAAAGCGCGCGGCGACGAAGCCCTGGTGGTATGGGGAACGGGGAAGCCGCGGCGCGAGTTCTTGTACAGCGACGACATGGCGGACGCCTGCGTGGCATTGCTGCGGCTGGACGACGCGAAGTACAACGCGACGATCGGGACCTATCCGCCTTTGATCAACATCGGCCCAGGATCCGATCTCGCCATCAGCGAGCTGGCCGAGCTGGTCGCGCGCATCGTGGGTTTCAAAGGCGGACTGCACTTCGATACCGCCAAGCCCGACGGCACCCCGCGCAAGCTGCTCGACGTCTCCCGCGTGGTCCGTCTGGGCTGGGCGCCGAGGGTGAACGTGGAAGCAGGCATTGCACTGGCTTATCGCGATTTTCTTGAGCGCCGCGAGGTGCAGACGGCAGCCTGAAATCGTGCTACCGGCGGCCGTAGCCGTCTTCGAAGCGCACGATGTCGTCCTCGCCCAGGTAGTCCCCGGACTGCACCTCGATGATCTGCAGCGGCGCGCCGCCGGGATTTTCGAGGCGATGCTTGGTGCCCACGGGGATGAACGTCGACTGGTTTTCGGAAAGCGTTAGGACCTCCTCGCCGCGCGTGACGCGCGCGGTGCCCGACACCACCACCCAGTGCTCGGCGCGGCGTTGATGCATCTGTAGCGAAAGCGCCTGGCCGGGGTTCACCACGATGCGCTTCACCTGGTACCGGCTGCCCGCGTCCACGCTTTCGTAGTAACCCCACGGCCGATACACGCGGTCGTGGCTCAGGTACTCACTGCGCTTCTCGTCGGCGAGCCGCGCCACGATTTCCTTCACCCGCTGAGCGTGTTCGCGCGAAGCGACGAGTACCGCGTCGCTGGTTTCCACGACCACCGCGTTGTCGAGGCCGAGTACCGTCACCAGGCGGCTTTCCGCTCGCACATAGCTGTCCCTGGTCTCCAGGAGCTGCGTATCGCCGACGGCGACGTTGCCGCGATCATCCTTGCGGCCTGCCTCCCACAGCGTGTCCCAGGATCCGAGATCGCTCCAGCCGAAATCGCCCGGCACCACGACCGCGTTCGCAGTGCGCTCCATCACCGCATAATCCACTGAATCCTGCGGGCAGGCGAGGAAGGCGTCGCGGCCCGGCCGAATGAAATCGAGATCGCTGCTGCGCATGTCCCAGGCTTTGCGCACTGCCGCGGCGATGTCGGGGCGATGTTTCGCCAGTTCCGCCATGTAGGTGGCGGCGGCGAACACCAACATGCCGCTGTTCCAGTAGACGCCGCCAGCGCCGATCAATTGCGCTGCGCGCGCGGCGTCGGGTTTTTCGACGAACTGCCTGACGCGGAATCCGGCGCCGAGCGGCTCACCGCGAACGACGTACCCGTACCCTGTCGCTGGCCCGTCGGGCTGCATGCCAAAGGTGACGAGACCTCCGTCTTGGGCAAGGCCGACGGCCACCGTGACACACTCAAGGAACCGATTCGCATCTGCGATGAGATGGTCTGCCGCAAGCAGCAGGACAATCGCGTTGGGGTCATGCTCGATGGCGGACAGGCACGCCAGTGCAGCCGCAGGTGCGGTGCCGCGTCCCGCGGGCTCGAGGAGCAGCGTCGCGCCCTCGGCGCCCATCGCGCGCAACTGCTCGGCCGCGAGAAAGCGATGCTCCTCGCTCACCACCACCAAGGGTGGCCTGGCATTGCGCAGGCACTGCGCCCGCGCCACCGTTTCTTGCAGCATGGTTTGTGCCGACACGAGCGGCAGGAACTGCTTGGGCAGGAGCTTGCGCGACATTGGCCAGAGCCGCGTGCCGTAGCCGCCCGCGAGGATCACGGGCTGGACGGGAAGCGTCATGTGCCTGGCATCCCGTGTCACGGCGTTCCGCCGCTCGCCTCTGCGAACCCGATCCGCGCGATGCGGGGCGCGAGCAGTTCCGTGCCCGGTGCCTGGTCGACGATCCAGGCGCGTTCCGCCCGCACGTCCGGCAGCGCCTCGCGCAGGGCACGCACCGTGCGCGGCGCGTCGCCGCGGCCCGCCTTGATCTCGATGGCGACGCGCGCATCGCCGCGGTCGAGCAGCAGGTCGATCTCGGCGCCGGCCAAGGTGCGCCAGAAGCAGCCCTGCGAGCCGGGACGAGCGACGCGCTCGCGCCGCAGGATATCCTCGGCGACGAATCCCTCCCAGCTCGCGCCGCGCGCGGGATGTGCGTCCAGGTCCTCGGCCGAGCCGATATTGAGGAGATGGTGCAGCAATCCGGTGTCGCGCAGGAACAGCTTCGGCGCCTTGGTGAGCCGCTTGCCGACGTTGCGGAAGTATGGCGGCAGGCGTCGTGCGAGGAACACCGACTCCAGCACGTCCACCTGTCGCTGCACGGTGTGATAGGAGACGCCGAGCGAGGCGCCCAGCGCCGAAGCGTTGAACAGTCCGCCGTGCTGGTGCGCGAGCATGGTCAGCAGACGCCGCATGAACAGCGGATCGGCGGCAACCCCGTACTGGGGCAGGTCGCGCTCCAGCAGGGTGCGCAGGTAGGCTTCCCACCATTCCCGGAAATCGCCGCCGAGCGCGTCGGGAAACCCGCCCTTCAGCCAGAGCGCGCGCCAGCCGGCCGCATGCTCCCCGGTCGCAGCCTCGCAGGCCGAGAGGGGGTCGAGTTCGACCACCGCGACGCGGCCGCCGAGCGACTCCGAGATTCCCCGAACCAGGGCCGGCTGTGCGGAGCCAAGCACGATGAAGCGGCCGGTGCGGCGGCGCTCGGCGTCTATGGTGCCGCGTAGCGCGGCGAACAGCTCGGGGACGGCTTGCGCCTCGTCGAGGATCGCGCCGTCCGGCAGCGCATCGAGCGCGAGCCGCGCATCGTCGCGGAAGCGCTGCGCCGTGCGGGGATCCTCGAGGTCCAGGTAGCGCAGGCCGCCGAACACCTTGCGCGCCAGCGTGGTCTTGCCGACCTGGCGCGCGCCCAGGATGGCGACCGCGGGGAAACGCCGCGCCAGTTCGAGCAGGCGGGCGGCGCAGAGGCGTTCATACATGCCTTGCATATTAGAAGCGACGTATCTAATTTGCAAGCCTGAAGAGAGAGGTGCCCGTCCTGGCGGTAGTATCGGCCCCGATGCGCATTCATGTCACCGGCGCCTCCGGCTTCATCGGCAGCCATCTGTGTCCCACGCTCGCCGCGGCCGGGCATGAACTGCGCGCGTCGGTGCAAGGCTGCGACGCAGTCGTGCATCTCGCGAACATCGCGCACACGTCGGCGAGCGCCGCGGACCTGCACCCCGTCAACGTCGAAGGCACGATCGCGCGGGCCAAGGCCGCGCTCGAGTCGGGCGCGCGGCGCTTTGTCTACCTCAGCTCGATCAAGGCCGCGCATCCGGACGACGCCTACGGCCGCAGCAAGTCCGCCGCGGAGCAGGCTTTGCTGCGATTGGAAGGTCTCGATGCGGTGCTCCTGCGCCCGGCGCAGGCCGCGGGCGCGCGCAAGTTCGTGCTGGTCTCTACCGACAAGGCGGTGAATCCCACCAACGTCATGGGCGCCTCCAAGCGGCTGGCGGAACTCGCCTGCCAGGCCTTGCAGGGTACCGGCGGCACGCAATTCGTGACGGTGCGCTTCGGCAACGTGCTCGGCTCCACCGGCAGCGTGATCCCGCGTTTTCGCGAGCAGATCGCGCGCGGCGGCCCGGTCACGGTGACGCATCGCGAGGTCCAGCGTTACTTCATGTCCATCCCCGAGGCCACGCAGCTCGTGCTGCAGGCGGCGCTGATGGGCGCGGGCGGCGAGATCTACGTGCTCGAGATGGGCGAACCGGTGCGCATCGCGGATCTCGCGCGCCAGTTGATCCGGCTCTCGGGCTTGTCCGAGAACGACATCCGCATCGAGTACACCGGGCTGCGCCCGGGCGAGAAGCTGTTCGAGGAGCTGCTCGCCGACGCCGAGCACACACTGCCCACCCCGCATCCCAAGCTGCGCGTGGCGCGCGCACACGCAAACGCGGACGGCGCGTTGCTCGAGGAGGTGCTGGCCTGGATCGCCGCGGAGAAAAATCCCGGCGCCGAGGCGGTGCGCGAGCGCCTGCGTGCCTGGGTGCCGGAGTATGCCCCGGCGCTCCCCGAAAGGAGTTCCGGCTAGGGCGAGCGTTTGCCCGCGGCGGCGAGTTCGCCCAGCGTGCGGCTGACGTTCGGTTCGGCCCGCCGCAGCCGCCGCGCCAGGTTGACGGCTAGCGCCTTCTCCGGGACTTGAACAAATCGCGATGCGTTCCGGTCCGGTGAAGCACGATTCGATGGCGCAGGACGCGGTAGATCAGGAGCCAGTCCGCATCCATATGGCATTCGGTGAATCCGGCGAAATCGCGTTCGAGAGAATGTTCTCTGAAAGCCTCGGGCAACGGCTTGCCAGCCTGAAGCAATGCGAAAACGTATTCGAGCGTCTCGTAATCTAGAACGTGCCGGGGGACTTTTCGCTTCAGACGGCGGAAATCTCGTTCGAAACGCCGCGTGAAAACGATCTCCTTCACAGCCGCTTGAGGTACGCGACGGCATCCCGTGCGGTCTTGAAGCGGCGGACCTTGCCTTCGCGCTCCTCGCGGCGCGACAAGTCCAGCGTGCGGCGCGCGGCCGCGTTCAACTCGTAGTCATGCGTGGCGATCTCCAGCGCCCGGCGCACTGCCGCCCCGGCGTCACGCTGCCCGGTGGCGGCCTGGGCGCGCCTGAGAAGCGATTCGGGAATACGAACGCTAACGGTGGCCACTGTTGTCTCCTTTTAGCTGCGGCATTGTAGCGCGGTCCCGATCCGACAAATGGGGCTCCGACCAGAATGGCGACTGGGGCCACGCGCGCGACTACGTCGAGGCGATGTGGCGCATCCTGCAGCAGAATCGGCCCGCCGACTTCGTGATCGCGACCGGCGTGTGGCACAGCGTGCGCGAGTTCGTCGACGCGGCCGCCGCGCGCCTCCGCGAGCGCCTGGGCTGCCGTCCGCGTGCCGCGGAGTCGCTGGAGCCGTCGAATGATCGCCGCGATTCGTCTTCTGGCGGCCCGTCCTCGTAAGGTGGGCCAGTCCGGGCCCTGCGCGTCACCCCAAGCAGCCTTGAAGATCAGAAGGGCGCCTTCTATCTTTCAAGGCCGGTTCAAGCGTCACTTCGGTACGATTTTAACCACGCAGCGAAGCGCGCGAGCAGGCGCGGCGCGCAATGTATGCCGATAACACTGGCGCAACCTATGAGGAGCACGCGCATCGTCGGGAACTGGATCGGTTTCTCTTATCATAGGGCACCTTGAGGACGCTCTACACCTGGCTGCTCTACGCGGCATTGCCCTGGATCTTGCTGCGCTTGTGGTGGCGCGGCCGGCGCGAGCCGGGCTACCGCGACGCGATCGCAGAGCGCTTCGGCTACGCCATCCTCGATCCCAAGTCCAGGCTTCTGTGGCTGCATGCGGTGTCGGTGGGCGAAGTGCGCGCCTGCGCGCCGCTGGTGCGGGGATTGCAGCGCGAGTATCCGGACCACGATGTGCTCGTGACCTGCCTCACGGCGGCGGGCCGCGACACGGTGAAGCAGGTGTTCGGCGAGTCGGTGCTGCAGGCTTACCTGCCCTACGACTACCCGGGTGCGGTGCGGCGCTTCCTCGAGCACTACCGGCCGAAGTTCGGCGTGCTGGTGGAAACCGAGATCTGGCCGAACCTGATGCGCGCCTGCGCGGCGCACGGCGTCCCGGTGATGCTCGCCAATGCGCGCATGTCGCGTAAATCGGTGCAGGCCTACCAGCGCTTGTCCTGGCTGTCGCGCCCCGCGTTCGCCGGCCTGGCGGCGGTGTGCGCCCAGGGCGCGTCGGATGCGCGGCGGCTGAGTCGTCTGGGTGCGCCCAACGTGGCCGTCACGGGCAATCTCAAGTTCGACATCGAACCAGATGCAGCGAAGGCCGAAGAGGGCAAGGCGTTTCGCGCCGCCTTGCGCCACCGCAAGGTGCTGCTCCTCGCGAGCACGCGCGAGGGCGAGGAAGAGCGGCTGCTCGGTGAGCTGGGGGCGCAGGACGACGGCGCGCTGATCGTGCTGGTGCCGCGGCACCCGCGGCGCTTCGAGGAGGTGGCGGCGCTCGCCGCCCGCATGGGGTTCACGCTCGCGCGGCGCAGCCTGGGCGAGGCGCCGCACCAGGGCCGGCGCCTGTATCTCGGAGACACCATGGGCGAGATGGCTTTTTATTACGCAATGTGCGACGTGGCCGTGATCGGCGGCAGCTTCGAGCCGCTGGGCGGGCAAAACCTGATCGAGGCCTGTGCTGCAGGAATCCCGGTCGTCACCGGCCCGCACATGTTCAATTTCGCCGATGTGACCCGGTTGGCAGTCGAAGCCGGGGCGGCATTGCAATCAAGCGACACGAAGGCGGCGGTGCGCGCCGCACGCGAATTGCTGGAAGACCCCGGGCGCTGCGCGCACATGGGGATCGCCGGCAAGCGCCTGTGCGCCCAGCACCGAGGGGCGGCGGAGCGCCACCTCGCCGTCTGTAGATCGTTGCTGCCCAATTAAGGGCGACCAGGGGGTACGGGGGAGCCTACGGCGCCCCTGTACTCATGGCGCCAGCGCCCGGTTGACCTCTTCGAGGTCTTCCTCGCGCAGGCTGCCGGCGGCGGCCTTCAGCTTGAGGTGGTTGGTGATCGTGTTGTAGCGCGCGAGCGCGAGATCGCGTCGCGTGGAAAACAGCTGCTGTTGCGCGTTCAGCACGTCGATGTTGATGCGCACACCGACCTCGTAGCCGAGCTTGTTCGAATCGAGCGCGCTTTGCGAGGACACCAGCGCCTGCTCCAGTGCCTTCACCTGGGCGATGCCGTTGATCACGGCGAGGTAGGACTGCTGCGCCGAGAGCGCTGCCGCACGCCGTGCGGCTTCGAGATCCTGCTTCGATTTCTGTGCGTTGGCGGCCGCTTCTCGTTCACCCGAATTGATCGCGCCCCCCTGGTACAGCGGCAAGGCCAGCTGCAGCGAGATCGAACTGCTGGTGGTGTCCGAGCCAACACTCGAGACGATCGATGCGTTCTGGCCGGACTGCCCGTGCGAGGCGACGAGATCCAGTGTCGGCCGGTGCCCGGCGCGCGCGCGCTGTGCTTCGAGGGTTGCGATGGCGGACACCGCGTCCTGAATGCGCACCGGGTAACCCTGCTTCTTCGAGAGGTCGACCCAGGCCTGCAGGGTCGCCGGCGTCGGACCGGAGAGTTGCACGTCCACACGCAGCGGCTTGAGCGCCTGATACTCCTTGCCGGTAATCTGCTGCAGCGCGCGTTCCTTGTTCTCGCGATCGTTCTGCGCGGCGATTTCCTGCGCGAGAATCAGGTCATAGCGCGCCTGCGCTTCGTGCGTGTCGGTAATGGTGGCCGTGCCCACTTCGAAATTCCGTTTTGCCTGCGCCAGTTGCTCGGAGATGGCCGCCTTTTGCGCCCGCACCAGGCCGAGCGTGTCGATCGAGGCAAGGATGTCGAAGTAGGCCTGGGCGACGCGGACGATCAGGTCCTGCCCGGCCTGCCCGAACACCGCCTCGGACTGTCGCACCTGGAATTCGGCCTGATCGCGGACCAGCGCGTTCTGCGGCCGGTACAGGGGCTGGCTGAAGCTCAGCGTGTAGCCATAGGATCCCGGGCGCCGCACGAAGCTCGGCGAGACCGCGACATTGCGCGAGTCCGACTCGATACGCCCCTCGGTGACATTGGCCGAGAGGTTGAGCGAGGGCAGCATCAGCGCGCGCCCCTGCGGCAGCTTCTCGCGCCCGGCCTCGAGCGCGAAGCGCGTGGCGGCATAGGTCGCGTCATTGTCCTTCGCGTCGCGAAAGACCTGCGCGACGTTCTGGGCGTAGGCGCCCGCGGTGCCCAGCGAAAGCAGCAGGACGAGGCCGGCGCGAAATGCGGATAAGGCGTTCATGGTGTGAGTCGCTTCGTCAGTAAACAGGCATGGCAGGATCGACCGAGCGCGCCCAGCCGTCAACGCCCCCGTCCAGGTTCCAGACAGAACCGAATCCCTGGCGTTCTAGAAACAGGGCCGCGTGCAGGCTGCGCGCCCCATGATGACAAATAAGCACGATGTCGCGCGCGGCGTCGAGTTCGCTCATGCGCGTCGGCATTTCCTGAAGCGGCAGGTGCACGCTCTCATCGATGCGGCAGGTCTGCAACTCCCAGGCTTCGCGCACATCGACCAACTGCGGTCGCGGACGATTCGCGTCCTGGAGCCAGGCAGCCAGTTGCGGCGCATTCAGGCGTTCCATGCGCGCTCAGAACCGGAAGCCGCTCGGCCGCTCGCAGTTGGCGAGCGGCGCGATCAGCGTATCGAAAAGCGGGCTGTCATGGACCGCGCCCTGATCGGCAGCCACCCACAGTCTTGCGGTCATGATGGGGGGGGCACCCAGCACGGCGAACAGTCGCCCGCCCGGGGCGAGTCGCGCGAGGAGTGCCTGCGGGACGACCGGCACCGAGCCGGTCAGCACGATGACGTCCCAGGTGGCGCCCCCCGGCCAGTCACGCGCCGCGTCGCCAATTTCGAGGGTGACGTTCTCGACGCCGTGCCGTTCGAGGTTTGCGCGGCCGAACGCGGCCAGCGCCGGCTTGCATTCGACCGAGACCACCTGGGCTGCGCGGTGCGCAAGCAGCGCCGTGAGATAGCCACTGCCGGTGCCTACCTCCAGCACCCGGTCGGATTTGCGTACTGCGAGTTCCTGCAGCACGCGCGCTTCCATCTTCGGGGCCCACATGCGCTCGCCCGCGGCGTCGCCGGGTTCGAGCGGGAGTTCCATGTCCACGAAGGCGAGTGCCCGGCAGGCGGGCGGCACGAACGCCTCACGCGGCACCACGTAGAGCAGGTCCAGCACATCCTGATCGAGCACATCCCAGGGGCGGATCTGCTGCTCGACCATGTTGCTGCGTGCTAGCTCGAAATTCACGATGTTTTGGGAGCGGTGTGCGAAGGGGTGGTTAGTTTACCAAAGCGTCTCGTCCGTGCCGGCAACTCATTCAAGCCATTGCAGTATTGACGCGCCGCGACCGGTGCTCCGGCATCAGCCCCCAGTAGAGCAGCGGCATCGCGAATAGCGTGAGCACGGTCGAAAAACCGATGCCCCATACGATGGAGGCCGCCATCGGCCCCCAGATGAGCGAGTGCCCGCCCAGTCCCACAGCGAGCGAAAACAGCCCCGCGATGGTGGTGGTGCTGGTGATGATGATCGGCACCACGCGCCGGCGCGCCGCATACACGGCGGCGTGCAGAACGCTCATGCGAGCGCGGCGGCGCGCATTGGCGGCATCGATCAGCACGATGGCGGAGTTCACCGCGATGCCGGTGAGCGCGATGACGCCGTACATGGTGTACAGCGACAGCGGATTGCCCGAGGCGAGCAGGCCGAACACCACGCCGGTGAACGCGAGCGGCACAGTGGCGAGGATCATCGCCGGCTGCCAATAGCTGCGGAATTGCGCCGCGAGGATCAGGTAGATGAGGCCCACGCCGAGCAGGAACAGCACCGGCATCGCGTCCAGGCTCTCCTGGATGTCGTCGAGCTCTCCGGAGAAATCGAGCGAGGTCGACGGATAGCGGCCCTTCACCTTCTCCCAGGCGAGGCGGATCGCCTTGTTCGCCGCCACGGTGTCGATGCGCTCACGGTCGAGGTCGGCTTCGACTGTGATCGCACGGCGCAGGTTGTAGTGCTTGATCACGCCCTTGCCCGTCCCCGTCTCGCTGCGCACCAGGGAGCCGAGCGTGGTGGCGCCCTTGCCCGTGGGCAGCGCCACCGGGTCGTCCAGGAGCCGTGCGACATCGCCCGAGGCGCGCGGCGCCGCGCGCACGCGCACTTCCACTTTTTCGCCCTGGTCGCGCATCTGCGTGACGATCTCGCCGTCCACGTGCAGCCGCAGGAGCCGCGCGACCAGCCCCGGGTGGAGGCCGCCCGCGCGGATTGCCTCGGGATCAAGGCGCAGGCGCAGCTCGGGGCGCCCCGGCACGTCGTCGTCGGTCACGTCCCGCGTGCCCGGGACCGCACGCACGATTTCGAGCACCGCGCTGGCCGCGGCGCGCAACTCGGCAGCGTCGTCGTTCCTCACGCGCACGCGCACGGGCCTGGACACCGGCGGCCCGCCCGCCATCATCAGAAAGCTCACCTTTCCGGGTCCCGGGAGCGACTCGATGTCCTTGCGCAGCGCCGCCACGATTTCGCCGACTTCGCGACCGTCATTGCCGCGCGGCTCCAGCGACACCACCAGTTGGCCGTAGGCGTCGCCGTACAGCGGCTCGGTATCGGTGAACTTTATTCCCGCGAGCGCGGTGAGCGCGCGCGCCTCGCCGTCTCGCAGCCGCGCGCGCACGGCGCGCTCCATCTGCTCGACGCGCGCGAGCGTGGTCTCGATCGGCGCGCTCGCCGGCATGTCCACGTTGACGTAGAACAGGCGAATCGGGTCGAAGGCGAAGAACTCCATGCGCACCAGTCCGCCCGCGACCGAGGCGAGCGCAGCGGCGAAGGTCAGCACGATGAGTGCCGCGAACACCTTGGGCCAGCGCATGACCACCAGCAGCGCGCGCGCGTAGCGCACGCGCAGCAGGCGCGTGAAGCGGTGGCGCAGGCGCTGCAGCCGCGACGGCCGCGTCAGGTCGAGCTGCAGCGCGACGACGTGCGTCGGCAGCATCCAGAAGGCCTCGACCAGACTGATGGCAAGCGTGAGCGTGACCACGAAGGGGATGACGAACATGAACTTGCCCACCAGGCCGGGCAGGAGCATCAGCGGCAGGAAGGCGGCCATGGTCGTGAGCACCGAGGACGTGATCGGGGCCGCAGTCTCGCGCAGCGCGTCGAGCGCTGCGGCGAGCACCTGCTGGCCGCGCTGCACGCGGTAGTAGATCGCCTCCACCACCACTACCGCGTCGTCCACCAGCATGCCAAGAACGATCACCACCCCGAGCAGCACGGAGATGTTGAGCGTGGAGCCCACGGCGTTGAGCACCGCGAAACCGCCGGCAAGAGAGAACGGGATGCCGATTGCGACCAGCGCCGATACGCGCGTGCCGAGGAATACCCAGCAGACCGCGAGCACCAGCGTGAGGCCGAGCAGCGCGTTGGATTCCATGACGGAAATCGCCTGGCGCGTCGGAATGGTCTGATCGTCGGTCAGCGCGAGCTTCAGTCCGAGCGGGGCGAGCACCGCGTTCTTGTCAGCGACGTAGCTGCTGATCAGCTCGACCAGCCCGAGCGTGTTCGTGTAGGGCTTCTTGCTGACCGAGAGCAGCACCGCCGGGCGGCCGTTGGCCGAGGCCAGGTGGCGCGGCGTGGCGCGGGCGCGCTCGACGCGCGCCACCTCCTCCAGCGAGATGCGCGTGCCCGTGCGCGGCACGGCGAGCGTCAGGCCGGCGAGATAATCGGGGCTCGGGTCCTGGCCGATGACACGCACCAGCCAGGCGGCATCGCCGGCGCGCGCCTTGCCGGCAAAAGTATCGCGAAACCACGCGCCCACGGCGTCGGCGACGTCGGCGGCAGTGAGGCTGCGCGCGGCAAGGCGCCGCGGGTCGAATTCGACGCGCAACTCGGCGTCGTGCAGGCCGAGCGCGAACACCTGGTCGACGCCGGCGAGCCGCTCCAGGTCGGTGCGCACCTCGCGCGACACGCGCCGCAGCGACTCGTCATCCGCGATCCCCCCCACCAGCACCTGCGCGGTGGGAAAGCCGTTCGAGGTGGTGATCTCAAGCACGCGCGGGTCGTCGCGTACCTCCGCCGGCAACTCGGTCTGCGCCTTGTTCTGGATCTCGCGCCGCAGGTCGTTGACGCGCTTGTCGAACACGCGTTCGGAAATGTCGCGGAATCGCACCAGGATCGAGGACACGTTTTCGCGGCTCGAGGAGAGCACGAAGCGAATGTCGGTGACGTTCTTGATGGCGTCCTCGAGCGGCTGGGTGACGCGCTTTTCCACGTCCTCGGCCGACGCGCCCGGCAGCGCGGTGACGATGCTCACCCAGTTGAAATTGATCTCCGGGTCCTGCTCCCGCGGCATCTGCAGGTAGGAGAGGGTGCCCATGACCAGCACCACCGCGAACAGGATGTTCGCGAGCGGGTGGTTCTTGAGCAGCAGCTCGACGAACTTCATCGCAGGCGCTGGCCGTCCTTCAGCGCAAGCTGTCCCTTGACCACGAGGCGCGCGCCGGGCGGCAGATCGGCGCGCGCCGGACGACCCTCCTGCGCTTCGGGCAGGGCGTGAAAGCGCACCACGCCCGCGTCCTCCACGAACACGCCGAGGCGGCCCGCTCGGCGCACCACCAGTTCGGGCGGGACATGCGGGTCGGAATCGCGCCACACGATGCGCCCGGCGGCGCCCGGCGCCGCGGCGGGACCGGCGAAGCGCAGCCGCGCGTCCATGGTGCGCGTCTGCAGATCGATGGCCGGCGAGATGCGCTCGAGGGCGAGCGGCCGGGCGCCGCCGGGCCCGAGGAAACTCACTTGCGCCGCGCGTTCCAGGGAGGGCGCGTCCTTCGCCTGCACTTGTGCCGAGACCTCGATGCGCTCGGCGTCCACCAGCACGGCGAGCGGGGTGCCCGGCGCGGCGAGCTCGCCGACCTGGCCGAGGCGCTCGCGCACGATGGCGCTGAACGGAGCGCGCACCACGCATTTGTCCACCGTGCGCGCGGCACTGGCGAGCTGCGCTCCCGCCTGAGATGCGTCGGCGCTCAGCACCGCGACTTCGGTGACGCGGGCGGCCAGCGCTTCTTCGGAGAGAAAGCCTTGCGCGCGCAGCTCGCGCCCGCGGCGCAACTGCTGCTCGGCGAGGGTCTGTCGCGCCTGCGCGGCCGCCAGCGCGGCTGCGGCACGCTCGCGCGACAGCCGGTGGTCGCGGCAATCGAGGCGCGCGACCAGCGCGCCGCGCTCGATGCGCTGCCCGACTTCCACCGCCATCACCTCGAGGCGACCGGCGATCTCGGCGGCGATGCGCGACTCGTTCAGGGAAACGACCTGCGCGGAGGCGTCGCGTTCGGGGTGGATCGCGATCTCGGCGAGCGGCGCGACCTTCACTGCGGGCGGCTCCTGCGCCAGCGCGCAGGGGGTAAGCGTAAGCGCGGCGAGGAAGGTGAAATAGGCGCGCATGAGGCAGGACTTCAGGCGAAAGATCGGTGCGTCGCCATGTTAGCAGGCGCAGGACGAGAATTCTTGTCACCGCGGCCGTTTTGCAGTAGCGTAACTGCCTTACGCGGGGGTCCTGGGAAGCGCGTTTCAAACGCGACCCGGGTGAGAGAGTCCCTTAGAACCTGATGCGGGTAATCCCGCCGAAGGAAGCGATCATGAACGCCAATCCGAAATTCCTCGCCGCCACCGCGCACGTCGACGACGCGGCGGTCCATCCGCTGCCCAATTCGAGCAAGGTCTACGTCCAGGGTTCGCGCCCGGACCTGCGCGTGCCGATGCGCCAGGTCGCGCAGTCGGACACGCCGGGGATGTTTGGCGGCGAGCCGAATCCGCCGGTGTTCGTCTACGACTGCTCCGGGCCCTACACCGACCCGGCCGCCAGGATCGACATCCGCTCGGGCCTCGCGCCGCTGCGGCAGAAGTGGATCGAGGAGCGCGGGGATTCCGAAATTCTCGCGGGCCCGTCGTCGCGCTATGGCGTCGAGCGCTTGCAGGATCCAGGTCTCGCCGAGCTGCGTTTCAACCTGAAGCGTGCGCCGCGCCGCGCGCGGCGCGGCATGAACGTCTCGCAGATGCACTACGCGAAGCAGGGCCTGATCACGCCCGAGATGGAGTTCATCGCCGTGCGCGAGAACCTCGAGCGCAGCCGCTACGTCGAGAGTCTGAAAGCGACCGGCAAGACCGGCGAGAAGATGCTGGAGCTGCTGACCTGGCAGCATCGTGGCGAGAGCTTTGGCGCCGCGATCCCGGAGCTCATCACCCCGGAGTTCGTGCGCTCGGAGGTGGCCCGCGGCCGCGCCATCATTCCGGCCAACATCAACCACCCGGAAAGCGAGCCGATGGTCATCGGCCGCAATTTCCTGGTGAAAGTGAACGCCAACATCGGCAATTCCGCGGTTTCCTCGGGCATCGGCGAGGAAGTGGAGAAGATGACCTGGGCGATCCGCTGGGGCGGCGACACGGTGATGGATCTGTCCACCGGCAAGCATATCCATGAGACGCGCGAATGGATCGTGCGCAACGCCCCGGTGCCGATCGGCACCGTGCCGATCTACCAGGCGCTGGAAAAAGTCGACGGCAAGGCCGAAGAGCTGACCTGGGAGATCTATCGCGACACGCTCATCGAGCAGGCCGAGCAGGGCGTCGACTACTTCACCATCCACGCCGGGGTGCTGCTGCGCTATGTGCCGATGACCGCAAAGCGCATGACCGGCATCGTTTCGCGCGGCGGCTCGATCATGGCCAAGTGGTGCCTCTCGCACCACAAGGAGAGCTTCCTCTATACGAACTTCGAGGAAATCTGCGAGATCATGAAGGCCTACGACGTGAGTTTCAGCCTGGGCGACGGCCTGCGCCCGGGTTCGGGCTACGACGCCAACGACGAGGCGCAGCTCTCCGAACTGCGCACCCTCGGCGAACTGACGAAAGTCGCCTGGAAACACGATGTGCAGGTGATGATCGAAGGCCCGGGCCACGTGCCCATGCAGCTCATCAAGGAAAACATGGAGATCCAGCTGAAGGCGTGCCACGAGGCGCCCTTCTATACGCTCGGGCCGTTGACCACCGACATCGCGCCGGGCTACGACCACATCACCAGCGCCATTGGCGCGGCGCAGATCGGCTGGTACGGCACGGCGATGCTGTGCTACGTGACGCCGAAGGAGCACCTCGGCCTGCCGAACAAGAAGGACGTGAAGGACGGCATCATGGCCTACAAGATCGCGGCGCACGCGGCCGACCTCGCCAAAGGCCATCCGGGCGCGCAGATCCGCGACAACGCGATTTCCAAGGCGCGGTTCGAATTCCGCTGGGACGACCAGTTCAACCTGGGACTGGATCCGGACACGGCGAAGGATTTCCATGACGAAACCCTGCCCAAGGACAGCATGAAGGTGGCGCACTTCTGCTCGATGTGCGGGCCGCACTTCTGCTCGATGAAAATCACGCAGGACGTGCGCGACTATGTCGAGCGGGGCATGCAGGAAAAGTCGGTCGAGTTCGTAAAGAAGGGCGCCGAGATCTACCAGAAGACGTGACAGGCGAGAGCCTGCTCGTCTCGCTGGGCAAGATCGGGCTGGCGCTCGCCGTCGGCCTGCCGCTGGTGGTCTACCTCGCGCAGAACAGCCTGATCTTCCACCGCCAGCCCCTGTCCGCGGCGGCGGCTGCGGAAATCTCGCGGCGCCATCCCGCAGCCACGGAGGTATTCCTGAGCACTGCGGATGGCACGCGGATTCATGCGTGGCACCTGAAGTCCGGGCCGGACCTGATGCTCTATTTCGGCGGCAACGCCGAGGAGGTGTCGTGGATGCTCGACGCGGCCAGGACCGAAATGCCGCACGTCTCGTGGCTGCTGATGAACTACCGCGGCTACGGACGCAGCGAGGGCTCCCCTTCCGAGAAGGCGCTGGTGGCGGACGCGCTGGCCTGGTACGACCACGCAGTCAAGCTGCCCGGCGTGGACGCAAAGCGCATCTACGCCTTCGGCCGCAGCCTCGGTAGCGGACCGGCGGTGGCGCTTGCCGCCGAACGGCAGCTCGCCGGCTTGATACTCGTCACGCCCTTCGACAGCCTCGCCGCGGTAGCGAAGCGCTACTACTGGTACCTGCCGGTGGACTGGCTGCTGAAGCACCGCTTCGATTCGATTGCGTTGGCGCCGAAGCTGAAGCAGCCTCTGCTTTGCCTGATCGCGGAGCGCGATGAAGTCATTCCGCCGGTGCACGGCGAGCGCCTGTTCGCTGCCTGGGGCGGGGCAAAGCGCAAGATCGTCATGCAGGATGCCGGGCACAACAGCACCGACACGCACCCGATATTCTGGCCGTCGATCCGCGAATTTCTGGCGCAAAAGGTAAATTAGGCGTCATGGATACCGGTTTGATCCACGCGCTGATCCTCGGCATCGTCGAGGGACTCACCGAGTTCCTGCCGATCTCGAGCACCGGGCACCTGATCCTCGCGGGCGACCTGCTTGGCTACCACGGTGAGCGCGCCGGCGTGTTCTACGTCGCGATCCAGACCGGCGCCATGCTGGCGGTGGTGTGGGAGTACCGGGCGCGCTTCTTCCGCGTCGATCTGCGACTGTGGCGCAATTTGCTGGTCGCGTTCATCCCGGCCGCCGTGCTCGGTCTGTCGTTCGGCGGCTTCATCAAGGCGCAGTTGTTCGGCCCCGTTCCTGTCGCGATCGCATTCATCGCCGGCGGCATCGTGATCCTGCTGGTCGACCGCGGTGGACGCGCGGTCCGCATCGACACCACTGGTGCAATGACTTGGCGCGATGCGCTCAAGGTGGGGCTCGCGCAATGCTTTGCGCTGATCCCGGGGAC
Organism: Pseudomonadota bacterium; assembly: GCA_027624175.1. Lineage (GTDB taxonomy): Bacteria > Pseudomonadota > Gammaproteobacteria > Burkholderiales > SG8-39 > JAABQT01. The sequence continues at coordinate 28,704 of JAQBXT010000002.1, read as the reverse complement.
CTCGCGCTCCGGCGCCACCATCATCGGCGGCATGCTGTTCGGACTGTCGCGCCCGGCGGCTACCGAGTTTTCCTTCTTCCTCGCCGTACCGACGCTGGTGGCGGCGGGCGCCTACGACTTGTGGAAGCACCGCAGCCTGTTTTCGGCGGACGATCTCGGCATGTTCGCTGTCGGGTTGGCGGCGTCCTTCGCGTCGGCGTTCATCGTCATCCGCTGGCTGGTGCGCTACGTGGCCACGCACGATTTCCGGCCATTCGCCTGGTACCGCATCGCGTTCGGCGTCGTCGTGCTGGTGACGGCGTTCACCGGTTGGGTGGACTGGAAACCCGTCTAGCCCTGCACCCAGGGCAGGCCGGCCTTGCGCCAACCCGCCATCGTGTTGCGGTGTTGGCTGGTGTCCCTGTCGCCCTCGAAACCCTCGAGGACGTTGTAGCTCTCGCGCCAGCCCGCCTGGGTGGTGGCCATCGCCGAGTAGTGCGATCGTACGCCCGAGCGGCACAGGAACATCAGCGTGTCCCCGGGTTCGGCCACCTGCGCGAGCTGCTGCAGGAACTCCGGGTTCTGCTGGTTGCCGGGATAGGTCTGCCACTCCACCTCGAGGCTCCCGGGAACGCGGCCGACGTAGAGCAATTCCGGCCTGGTACGCACGTCCACCAGCTTGGCCCCTGCCTGCATCAAAGCGTGCGCCTCGGCCGGGGTGAGCGCCCCGGCATACGGCAGCTTCATTTGCCGGGCTCGTTCGGCCGCGGCCAGCTTGATTTTCTCGATGTCCTGCGAGGCGCTCATTGCTGCTGCGCATTATAAGACGCTCCATGAGCGGCACCGCCTTGGTGCCGGGGTTAGAAAAATGCACCAGCATCGTGCCAAAGCTTGAATTAAAATCGCCGCAGATTGGCGCGGTTGGGGCGGAGAAGGGGGAGTCCGCCTCGTGGCACGGAACCTGCTCAATTGCGTGAGTCAGGCCGCCTGGAGCGGCCGCTCCCCATTGCACCTACTCAGGAGAACTGCGAATGGCCACGACGGCTGATGACGTCTTGAAGATGGCGAAGGACAAGGAGGTCAAGTTCGTCGACTTCCGCTTCACCGATACCCGCGGCAAGGAACAGCACGTGCAGGTGCCGATCAGGCAATTCACCAAGGATAAATTCGAGGCCGGGCACGCGTTCGACGGTTCGTCGATCGCCGGGTGGAAAGGCATCCAGGCCTCCGACATGCTGCTGATGCCGGATCCCTCCAGCGTGCGCATGGATCCGTTCTCCGACGAGGCGATGCTGATCCTCAGCTGCGACGTGTTCGAGCCGACGGACGGCAAGCCCTACGATCGATGCCCGCGCGGCATCGGCAGGCGTGCCGAGGCCTATCTGAAATCGAGCGGCCTGGGCGACGTCGCCTACTTCGGGCCCGAGCCGGAATTCTTCGTCTTCGACGGCGTGACCTGGGACGTGGGCATGTCCGGCAGCTTCGTGAAGATCAAGTCCGAAGAGGCGTCCTGGTCCACCGGTATCGACTATGAGTCGGGCAACATGGGCCACCGGGCGCCGGTCAAGGGCGGCTATTTCCCGGTGCCGCCGCAGGATACGCTGATGGACGTGCGCAACGCCATGTGCCTCGCGCTCGAGCAGCAGGGCGTCGAAGTGGAGGTGCATCACCACGAGGTGGCCTCCGCCGGCCAGTGCGAAATCGGCACCAAGTTCGAGAGCCTGGTGAAGCGCGCCGACTGGATGCAGATCCTCAAGTACACGGTGTGGAACGTCGCCGCGTCCTACGGCAAGACGGCGACCTTCATGCCCAAGCCGGTGGTGGGCGACAACGGCTCCGGCATGCACGTGCACCAGTCGGTCTGGAAGGGCGGCCAGAACCTGTTCGCGGGCAACGGCTACTCGGGGCTGTCCGAGTTCGCGCTGTACTACATCGGCGGCATCATCAAGCACGCCAAGGCGCTGAACGCCATCACCAACCCGGGCACCAACAGCTACAAGCGGCTGGTGCCTGGCTTCGAGGCGCCGATCAACCTCGCCTATTCGGCGAAGAACCGCTCCGCGTCCTGCCGCATCCCGTACGTGTCGAACCCGAAGGCGCGGCGCGTCGAGGTGCGCTTCCCGGATCCGACCGCCAATGCCTATCTCGCGTTCGCGGCGATGCTGATGGCCGGCCTGGACGGCGTGCAGAACAAGATCCATCCGGGCGATCCGATCGACAAGAACATGTACGACCTGCCGCCGGAAGAAGCCGCCAAGGTGCCGCATGTCTGCGCATCGCTGGAGGAGGCGCTCGCGCATCTCGAGAAGGACCACGCCTTCCTCACCAAGGGCGGCGTGTTTTCCGAGGACTTCCTGAAATCCTATATGGCGCTCAAGGAAGAGGAACTGACGCGTTTTCGCATGACCACGCATCCCGTGGAATTCGACATGTATTACTCGTCGTAAGGGTGCATCGGTAGCGTTGCGGCAAAAGGGGGCGGGCCTGCCCGTTCCCTTTCTGATATGTTATTGATCGTGCGCCATTTTTTTATTCTCGTCGGTTTCATGCTGAGTCTTGCCCCGGCGCTCGCGTTTGCCCAGGCCACGCAAGAGCTCACGATCTGGAGTTGCCGGGACAAGGACGGCCGCACGCACGTCACCAATCTCAAGGAAGACACGACCGGCAAGAACTGCAAGGTCGTGCAGCAGTCGCGCGTGCAGGTGGTGCCGCCAGCCTCGCAATCGGGGCGGCCCGCGGCGGGGACGCCGCCGACCAGCTTTCCGAAGGAAGACTCGCAGGCGCGGGCTTCGGCCAAGTCGCGCCAGCGCGAGATCCTGGAGCGCGAATTGACGCGCGAGGAATCTCTGCTCGGCGAGGCGCGCAAGGAGCTCGCGGAGCAGGAATCGGTGCGCTACGGCGACGAGCGAAACTATGCCAAGGTGCTGGAACGGCTGCAGAAGTACAAGGATGCGGTCGAAGTGCACGAAAAAAACGTCGCATCGCTCAAGCGCGAGCTCACCAACCTGTACCGGTGAGCGCGGCGGCCCGATCCATGGCCGCAAATTTTTCCGGCCTCGAGTACCTTGCCACCGCGGTAGTGGTGCTCGATGAGCGCTACGCCGTGCGCTATGCCAACCCGGCGGCCGAAGACCTGCTCGGCACCGGCGCCAAGAGCCTCATCGGGCAAGCCTTCCTGCCCTTGTTCAGCGACGACGTGGCACTGGAAAAGGCGTTGGCCGACGCCCTGGTCACGCACTGGGACTACCTGGCGCTGAACTTGAGCTACCAGCGCCCCGGGCGCGAACCGCTGCCGCTGTCGTGCATGCTCACGCGCATCGATGCGCCCGGGACGCCGCTGCTGGCCGAATTGCGGCCGATCGAGCAGCAACTGCGCCTGGCGCGGGAGGAGCGCGTGCTCGGCGAGCAGCAGGCCAGCCGCGAGCTGATCCGCAACCTGGCCCACGAGATCAAGAACCCGCTGGGCGGGCTGCGCGGGTCTGCGCAACTCCTCGAGCGCGAGCTGGACCGCGCGGAACTGCGCGAGTACACGCAGGTGATCATCCAGGAAGCGGACCGGCTGCAGTCCCTGATGGACCGGCTGCTCACGCCGCACCGCACACCGCGCGTCACCGCGCTCGGCATCCACGAAGTCCTGGAGCGGGCGCGCAGCCTGGTGCTGGCGGAGTTCTCCAGCGGCATCGCCATCGAATGCGATTACGACCCGAGCCTGCCCGACCTGGTCGGGGACAAGGAGCAGCTCATCCAGGCGCTGCTGAACGTGGTGCGCAATGCGGCCCAGGCGGTGGCGGAAAGCGGTCGGGCGGGCACCATCACGCTGCGTACGCGCGCTCTGCGCCAGGTCACGCTCCTGCGGCAGCGCCACCGGCTGGCACTAGAATTGCAAGTGATCGATGACGGCCCCGGTGTCCCTGAGGACATCCGGGAAAAGATGTTCAATCCCCTGGTTTCGGGGCGGGACGGCGGCAGCGGGCTGGGACTCTCCCTCGCGCAGACCTTCGTCCACTACCACCGGGGCACGATCGAGTGCGAAAGCCGCCCCGGCCGCACGCTAATCAGGATTCTTCTGCCGCTGGCATGAAACCGGTCTGGATCGTCGACGACGACCGCTCCATCCGCTGGGTGTTCGAGAAGGCCCTCGAGCGCGAGGGCATCTCCTACAGTTCTTTTGCCTCGGCCCAGGATGCGCTCGACGCGCTGCGCGCGCACGCGCCTCAGGTGCTGGTATCGGACATCCGCATGCCCGGGCCATCGGGCCTCGAGCTGCTGCACGCGGTGAAGGAAAAGCATCCGGGCGTACCGGTGATCGTGATGACCGCCTACTCCGATCTGGATTCCGCGGTCGCCGCCTTCCAGGGTGGCGCCTACGAGTACCTGCCCAAGCCCTTCGACGTCGACCAGGCGGTGGATCTGATCCGCAGGGCACTGGACGAGAGCATGCGCGACGCCGCCGTGGTCGCGCCGTCTGTCGAAGCCCCCGAGATTCTTGGCCAGGCACCGGCGATGCAGGAAGTTTTCCGTGCCATCGGCCGCCTGTCGCAGTCAAGCGCGACGGTGCTGATCACTGGCGAGTCCGGGACCGGCAAGGAACTGGTGGCGCGCGCGCTGCACCGCCACAGTGCGCGCGCAGCGCGCCCTTTCGTCGCCATCAATACGGCTGCGATGCCCAAGGACCTGCTCGAGTCGGAGCTGTTCGGTCACGAGCGCGGGGCTTTTACCGGCGCGCAGCAACAGCGCCGCGGGCGCTTCGAGCAGGCCGAGGGCGGAACGCTGTTTCTGGACGAGATCGGCGACATGCCCTCCGACCTGCAGACGCGGCTGCTGCGGGTGCTGTCGGAAAGCAGCTTTTACCGCGTCGGCGGCCATCAACCGATCAAGGCGAACGTGCGCGTGATCGCGGCCACGCACCAGAACCTCGAAGGCCGCGTGCGTGAAGGCAGCTTCCGCGAAGACCTCTACCACCGGCTCAATGTCATCCGCGTGCGCCTGCCTTCGCTGCGCGAGCGGCGCGAGGACGTGCCCTTGCTCGCGCGCCATTTCCTCGCCAGCAGCGCGCTCCAGCTGGGTGTCGAGCCCAAACGCCTTTCCGGCGACGCCCTGGAGCATCTGTCGCGGCTGGAGTTCCCCGGCAACGTGCGCCAACTCGAGAACCTGTGCCACTGGATCACGGTGATGGCGCCCGGCCAGGTGGTCGAGCAGGCCGACCTGCCGGGGGAGATCCGCGAGGCCAACGCCGCGGCCGGCGCCAACGACTGGGTGGCGGCCCTGGAACAGGAAGCCGGGCGGCGGCTGGCGCGCGGCGAGACCGGGATCCTCGACAGCCTTGGCCGTCAGTTCGAGCGCAGCCTGATCGCCAAAGCGCTCGCGCGCACGGGCGGCCGGCGCATCGAGGCCGCGAACCTGCTGGGCATTGGCCGCAACACCATCACGCGAAAAATCCAGGAACTCGGCATCGAAGCGGCAGACGACAAGTAGAGTCCGTCCCTACTTGTTGGCCGCGGCGCGGCGATTCTCCTCGAGCTTGGCGTCCACCAAGACAACGACTTCGTCGACCGCGGCCGAACGCATGCCCTGTTGCGCGGCGATGGTCTGCACCAGCCGATCGACACGTTCGATGTAGGGCGCGCCGCCGTAGAGCGCGCGCGCCGCGGAGGATGGGCCCGCAAGCCCCTGCGCCGCTGCGGCGTACTTCTCGAAAGGCACCATGTCTCTTTGGTCGGCGCCAAGCGCCTGGCACAGCTTGACCACCCAGTCGTACACCGCCCGCGACTCGGCTGGATCCGTATGCACGGCATCCTTGATGGAGCGCATCCCGGCCTTGGTAATGCAGCGGTAGTTGCCCGCCATCAGCATCGCCCACTTCGCCAGGGGCACGAATACCGAGTCGTGCACCTTGAGCTTCACCGGCAGGTCGAGCTTCTCCGTCCCGGTGTCGAAGCGCGCCGCTGCGATGTCCGCTTCCAGCCGGCGCAGGATTGCGGTATGCGCGGGCGAGGGGAAATGCGCCGACTTGAAGTTGGTGGGCAGGCGCACCTGAAGCACATTCACTTTTTCTTCCGGCGGGCGGAAGGCCTGCGGGTCGGGGCTGCAGAGCGTCATGAACGCCGGGTCGAAGCTGTCCCAGACCGCGGGATCGGCGTAGCAGTTCCTGCAGGCCGCGACTGCGACGCCCGGAATGCGCGACAGGTAGGGCAGCGGCGGCATGTTCATGATGGACATGCAAGGCACCTTCGCCTTCGCCACCGCATCGAGCAGCTCGCGCACGCCTGGGGAGCGGTATTGCGGCTCCTGCATGGCCAGCACGACCAGGTCGTAGTCGGTGGGAGTGACCGCCCGCGGCCCGTCGGCGGAGAGCTTACCCGGCAGCTTGCGCGAATCGACTTCCACCAGCCCGTCGCGCCCCTTGACCGGCATGCGCACGCGCGCACCCTCCTTGTTGAACAGCTCGACTTCATTTGGCAGGCAAACCAGCTTCGCGGTGTGCCCGGCAAGCAGCAGCTTGGTTGCCAGGAGCGAGCCGTAGGACGCGCCGAGGATCAGGATCTTCAATGGACTGGGCATGCGGAAACTCCAAGGTTTGGAGATCTCACGATGTGAAATAGAACGCCGCTGATTGGATTGAACACTACTCTGGTTGCGCCGGCATTTCATGTTGCGGCGCCACATTTCAGTGCATAGAATGCGGCAATGCCAAGCGCCAATCCTGTGCCTCAAGGTGTTTCCGTTTCGGGGCGCATCACACCCGAGTTCGCGCAGATTCTGACCCCGGAGGCGCTCGGTTTCGTCGCTGGTTTGCACCGCCAGTTCGATGCGCGCAGGCGGGAACTCCTGGCGCGCCGCGCGGCGCGCCAGACTGAATTCGACACCGGCAAGCTGCCTGATTTCCTGGCCGAAACGAAACAGGTCCGCGATACCGAGTGGAAAATCTCGCCGCAGCCGCGCGACCTGCTCGACCGGCGCGTGGAGATCACCGGGCCGACCTACCGCAAGATGGTGATCAACGCGCTGAACTGCGGTGCGTCCACCTTCATGGCCGATTTCGAGGACGCGAATTGCCCGACCTGGCACAACATGATCGACGGCCAGATCAATCTGCGCGATGCAGTGCGCCGCACGATCACCCTGGAGCAGGGCGACAAGAGCTACAGCCTGAACGACCAGACGGCGGTGCTGATCCCGCGGCCGCGCGGCTGGCACCTGGACGAGAAGCACGTGAAGGTGGACGGCAAGCCGGTATCGGGCTCCGTGTTCGATTTCGCGCTGTACTTCTTCCACAACGCGAACCAGCTGCTGGCGCGCGGCTCGGGCCCCTACTTCTATCTGCCGAAGATGGAATCGCATCTCGAGGCGCGCCTGTGGAACGACGTGTTCACGCTGGCGCAGAAGGAACTCGGCATCGCGCACGGTTCGATCAAGGCCACCTGCCTGATCGAGACCGTGGTGGCGGCGTTCGAGATGGACGAGATCCTGTGGGAACTGAAGGAGCACTCGGCGGGCCTCAACATCGGCCGCTGGGACTACATCTTTTCCTGCATCAAGAAATTCCGCTCCAACAAGGATTTCTGCCTCGCCGACCGCGCGCAGGTGACGATGACCGCGCCGTTCCTGCGCGCCTACGCGCTGCTGCTGGTGAAGACCTGCCATCGCCGCGGCGCGCCCGCGATGGGCGGCATGGCGGCGCAGATCCCGATCAAGAACGACGCTGCGGCCAACGACGCGGCGATGGAGAAGGTGCGCGCTGACAAACTGCGCGAAGTCACCGACGGCTGCGACGGCACCTGGGTCGCGCATCCGGCGCTGGTGCCGGTGGCGAAGGAGGTGTTCGACCAGCACATGCCGGGACCCAATCAGTACCAGAGGCAGCGCCCCGACGTGAACGTGACGGCACGCGAACTGCTCGATTTCCGCCCCGAGGCACCGATCACGGAAGCCGGGCTGCGCAACAACATCTCGGTGGGCATCCAGTACCTCGGCGCCTGGCTCGCGGGCAACGGCTGCGTACCGGTGTTCAACCTGATGGAGGACGCGGCGACGGCGGAAATTTCGCGCTCGCAGATCTGGCAGTGGATCCGCAGCGACAAAGGCACGCTCGACGACGGACGGCGCGTCACCAAGGCGCTGTTCCGGCATTTGCTCGCGGAAGAGCTTCCCAAGGTCAGGCAATACGTCGGGGAGGAAGCCTGGGCCGCGGGCAACTTCTCCGAGAGCGCGGCGCTGTTCGAGAAAATCACCTCCGACGACACCTACGTCGAGTTTCTCACGCTGCCGGCCTACGAGCGCATCGACTAGGCGCTAGTCGATTTTCCATTCGTTGCCGCAGTTGCGGCAGCACACGATCATCGAAACGCTGGTCGCGCTGACCAGCCGATAGCGGCCGTAGGCGCCGCAGCGTTTGCAGATCGAACACTCGGCAAGGTGCTGGGCGCGAAACAGCATCTGCACATAGCGATGCAGGGTGTACCAGGCGATCCAGCCCGCCGCGAACGCGGCGACCAGGACGATCAGGGGACCGAGCCCCGCGGTGCGATAGCTCAAGTCCTCAAACAGCGCCAACAGCGCGAACACGCAGAGCAGGCAGGCGACCAGCCAGCCATGGCCGACGATCAGCTCGCGCTCGTACCAGCGCCTGAAGCCGAGCCGACCGATCGATTCCGCCGGCAACACTCAGGCCCCCGCCCCGAACTCGGCCAGCACCGGTGCGTGGTCCGAGGGACGCTCGAGCTTGCGCGGCGCTTTGTCGATGGTGCTGGCAGTGCAGGCCTGCGCCAGGCGCGCCGAGAGGAGGACGTGATCGATGCGCAGGCCCGCGTTGCGTCGAAAGCCCAGCATGCGGTAGTCCCACCACGAGTAGATCTTCTCCGGCTGCTCGAACAGCCGGAAACTGTCCTTCAGTCCCAGCGCAAGCAGCGCGCGCCAGGCGTCGCGCTCGGGTGCGGACACGAGCACCTGGCCTTCCCAGGCCTTGGGGTCGTGCACGTCGCGGTCTTCCGGAGCGACGTTGAAGTCGCCCGCCACCGCGAGGCGCGGATGCATTTGCAGTTCGGCGGCCAGGTAATCCCTGAGCGCCGCGAACCAGCGCAGCTTGTACTGGTACTTCTCGGACCCGACTGCCTGGCCGTTCGGGCAATAGGCGCAGACCACGCGGACGCCGTCCACCGTCGCCGCAATGACGCGCTTTTGCTCGTCGGCAAAGCCTGGGATGTCGGCGACGACGTCGACCGGCGGCGTGTGCGAAAGGATGGCGACGCCGTTGTAGGTCTTCTGCCCGTTGACCGCGCAGGCATAGCCCGCCGCCTCGAGTTCGGTGCGGGGGAATTTCGGCTCTTCCGTTTTCAGTTCCTGCAGGCAGACGACGTCGGGCGACGTGGCGCGCAGCCAGTCGAGCAGCTGTGGCAACCGGACCTTGATGGAATTGACGTTCCACGTCGCGAGCCTCATGGCGGCGACGCGCTTCGCGCTAGCGGGGCGAGTAAGGGCCGCTCGAAGGCGCGGACGATTCCTCTGCAGCCGGCAGCTCGCTGCCTGCAGCTGCGGCGGGCGGCGCCGGCTTGGGCTCGGCCTGGCTGCGCGGCGGCAGGATGCCGGTGCGCGGGTAGCCGGCATTGTCGAGCAGCGCGTGGTAGACGCCATCCTCGAAGCCTTTCTGCACGCTGCTGCCGACGCTCACCGTGGGCACTGACAGGCTGCCGGCGATCTTGCGCAGTTCCTCGGTCTGCGGCGCGTCCACCACGCTCACCTCCTTGAACGGAACGCCGCGCGCGTTGAGCAGTTTGCGCCCTGCGCCGCAGGGAGCGCAGTCCGGCGCGGTGTACAGCTTGACGGGGAAATTCTTGGAAGCGATCTGCGTTGCGTAGGGCAGGTTCGCGTCCTCGGCCGGCACGGCGCCGCTATCGGTGAACGTCTTGCGCTGGACGTCCTTCGCACTCGGTGGCGGCGGCGTATCAGTGACGTGTACGCGTCCCTTTTCGTCGGTCCAGCGGTACAACTGCGCGCTGGCCGCGGTGGCGACGCCAAGCAGGATTGCGAAGATCACGGAGCGCACGATTCCTCCTGATCCAGTCACGCGCCGATCATACCATTGTGCCGCAGCAAGGCTTCGACGCGCGGCTCGCGCCCGCGGAAGGCGCGGAACGATTCCGCCGCAGGGCGGCTGCCGCCCACGGCAAGCACTTCGTCACGAAAGCGCGCGCCGGTGTCCGGGTCGGTGACGCTGCGTGCTTCCTCGAAGGCGCTGTAGGCGTCGGCGGACAGCACCTCGGCCCATTTGTAGCCGTAGTAGCCCGCGGCATAGCCTCCGGCAAAGACGTGCGAGAAGCTGTTGGGAAACCGGCTCCAGGCCGGTGGTACCAGTACCGCGACCGTCGCGCGCACCTCCGCCAACAGGTCGAGCGCGCTGCGCTGGGCGGCCGGATCAAAATCCCAGTGCAAGCGCATGTCGAACACCGCGAACTCGATCTGGCGCAGCATTGCCAGGCCGGACTGGAAATTTTTTGCCGCCAGCATCTTGTCGAACAGCGCGCGCGGCAGCGCGTCGCCCGTGTCTGCGTGCCGCGTCATGTGCCGCAGGACATCCCATTCCCAGCAGAAATTCTCCATGAACTGGCTCGGAAGCTCGACCGCATCCCATTCGACGCCGCTGATGCCCGACACCCCCAGGTCCTCGGCGCGCGTCAACAGGTGATGCAGGCCGTGGCCGAATTCGTGGAACAGCGTGAGCACGTCGTCGTGCGTGAACAGGGCGGGCTTGCCGCCATAGGGACGGGAGAAGTTGCAGTTGAGGTAAGCCACCGGCGTCTGGATCGAGGTGCCGCGGCGCCGGCGCGCCCTGGCGTCGTCCATCCACGCGCCGCCGCGCTTCGTGTCGCGCGCGTAGAGGTCCACGTAGAACTGTCCGATCAGGCCGCCCGCGTCGTGCAGATCGAAAAAGCGCACGTCCTCGTGCCAGACCGGAGCGCCCGCGGGCGCGGCGTGCACGCCGTAAAGCGTCTGCACCAGCCGGAACAGGCCCTGCAACACCGCGTCCTCGGGAAAGTACTGCTTCACTTCCTGGTCGGAGAATGCGTAGCGCCTCTGACGCAGCTTCTCCGAGGCGTAGGCGAGGTCCCAGGCTTCGAGCTTGTCCAGGCCGAGCTCGTCGCGGGCAAAGTCCTGCAGTTCGGCGAGGTCGCGCTCGGCATGCGGCCGCGCGCGCACCGCCAGGTCCTCCAGGAAACCGAGCACCTGCGAGGGCGAGTCCGCCATCTTCGCCACCAGCGACAGCTCGGCGTAACTCGGGTAGCCGAGCAGGCGCGCAGCCTCGGCGCGCAACGGCAGGATGCGCGCGATGAGCGGCGTGTTGTCGAGTTCCGGCTTGCCGAACTCGGAGGCGCGCGTGGCGCTGGCGCGGTACATCTCCTCGCGCAGTGCGCGGTCGTCGGCGTACTGCATCACCGGCAGGTAGGAGGGCATGTGCAGCGTGAATTTCCACCCGCGCCCGCCTTCCTGCTGCGCGGCCAGCAACGCGTCCTGCGGGATGCCGGCGATGCTCTTCTGGTCTTCGACCAGGATCGAATACGAGTTGGTGGCGTCGAGCAGATTCTCGGAGAATTTCGCCGCCAGTTGCGCCAGTTCGTCCTGCATCTGCGCGTAGCGCGCTTTGCGCTCCGGCGGCAGTTCCGCGCCGCCCAAGCGGAAATCGCGCAGCGCGTTATCGACGATGCGCTGGCGCGCGGGGGAGAGTGCGGAAAATTCCGCGCATGCGCGTAGCGCCTTGTATTTCTCGAACAAGACCTGGTTGTGGCCGAGCTCGGTCCAGAATTGCGTCACCTTGGGCAGGTTCTCGTTGTACGCCGCGCGCAATCCCGGGCTGTCGAGCACCGCGTGCAGGTGGGCGACCTGGCCCCAGGCGCGGCCGAGGCTCTCGTTCGCATCTTCAAGCGGCGCGATGAACGCGTCCCAGGCGGGCGGCGCCTGCTCGGCGTGCGACACTGCCGCGCGCGCCTGAGCGAGCAAGGTGTCGATGGCCGGCGAAACGTGCGCCGGAGTCAGTTCCGCGAAACGCGGCAGGCCGGAAAAATCCAGCAATGGGTTATGCAAGCGACAGCTCCGTGGCGCGCACCGTGTTGGCGACCAGCATGGCGACCGTCATCGGTCCCACGCCGCCCGGCACCGGGGTGATCCAGCCGGCGACTTCCTGCACGGCGGCGAAGTCCACGTCGCCGCGCAGCTTGCCCTCGACGGTGCGGCTGGTGCCGACGTCGATGACGCAGGCGCCTGGCTTCACCATCTCGGCGCCGACCATGCCCGGCCGGCCGGTGGCCGCGACCAGCACATCCGCCTGGCGCGCCAGTTCGGCCAGATGCGCGGTGCGCGAATGGCAGATGGTGACCGTGGCGTCCTTTTGCAAGAGCAGCAGCGCCAGCGGCTTGCCGACGATGCTGGAGCGCCCGATGATCACCGCGTGGCGTCCTGCCAGTGGCACGCCGGCGTGCTCGATGAGGCGCAGCACGCCGGCCGGCGTGCACGGCACGAAGCGCGGCGCGCCGCGCAGCAGCGCGCCGAGATTCGCGGCGTGAAAGCCGTCCACGTCCTTGGTCTCCGACACGGCCCCGAGCACGCGCTCGGCGTCGACGTGGCCGGGCAAAGGCAACTGCACCAGGATGCCGTGCACGCGCGGGTCTCGGTTGAGGGCGGCGATGCGCTCGAGCAGCGCCTGCTCGGTCACCTGCGCCGCGAATTCGTGCAGTTCGGAGCGCACGCCCGTTTCCTCGCAGGCGCGCACCTTGTTTCGCACATAGACGCGCGAGGCCAGATCGTCGCCGACGAGAATCGCCGCCAACCCCGGCTGCGCGCCCCGCGCGGCAAGCGCCGCGACTGCGGGCGCGAGCGACGCGCGCACGGCGGCAGCGAGCGCCTTTCCGTCGATCAATTGGGCGGCCATGTGTTGCATAATACGATGACCGAAAGCCGCAAGCTGGAGGAAGCAATGTCCGCCGTACCCCAACATCCTGCCGCCAACGACAACGACTCCCTGGAGACCCAGGAATGGCTTGACGCGTTGGAGACGGTGCTCGAGCGCGAGGGCCCTGAGCGCGCGCACTTCCTGCTGGAGCGGCTGATCGAGAAGGCGCGCACGTCCGGCGCCTACATTCCGTACTCCCCGTTCACGCCTTACGTCAACACGATTCCGCCGCACATGGAGGAGCGCTCGCCGGGCGACTACGTCATGGAAGAGCGCATCCGATCCTATTGCCGCTGGAACGCGATGGTGATGGTGGCGCGGGCGAACAAGAATGACGACGAGCTCGGTGGCCACATCGCCAGCTTCGCCTCGGTCGGGACCCTGTTCGGCATCGGGCAGCACCATTTCTGGAACGCGCCGCACGAGGGGCACGGCGGTGACCTGGTGTATTTCCAGGGGCATTCTTCTCCGGGGATCTACGCGCGCGGGCTGCTGGAAGGGCGTTTCACCGAGGAGCAACTCCTCAATTTCCGGCGCGATGTGGACGGCAAGGGCGTGTCCTCGTACCCGCACCCGTGGCTGATGCCCGATTACTGGCAGTTCCCCACGGTCTCGATGGGGCTGGGGCCGATCCAGGCGATCTACATGGCGCGCTACCTCAAGTACCTGCACGCGCGCGGCCTCGCGGATACGGCCAACCGCAAGGTGTGGGTGTTCTGCGGCGACGGCGAGATGGACGAACCCGAGTCGCTCGGCGCGATCGGCCTGGCCGCGCGCGAAAAGCTCGACAACCTGGTGTTCATCGTCAACTGCAATCTGCAGCGCCTCGACGGGCCGGTGCGCGGCAACGGCAAGATCATCCAGGAACTGGAAGGGGATTTTCGCGGCGCCGGCTGGAATGTCATCAAGCTGATCTGGGGCGCGTACTGGGATCCGCTGCTGGCGCGCGACAAGGACGGGCTGCTTTTGCGCATCATGGAGGACACGGTCGACGGCGAGTACCAGAACTACAAGGCGAACGACGGTGCCTTCGTGCGCAAGCACTTCTTCGGCAAGGATCCGAAAGTGCTGGAAATGGTGTCGCGCATGAGCGACGAGGACATCTGGCGCCTGAACCGCGGCGGGCACGACCCGCACAAGATCTACGCGGCGTATGCCGCGGCGGTGAAGCACCGCGGCCAGCCCACCGTGATCCTCGCCAAGACCATCAAGGGCTATGGCCTGGGCAAGCAGGGCCAGGCCAAGAACCCGGCGCACCAGCTGAAGAAAGTGGATCTGGCGACGATCCGCGAAATGCGCGACCGCTTCAACGTGCCGATTCCCGACGACAAGCTCGAGGAGCTGCCGTTCTACGTGCCGCCGCCGGATTCGCCCGAGATGAAATACCTGCACGCGCGCCGCCAGGCACTGGGCGGCTACCTGCCGCAGCGGCGCCGCAAGGCGGACGCCGTGCCGGCGGTGCCCGCGCTTTCCGCGTTCGACGCCGTGCTCAAGGGCTCGGGCGAAGGCCGCGAGATCTCCACCACCATGGCGTTCGTGCGCATCCTCACCGCGCTGGTGCGCGACAAGGAAATCGGCAAGTTCGTCGTGCCGATCGTGCCGGACGAGGCGCGCACCTTCGGCATGGAGGGCATGTTCCGCCAGCTCGGCATCTATTCGAGCGAGGGGCAGAAGTACGAGCCGGTCGACAAGAGCCAGGTGATGTACTACCGCGAGGACAGGCAGGGCCAGATCCTCGAGGAGGGCATCAACGAGGCGGGCGCCTTTTCCTCCTGGATCGCGGCGGCGACCTCCTACAGCCACTCGAACGTGGTGACCATCCCGTTCTATATCTTCTACTCGATGTTCGGCATGCAGCGCATCGGCGATCTGGCCTGGGCGGCGGCCGACCAGCGCGCGCGCGGTTTCCTCCTGGGCGCCACCGCGGGCAGGACCACGCTGAACGGTGAAGGCCTGCAGCACGAGGACGGGCACTCGCACGTGCTTTCTTCGGTGATCCCGAACTGCGTCTCCTACGACCCGACCTATGGCTACGAGGTGGCGGTGATCATCCACGACGGCCTGCGCCGCATGGTGACCAATCAGGAGGATGTCTACTATTACATCACTCTGATGAACGAGAACTACGAGCATCCGGCGATGCCGACGGGGATCGAGGAAGGGATCCTCAAAGGCATCTACCTGCTGCGCGAATCGAAGTCGAAATCGAAATCACGCGTGCAGCTGATGGGCTCGGGAACGATCCTGCGCGAGGTGGAAGCGGCCGCCGCGCTGCTGGAGAAGGACTGGGGCGTCGCCGCCGACGTATGGAGCGCGACCAGCTTCACCGAATTGCGGCGCGAAGGCCTGGCCGCCGACCGCTGGAATCTGCTGCATCCGGAGGACAAGCCGCGGGCGTCGTACGTGGCGCGGGCCCTGGAGCAGCGCCCGGCGGGACCAGTGATCGCGGCGAGCGACTACATGAAGACCTTCGCCGACCAGATCCGGCCGTTCGTGCCGCGCGAGCGCGTATACCGCGTGCTGGGCACCGACGGCTTCGGGCGCTCGGACTCGCGCGCCAAGTTGCGCCATTTCTTCGAGGTGAACCGGTATTTCGTGGCGATCGCCGCGCTCAAGGCACTGGCCGAGCAAGGCGAGGGCAAGGCGAAGACGGTCGCCGAGGCCATCAGGAAGTACAAGATCGATCCGGACAAGCCGGATCCGACAGCCGTCTGACCATGGCTGCCGCCAATGAGGTGAAAGTCCCCGATATCGGCGACTTCAAGGACGTCGAGATCATCGAGATCCTGGTGAAGCCGGGCGACACCATCGCCAAGGAGCAGTCGCTGATCACGGTGGAGTCGGACAAGGCGACGATGGAGATCCCCTCGCCGGCGGCGGGCGTGGTGCAGGAGATCAGGCTCAAGGTGGGCGACAAGATTTCCGAGGGCGCGCTGATCCTGATGCTGGCGGAATCCGGCGCGCCGGCCCCGGCCGTCGAATCGGCGCCACCCAAGGCCGCCGCGACGAAGACCCAAGCCGCGCCGCCCGCGGCGCAGCCTGCAGCAGCCGCAGCGCCGCCAGGCAGCGGCAATCCGGTCACGGTGAATGTGCCGGACATCGGCGACTTCAAGGACATAGCCGTGATCGAGCTGCTGGTCAAGGCGGGCGACACGGTGTCGGTCGAGCAATCCCTGATCACCGTGGAGTCGGACAAGGCGACGATGGAAATCCCGTCGCCCGCCGCCGGTAGGATCAAGGAGATCAAGCTCAAGGTCGGCGACAAGATTTCCGCAGGCTCCCCGATCCTGGTGCTCGAAGCGGGGCCCGCGCCCGCAGCGCACGCCGCGACTGCACCAGTGGCTGCCGCTCCCATCGCGGCGGCGGTGGCCACTCAGCCGCCGCCGGTCCCGCTCGAGCCGCAGGATGCCACGCGCTCCAAAGCGCACGCCAGCCCCTCGGTGCGCAAATTCGCGCGCGAGCTGGGCGTGGACCTGTCGCGCGTCAAGGGCGGCGGGCCGAAAGGACGCATCCTGCACACCGATGTCCAGGCGTTCGTGAAAGGAGCGCTGTCCGCAGCGCCCGCGAGCGCCGCGCCGTCTGCGGGCGCCGCGCTGCCGTTCAAGCTGCCGGCCTGGCCGGACGTGGATTTCGCCAAGTTCGGCCCGGTCGAGACCAAGCCGCTCACGCGCCTGCAGAAGCTAGGCGGCCCCAACCTGCATCGCAACTGGGTCTCCATTCCGCACGTCACGCAGTTCGACGAAGCCGACATCACCGAGCTTGAGGCGTTCAGGAAGTCGAACACCGCCGAAACCGAGAAACAGGGCTTCAAGCTCACCATGCTCGCCTTCCTCATCAAGGCCTGCGTCACGGCGCTCAGGCAGCACCCGATCTTCAATTCCAGCCTCGATCGCGCCGGCGAGAACGTGGTGCTCAAGAAGTACTACAACATCGGCGTCGCGGTGGACACGCCCGACGGGCTGGTGGTGCCGGTGGTGCGCGATGCCGACCGCAAGGGCGTGTTCGACGTGGCGCGCGAACTGGCGGAGATCTCAAAGTTGGCGCGCGACAAGAGGCTCAAACCCGGCGACATGCAGGGCGGGACATTCTCCATTTCGAGCCTGGGCGGCATCGGCGGCACGGCGTTCACGCCGATCATCAATGCGCCCGAGGTGGCGATCCTCGGCGTGTCCAGGTCGGCGCTGCGCCCGGTCTGGACCGGCAAGGAGTTCTCGCCCCGGCTGATGCTGCCGCTGGCGCTGTCCTACGATCACCGCGTGATCGACGGTGCTGCGGGTGCGCACTTTACCGCGTACCTTGCCAGCGTGCTGGGCGACATCCGCCGCACCCTGCTCTGAGATGGCCGATCTCGACTGCGACGTCGTGGTGCTCGGTTCCGGCCCCGGCGGCTACTCGGCTGCGTTCCGCGCCGCGGACCTCGGCTTGAAGACCGTACTGGTCGAGCGCTACGCGGTGCTGGGCGGTGTGTGCCTGAACGTCGGCTGCATTCCCTCCAAGGCCCTGCTGCACACCGCGGCGGTGATCGACGCGGCGCGTGCGCTCGGCGATCAGGGCATCAGCTTCGGCGCGCCCGAGGTGGATATGGACAAGCTGCGCGCATTCAAAACCAAGGTGGTGGGCAAGCTCACCGGCGGCCTCGCGTCAATGGCGAAAATGCGCAAAGTAACGGTGCTGCAGGGCGTGGGCGCGTTCACCGGGGCGAACCAGCTCGCGGTGGATGGCAAGGACAAGACTACAGTGCGCTTCGCCAAGGCGATCATCGCTGCGGGCTCGCAGGCGGCGAAATTGCCTTTTTTGCCCGAGGACCCGCGCATCGTCGATTCCACCGGGGCGCTCGAGTTGAAAAGCGTGCCCAAGAGCATGCTGGTGATCGGCGGCGGCATCATTGGCCTGGAGATGGGCACGGTGTATTCCACGCTGGGGACCCGGCTCGACGTGGTCGAGATGATGGACGGGTTGATGCTCGGCGCCGACCGGGACCTGGTGGCGGTGTGGCAGAAGTGCAACGCCGGCCGCTTCGACAAGGTCATGCTCGGCTCGAAGACCACCAAGGCCGAGGCGACCAAGGAGGGCATTCGCGTTTCGATCGAACGCCAGGAGCCCAAAACTTACGACCTGGTCCTGGTCTCCGTCGGTCGCGTGCCCAACGGCAGGAACATCGGCGCCGACAAGGCCGGTGTCGCGGTGGACGAGCGCGGTTTCATCCCGGTGGACACGCAGATGCGCACCAACGTGCCGCACATCCACGCCATCGGCGATATTGCCGGCAATCCGATGCTCGCGCACAAGGCGGTGCACGAGGGGCACGTAGCGGCCGAGGCCGCTGCCGGGCAGAAATCGCACTTCGATGCGCGCGTGGTGCCCGCGGTGGCCTACACCGACCCGGAGATCGCCTGGGTCGGCGTGACCGAGGACGAGGCGAAGAAGGCGGGCACGAAGGTGGGGGTGGCGAAGTTTCCCTGGGCCGCCTCCGGGCGCGCCATCGCCAACGCGCGCGACGAGGGCTTCACCAAGCTGATCTTCGACGCCGAGACGCACCGCATCGTGGGCGGCGGCATCGTCGGCACCGGCGCCGGCGACCTGATCAGCGAGATCGCGCTCGCCGTCGAGATGGGCGCGGATGCCGCCGACATCGGCAAGACCATCCACCCGCACCCGACGCTGGGCGAGTCGGTGGGCATGGCCGCCGAGTTGTTCGAGGGCGTGTGCACCGATCTGCCGCCGCAGAGGAAAAAAGCGTGACGCAGGACGAACTCAAGCAGCTCGTCGCCCGCGAAGCGCTCAAGCACGTGGTCGAGGACGCCATTGTCGGCGTCGGCTCGGGTTCCACGGTGAACTTCTTCATCGATGCCCTGGCCGGCATCAAGGGCCGCATCGAAGGCGCGGTGGCAGCGTCCGAGGCGAGCGCCGAGCGCCTGAAGAAGCACGGCATCCGCGTCTTCGACCTGAATGCGGTGGACGAACTGCCGGTGTACGTGGACGGCGCGGACGAAGTGAACGAGCACCTGTACATGATCAAGGGCGGCGGCGGCGCGCTCACGCGCGAGAAGATCATCGCCGCCGTGGCGAAGACCTTCGTCTGCATCTGCGATGCGTCCAAGCTCGTGCCGGTGCTGGGAAAGTTTCCGCTGCCGGTGGAGGTGATCCCGATGGCGCGCAGCCACGTCGGGCGCGAATTGCTCAAGCTCGGCGGCCATCCCGAATTGCGCCAGGGCTTCAAGACCGACAACGGCAACCTGGTCCTGGATTGCCGCGGGCTGACGATCATCGATCCGCCGCGACTGGAAGCCGAGCTGAACAACGTGACCGGCGTGGTCACCAACGGCCTGTTTGCCCGGCGGCCGGCCGACCTGCTGCTGTTGGGAGAGGCCGCAGGCGTGCGGACCGTCAAGGCCCGCGGGGCCTAGCCCTTACTTCGTGGGGGGCACATAGCCCGCGGCGGTGTCGGCGCCTGCGCCGAAAAAATGCTTTTCCATCTGCTCGGCGAGGTACTTGCGCGCCTTGATGTCGGCGAGGTTGAGCCGGTTCTCGTTCACCAGCATGGTCTGATGCTTGAGCCACTGCGCCCACGCCTCTTTCGACACGTTGTCGAAGATGCGCTTGCCCAGTTCGCCCGGGTACGTCGGAAAATCGAGCCCTTCGGCCTCGCGGCCGAGCTTGATGCATTTCACTGTTCGCGCCATGGGAATCAGGTCCGCTTGAGGAACACTTTGGAACCGCGTTTCCAATTATAGAGCGCCTGGCGCTCCCCGGGCAGCGCCGCCGGCGACGCGGCCTTGAAGCCCTGCGTCAGGAACCAGTGCTCGGCGCGCGTGGTGAGCGCAAACAGCTTGCGGATCTTCATGCCCTTCGCGCGCGCCTCGCAGGCCTGCAGCAGCCGCTCGCCGTGGCCGGCGTCGCGCGCATCGGGCGCCACGGCGAGGCAGGCGAGCTCGGCGCTTTTCTCGGGCAATGGATAGAGCGCGGCGCAGCCGAGCAACGCGCCGTCGTGCTCGAGCACGACGAAATTGGCAATCTCGCGCTCGAGGCGCTCGCGGCCGCGCTTCACCAGCGTGCCATCGGCTTCGAGCGGTTCGATCAGGCCGAGGATGCTGCCGACGTCCTCGATGCGCGCCTCGCGCAACCGCTGCATGGGCTCGGCGGTGATCATGGTGCCGACGCCCGAGTGCGTGAACAGTTCGAGCAGCGCAGCCCCGGGGGTGCGCCTTGAAATCAGGTGCGCCCGGCCCACGCCCGCGGCGAGCGCGGCAAGCGCGTGGCGCAGGGCGCCCGCGGCGTGCGCGCCGAGGTCGGCCTTCTTCAGCAGTGCCTTGGCCTCGCGCGCCGTCAACTCCCCGATCACCGCACCCTTGCGGTCCGCGGGCAGCCGGTCGACGAACAAGAGCAGTTTGTCCGCGCCGAGTGCGGCGGCGACGCTCTGCGCCACGTCCTCCCAGGACAGATTGAAGACCTCGCCGGTGGGCGAGTAACCGAGGTGCGGCACCAGCACCACTTCGCCCGCCTGCAGGCGCCGCGCGATGCCCGTCGCATCGACCTTGCGTACCAGGCCGGTGAACTGGTAGTCGACGCCTTCGACCACGCCGATCGGCTGCGCGGCGATGTAGTTGCCCGAAGCGACGCGGATCTCGGCGCCGGCCATCGGCGAACTGGGCAGGCCCTGCGAGAGCAGGGCCTCGATGTCCACGCGCAGCGCGCCCGCCGCGTGCTTCACCGCCACCAGCGCCGCCGCATCGGTGATGCGCAGGCCCTTGGCGTAGCGCGAGCGCAGGCCTTTCGCCTTGAGCTCGGCCTCGATCTGCGGGCGCGCGCCGTGCACCAGTACGAGGCGGATGTCGAGCGCGGCGAGCAGGTTCACGTCCTGGATGAATTGTGCGAAGCGCGCGCGCTCGGTGATCAACTCGCCGCCGAAGCCGATGACGAAGGTGCGCCCGCCGAAGGCGTGCAGGTAGGGCGCGGTCTGACGGAGCCAGCGGACGAACTCTTCGGGCTTGGCGGGCGCGGTCATGGGCTCGCGCGCGATTCTAAGGCAATGCTCAAAAGTCGCCCGCCAGCGCGTTGAGCGCGGCGAGCGCCGCGATGGCGGCGGTTTCGGTGCGCAGCACCCTCGGCCCCAGGCGCACGGGCACGAAACCCGCCGCGGCGAGCATCGCCTCCTCTTCGGCGGTGAAGCCACCCTCGGGTCCGGCGGCGAGCGTGGCCGTGCCGTCGAGTCCTGCTGCCGCGGCGCGCAGGGCCAGTCGTGCGCCGGGCGAGAGCAGGAGACGCTTGCCGCGCGCTGCGGGTACGCGGCAGTACTCGACGAGCGGCAGGGGCGGGAGCACCTCGGGGATCATGTTGCGTCCGCATTGCTCGCAAGCGGCGATGGCTACGCGCCGCCAGTGAACGCGTTTTTGCTCCGCGCGCTCGCCGGCGATGCGCCCCTGGGAGCGCGCCGCAATGATCGGCTGCAGGGTGGCGACGCCCAGTTCGGTGGCCTTTTGCACGGTGAAGTCCATCTTTTCGCTCGAGGACACGCCCTGCAGCAGCGTCACGGCGAGCGGAGATTCGCGGTCCAGCGCATGGTGCGCCAGCACCTGCACGCTCACGCGCAGGCGATCGATTCCGGCGATGCGGCCGCTGTACTCCCCGCCCCGGCCGTCGAACAGCGTCACGCCTTCGCCTGCGCGCAGGCGCAGCACGTGCACCGCGTGATGCGCCGAAGCCTCGGACAGAAGCGTGACCGCGCCGGCAGCAAGCGGCTGCTCGGCGAAGAAACGCGCGCTGCGCTCTGGCCTGTCGCTCATGGCTAGAGCACCGGCATGCACACGCGCACACCCTCCAGCGCTGCGACGCGCACCTCGACGCCATAGACGTCGTGCAGGTTTTCCGCGGTGATCACCTCCGCGGGCGTGCCCTGGAGCCGCGCGCCGCCGTGCGCGAGGAGCAGCACGCGGCTGGCGGCGAGGAACGCCTGGCCGGGGTCATGGGTGGAAAACACCACCGCGTAGCCTTCGGCGGCGAGGCGCCGGATCTCGCGCAATACCCGCACCTGGTTGCCGAAGTCGAGACTCGCGGTCGGCTCGTCGAGCACCAGCGCGCGCGCGCCCTGCGCCAGCGCGCGCGCGATCATCGCGAGCTGGCGCTCGCCGCCCGAAAGTTCCGTGATCACGCGCTCGGCGAGCGCGCCGATGCCCAGCGCCTGAATCGCGCCCTCGGCGGCATCCCGGTCCGCCGGGCCCGGCGCCGCGAACATACCGATGTGCGCAGTGCGACCCATGAGTACGGCTTCGCGTACCGTAAAGGCGAATTGCGCGCCGTGTACCTGGGGCACGTAACCCATGCGCCGGGCGACGTCGGCACGCTGCAGGGTTTCGAGCGACTGTCCCGCGAGCCGCACCGTGCCTGCCTGCGCGGGCAGGAGCCCCAGCAGCGTGCGAAACAGCGTCGTCTTGCCGCCGCCGTTCGGCCCCAGGAGGCACAACACCTCGCCCGCGCCGAGTTCCAGGTCCAGGCCGCGGCCTACCGCACGGCCGGGATAGCCGTAACCCAGGTCGCGCGCCTCGAGCATCACTGCCACGAGCGCCGCGCGCTGGCGAACAGCCACAGGAAGAACGGGGTGCCGATGAGCGCCGTCAGCACGCCCGGCGGGATCTCGATCGGCGCGAGGGTACGGCTCAAGGTGTCCACCGCCAGCAGGAATGCCGCGCCGAGCACCATGGACAGCGGCAGCAGGCGCGAAAACTCCGGGCCCACGAGCAGCCGCGCGGCGTGCGGAATCAACAGGCCCACCCAGCCGATGATGCCGGAGATCGCCACTGCGGCGGCGGTCATCAGCGTGGCCGCGCACACCACGGCGAGCCGCAGCCTGCCGACCGGCACACCGAGCGCGCGCGCCTCGTCGTCCGGGAGCGAAAGCAGGTTCATGCGCCAGCGCAGCAGGTAGAGGGGCACCAGGCCGGCGAGCGCGAAGGGCGCTGCGAGGGCCAGGTCGCGCGGCGACACCGCAGCGAGGCTGCCGAGCAACCAATAAGTGATTGCCGGCAGCTGGTTGTAGGGATCGGCGAGGTACTTGAGCAGCGCGATGAGCGACCCGAACAGCGTGCCGATGACGATGCCGGCGAGGATCAGCGCGAGGATCGGGTCGTGGCGGCGCACGCTTGCCCCGACGGCGATCACCACGGCGACCGCGGCGAGACCCCCGCCGAAGGCACCGAGCTGGATCACCAGGGCGCTTTGCGAAAAGAAGATGCCGAGCACGGCTCCCAGCGCCGCGCCCGCGGATACGCCAAGGATGTCGGGCGATACGAGCGGATTGCGGAACATGCCCTGGTAGGCGGTGCCGGCGGCGGCGAGCGACGCGCCGACCAGCAGGGCGGCGAGGATGCGCGGGCCGCGGATCTGCAGCACCACCGTCTCGGCCGCGGGATCGACACGGTAGTGCGCGCCGAACAGGTGATTGGCGGCGAGCGCGGCGAGCTCGCCGGGCGCAAGCGGAAAGCGGCCTGCGGCGAAAGCAAGGACGGTCAGCGCCAGCAATGCCGCAAGCGCCGCCGCATAGGCGAGCACCCGCGAGCGCCGCGTCACATCGTCGCGCCCACGACCCAGGGCGCGAACTCGTCCTCGCCGAACCCGAGCAGCTCCGACTTGCTCTTGCGGCCCGAGGCCGTCTCCAGGATCAGCTTGAAGATGCGCTCGCCGACCTGCTCCACGGTTTCGGTGCCGTCGACGATGGTGCCGCAGTTGACGTCCATGTCCTCTTCCATGTTCTGGTAGAGGCGCGAATTGGTGGCGAGCTTGAGCGAGGGCGAGGGCTTGCAGCCGTACACCGAGCCGCGGCCGGTGGTAAAGCAGACCACATTGGCGCCGCCGGCAACGTGCCCGGTGACCGACACCGGATCGTAGCCCGGCGTGTCCATGAACACGAAGCCCTTGGCGGTCACTTTCTGCGCGAACTCGTAGACCTCCACCAGGTTCATGGTGCCGCCCTTGGCGGCGGCGCCGAGCGATTTCTCCAGGATGGTGGTGAGCCCGCCCGCCTTGTTGCCGGGCGAGGGGTTGTTGTTCATTTCCATCTTGTTGCGCGCGGTGTAGTCCTCCCACCAGCGGATGCGCGCGAGCAGTTTCTCGCCCACTTCCCGCGTCACCGCCCGGCGCGTGAGCAGGTGCTCGGCGCCGTAGATCTCCGGCGTCTCGGACAGGATCGGCGTGCCGCCGTGGCGCACCAGCAGGTCGGCTGCGGCGCCCAGCGCGGGATTGGCGCTGATGCCCGAATAGCCGTCGGAGCCGCCGCACTCCAGGCCCAGGATCAGGTGGCTCGCCGCTACGGGTGTGCGCTGCACCTTGTTCGCTTCCGGGAGCAGCGCCTTGACGCGCGCGATGCCGTCTTTCACCGCCTTGGTGGTGCCGCCCTTTTCCTGGATGGTGAAGGCCTGGAGCTTGTCGGAGACTTTCAGCTTGGCGCTGCCCATCCAGGTGTTGAGCTGGTTCGCCTCGCAGCCCAGGCCGATGCTCACCGTGGCGAAGAAATTGGGGTGCTGCGCGTAGCCGGTGAGCGTGCGCCGCAGGAGCTCCATGCCTTCGCCTTCGGAGGCCATGCCGCAGCCGGTCTTGTGCGTGAGCGCCACCACGCCGTCGACGTTGGGGTAGTCGGCGAGGTTGTTCTTGAAGTGGTCGGCCACCATGCGCGCCACGGTCGCGGAACAATTCACGCTGGTCAGGATGCCGATGTAGTTGCGCGTGGCAACGCGGCCGTCCTGGCGCACGATGCCCTGGAAGGTCGCGCCCGGCTGAGCGTACTCGACCGGCTTCACGCCGCTGCAGAACGCATAGTCCCGCTCGAACTCGCCCATCGCCAGGTTGTGCACGTGCACGTGCTCGCCCGGCCGGATCGGCTTGGTGGCGAAGCCGATGATCTGGTTGTAGCGCCGCACCGGCTTGCCCTGCGCGACGGCACGTGCGGCGAGCTTGTGGCCGGCGGGAATCACGGACTCCGTGCGCACGCCTTCGCGCTGGATCTGCGTGCCGGCCGCAATCTCGACGCGTGCGATCACCACGTCGTCGTCCGGATTGAGGCGGATGGTCAGGTCGGCGGCCTGCAGCATGCGAGCCTCCTCAGTGATTGTCGCGTGGCACGAAGCTTCCGCTGCCGCCGGCGAGGAAATCCAGGTCGGCGCCCTCGTTCGCCTGCAGCACGTGGTCGAAGTATAACTTCCAGTAGCCGCGCGGCAGCGGCGCTTTCGGCTTCTTCCATTTCGCGCGACGCCTGGCCAGCTCTCGCGGTGTCACCAGCAGCTGCAGCCGGCGCTTGGCCACGTCGAGCTCGATCATGTCGCCATTCTCCACCAGCGCGAGCGTCCCGCCCGCCGCGGCTTCCGGCGCGACGTGCAGGACCACCGTGCCGTAGGCGGTGCCGCTCATGCGCGCATCCGAGATGCGCACCATGTCGGTGACTCCCTTCTTCAGCAGCTTGGGCGGCAGCGGCATGTTGCCGACTTCCGCCATCCCCGGGTAGCCCTTGGGCCCGCAGTTCTTCAGCACCATGATGCACTTCGCATCGATGTCGAGTGCCGGGTCGTCGACGCGCTTGTGGAAGTCTTCGATGTTCTCGAACACCACGGCGCGGCCGCGGTGCCTGAGAAGTTTCGGCGTCGCCGCCGAGGGCTTGACGATGGCGCCGTCGGGGCACAGGTTGCCGCGCAGCACCGCGATGCCGGCATCCTTCTTGAACGGCTTCTTGAACGCGTGGATCACGTCGCGGTTCCAGCACGGCGCGTCCTTGTTGTTGTCCCAGAGCGAGCGGCCGTTCGCCGTGAGCGCCGTCTTGTGCAGCTTGCCGTTCTCGCCCAGCTCGCGGATCACCGCCGGCAGGCCGCCCGCGTAGTAGAAATCCTCCATCAGGTACTTGCCCGAGGGCATGAGGTTGACCAGCGTGTGCACGCCGCGCCCGAGGCGATCCCAGTCGGCGAGTTTCAGATCCACGCCGATGCGCCGCGCGATGGCGATCAGGTGGATCACCGCATTGGTCGAGCCGCCGATCGCCGCGTTGACGCGGATCGCGTTCTCGAAAGCCTGTTTGGTGAGGATTTTCGACAGCGACATCTTTTCCTTCACCATCTGCACCGCGCGGCGGCCGGCCATGCGTGCCAGCACGTTGCGGCGCGCGTCCACCGCGGGAATCGCCGCGTTGCCCGGCATGCCCACGCCCAGCGCCTCCACCATCGAGGCCATGGTCGAGGCGGTGCCCATGGTCATGCAGTGCCCGTGCGAGCGGTGCATGCACGACTCCGCCTCGTGGAATTCCTCGCGCGTGATCTTGCCGGCGCGCAGGTCCTCCGACATCGACCACACATTGGTACCCGAACCGATGTCGGTGCCGCGGTACTTGCCCGAGAGCATCGGCCCGCCCGACACGGCCACCGTGGGCAGATCCACGCTCGCGGCGCCCATCAGCAGGGCCGGCGTGGTCTTGTCGCAGCCCACCAGCAGCACCGCGCCATCGAGCGGGTTGGCGCGGATCGACTCCTCGACGTCCATGCTGGCGAGGTTGCGGTACAGCATCGCGGTGGGCCGCAGCAGTGTTTCGCCCAGCGACATCACCGGGAATTCGAGCGGAAAACCGCCCGCCTCGAGCACCCCCGCCTTCACATGCTCGGCGAGCGTGCGGAAATGCGAATTGCAGGGCACGAGTTCCGAGTAGGTGTTGCAGATGCCGATCACCGGCCGGCCGTCGAACTGGTCGTGCGGAACGCCGCGGTTCTTGGTCCAGCTGCGGTAGATGAAGCCGTAGATGTCGTCGCGGCCGAACCACTGCACGCTGCGCAACGGGATGGTTTTCTTGGCCATGTCAGTAAGTCGCCCTTCCGCCCGAGATGTCGAACACCGCGCCGGTGGAGAACGAGCAATCCTCCGAGGCGAGCCAGCAGGTGAGCGCCGCGATCTCGTCCACCTTGACGAAGCGCCCCATCGGAATCTTGGACAGCATGAACTGCGCGAACTCCGGGGTCACCTGGTCGAGGATCGCTGTCTGCGCCGCCGCCGGCGTGATGCAATTGACGAGCACGCCGGTCTTGGCGAGCTCCTTGCCGAGCGCCTTGGTGAAGGCGATCACGCCGCCCTTGGCGGCGGCATAGGCCGCGGCGTTCGGGTTGCCCTCCTTGCCGGCGATGGAGGCGATGTTGACGATGCGCCCGTACTTCGCCTTCACCATGTGTGGCACGACCGCTCGGCAGCAAAGAAATGGGCCGTTGAGGTCGATGTCGATGACGCGCTTCCACTCGTCTACCGGATAGTCCACCACGGGCACGGTCGGGCCGGCGATGCCGGCGTTGTTGACGAGGATGTCGATACGCCCGAGATCGGCCAACGCCTTGGCGGTGGCGCGCTCGATGGCTTTCTGGTCGGTGACGTCCACCGGGTTGGACTTGTCGCCGACGTCCCAGATGCGCACTTTCGCGCCCGAGGTTTCGAGGCGCTTCACTATCGCCGCGCCAATGCCTATCAGTCCGCCGGTGACGACGGCGGTGCGGCCCTTCAAATCGAGTTGGTTCATGTCGCTCCCTTCGGGCGGAAAGGGTAAGTTGGCGTCAGACCGGGGTCAAGCGTCTACGCGAGCAGCAGTAATCAGGGCCAGGCCGGCAGCCGCGCCGCGTGGCGCTCGAGGCATTCCAGGCCGAACGCGGTCGGCGCCTGCGCCGGCGCGCGATCGAAGACCTCGCCCAGGCCGATGCGCGTCGCCAGCAGGCGCTTGCCGTAGCACAGGATCTGGTCCATCGACTGCATCAGGAAGCTGAGCAGTGGCAGCACCTCGCGGTACAAAGCCTCGGCCTGCGCTGCCGACGGTTCGTCGCCCTGCAACCCCGCCCAGACACGGGCCAGCACGTCGCAGGCTTCGGCGCCGGGGATCAGGCCCTGGCAGCCGGCGCGGAAATTGTCGGGCAACTCCAGTCCGGCGCGGCCGTTGAGCACCGCGAGCCTGCCCTGCGTCTGCTCGATGGTGCGCTGGATGAGCAAAGCCGAGCCTTCTCCCTTCAGCACGCGGAAGTTGGGATGGTTGCGGCGCAAGGAGTCGATGCCCTCCACGCCCAGCCCGATGCCGATGTATTCGGGCGCGTTCTGGATGCCGGCGGGAACGCTTGCGGCATCGATCACCCGCCCGAAAAAGCGCAGCAGCGACGCCTCGTCCAACCCAGGGATTCGGGGCGGTTGCAGCACCACGCTCGCCGCACCGGCGCGCTCGGCTTCGCGCACGAAGTCGATCTGCTCCTCGGGCGTCTGGCCGAAGACCGTCACCGACAACGGCAGGCGCTTTGCGAGCGCTGCCGCGGCTGCCTGCAAGAGAGCGGAACGTTCGTCGCGCGTCAACTTGGAGACCTCGGTTGCGAGCCCCAGGATCGCGATGCCTTGCACGTCGGCGCGCAGGCAGGCTGTGACTTGCGTGCGAAAGGCATCCAGATCGAGTTCTCCGTCCGGACGGAAAAACGCGTACTGCATCGGGACGATGCCTGCCGGTAGCTGTGGCGACGCCTGCATGCCGCTCAGGATATCTTGGGGAGGGTGCTGCACTGCAAGAACCTTCGCCCCGCCGGGAGGAGATTGACTTTGTCGGGGGGGTAGAGCAGATTTGGCGCGCGCGGCCGCGACGGCCGCAGCATTCATCCAAAGGGGAAGACGAATGAAACGCAGAAAGTTTCTGAAGGCCGCAGGCGCGGGTGTCGCGGTAACCGGCCTTGCGGGAATTCTAACAGGTCGTTGAAGAATGGCTCGTGAAACAGCTTTTTCGTGCATTCGTTGAGCGCCACGAAGTGAGA
>JAQBXT010000029.1 GCA_027624175.1 Pseudomonadota bacterium | reverse complement strand
AGTTCCGAATTCAGAAAAAAATTCTCGGAAAAAAATTCTGTGTAGAAGTCGCTCCTCTTTTTTCTAGGGTTCGGCTAAAGGGGGTGATGCGAGGGACTGGTTATTGCTCACCCTCGAAACTCTGCAAGTTTCGCGCAAGCTCTGCGCTCAGCGGGAGGTTCTTTGCGTAGAACCGTTCTATTTGCTCAACCGATGTTCCAGCGTTTTTAGCTAAGCTGTAGATGTTGACCTTACCTCCACTCAGCACTAGGCGCATACAGATCGCGGTGTGACGAAGTGAGTAGAGTGTGTGTGCACCGCTCCCGTATTCGTCCTCTTTAAGATCAGCTTTTTGTAAAACTATACGGAACATTCGTGCCATTGCTGCGCTGGCACTTACACGATTGGCTAGATGAGGTAGGAAAAGGTAATCCTCAGGTTTGTGTGTTCTTTTCGTCAATCTTTCAAATACGCTTACTGCTGCTGGCATAGAGTTAACAATACGAAAGCCAGTTTTCCCTTTTTTTAGGGAAACAAGAAGACGTTTAGGGTTAGATGCTATTTCCACATCCCTAAAGCGTACAGCGAAGGCTTCGCTTGTTGTAGGACGCATAAAAGTGTGGGTCTGCCAAAGGATGAACTCGTACAGTTCGTTCGTTACCTGAGTGACTCCTGTCTTCAATTCTTCATGCACACAGTTTTCTGACATTTCTAGAAGCTTTTTGTATTGATCGCGATGCTTGCTGACCAGTGGTGCGAAGCGAAAGAAGTTCCTGGGGGTTTCTGATCGCTCAGGTCTGGGGGTAGATGGTATGGAGGTGATGACCCCCTGTTCCAAAGCCATGCGCATCACCTTACGGAAAAGAGAAACAATGTGATTGATCGTAGATGTTGCAAAAGCTTTTTCCCGCCTTTCTCTTATGTTCGTAAGAAAATTGATCATGTCTTTGGTTTGAAGCTCGCGAACATCCCGCTCCTTAAAAAATATCGCTAATCCGACGTGGTCGTTGTACAGATTCGCGTAGTCATTTCTCTGAAGCATCGGGTGGCGCTTACCCTGCGCGACAAGCTCCTGCTGCCACTTCACAAAAAGGTCTGCGAAATAATCGAATGTCAATTGCGTGGGAACACGGGGAGCATAGTTCTTGTTCGCTATGCTTAAGGCGAACTCCTGGGCGATATTTATTGCTTCGACACGCACGGTAGACTTTAGGCTGCGGACAATGCGTTTCTTTTGCGCGGGTATCCAGACGCGTGCTCTCCAAAATGGAGACCCAATTATTTTATAAATTGCCACGCCTGGAGAGATGTGAACTATCCTCCCGTCCAGAGCTTGTTTCGATTTTTTCAAGCTGCTAGCAATCGGCTCGTTGTACCGACGCCGATGTGTAGCGTTTTGGCGATGTGATGGATGCTATGACCGTTTTGCTTGAGCAACTTCACCGATGCTGCAACACTTGGATTTACATTCGACGGGCGTCCGAGTTTCTTACCTTCAGCTTTTGCGCGCGCTAGACCCGCTTGGATTCGGTCGCGGATCATTTCTCGTTCGAATTCCGCGAGAGATGCAAAGATTCCAAATACCATGCGCCCGCTAGCGGTTTGCGTATTGATCGCTTGCTTATGGACGTAGAGGTCGACTTTCGCAGACTGTATTTCGGTCATCAGTGCGACCAAGTTTTGTATTGAGCGCCCTAGACGGTCGATGCTCCAGGTCATCACGACATCAATTTCGCGGCGCTGTAGCATCCGATGTAGCTGGTCGAGCGCTGGACGTGACTCTCTTCCCTTCGCGCCAGATATTCCGTTGTCGGTGAGTTCGGTTAGTATGTTCCATCCCATCCGTTTCGCGCAGCCGCGAAGTTCTAGCAGTTGGTTTTCTGTGGTCTGATGGACGGTACTGACGCGAGCGTATATGACAGCTCTCATTGTGTAACCCCCCCCTGTAAGTGATATACCTTAATGATATATCATCTGCTAAGTAACTGATAGTAAACCTAATAAGTAAGCTTCCCAAGCTGCATACGAGGGTTCGATTCCCTTCACCCGCTCCAAGAGTATGCCAGTAACCTTTGACGGCAAGCTTGTTGTGGCGATCTCCTCGCGGGCGCTGTTCGACTTCGAGGAGGAGAACCGCATCTTCGACCGCGATGGCGAGGGCGCCTACGTGGCGATGCAACTCGGGCGCATCGACGTGCCGGCAAAGCAGGGGGTGGCTTTCCCCCTGGTGAAGAAGCTCCTCGCCTTCAATACGCCCGACGCGCAGCGTGTGGAAGTGGTGATCCTGTCCAAGAACGACCCGGTGAGCGGGCTGCGCGTGTTCCGCTCGGCGCAGCGCGCCGGCCTGCGGGTGGAACGCGGCGTGTTTACCCGCGGGCGGCAGCCTTACAAGTACCTGGACGCGCTGCGCGCGAACCTGTTTCTTTCGGCCAACGAGCAGGACGTGATGCGCGCGCTCGACGCCAAGATCCCGGCGGCGCGCGTGGTGCCGGAATCCGCGCATGCCGCGAGCCGCCACCTGGACGAGGTGCGCATTGCGTTCGACGGCGACGCGGTGCTGTTCTCCGACGAGGCCGAGCGCGTCTATCAGGCCGACGGCCTGGACGCCTTCACGCGCCATGAGACCGCGCGCGTGGACATTCCGCTTCCGCCCGGGCCGTTCAAGCCGCTGCTGGAGGCGCTGCACCGGCTGCAGAACGCCGGCACCCGCATGAAGCTGCGCACCGCGCTGGTGACCGCGCGCAGCGCGCCAGCGCACGAGCGCGCCGTGCGGACCCTCATGCACTGGAAGGTCGAGGTGGATGAGGCCCTGTTCCTCGGGGGGCTCGACAAGGGGGAGTTCCTCGGGGCCTTCGAACCCGATTTCTACTTTGACGACCAGCGTGGGCACGTCGAATCTGCCGGGCGGCACGTGGCCACCGGGCACGTGCCCTACGGCGTCGCAGGGAGGAAACCCGCATGAAATGGCTCAAGTACTCGCTCTACGCCTTGGTGGTTCTGACGGCGCTGCTGGTGATTGGGGCGGCGATCCTGGCGCTCACCTTCGACCCCAACCAGTACAAATCGGAAGTGGAGAAACTGGTGCAGGAGCGCACCGGCCGCACGCTCAAGTTCCACGGCGATGTGAAGCTCGTGTTCTGGCCTTCGCTCGGCGTTTCCGTGGGCCGGGTGACGTTGTCGCGGCGCGCGAGCGCGCATGAATTTGCCGCGTTCGATGCGGCCCATGTTTCCGTGCAACTGCTGCCGCTGCTGCGTGGCGAAGCCCTCGTGGACCAGGTGCGCATCGCGGGTTTGAAGGCGAGCGTGATCCGCGCCCGGGGCGGCAAGTTCGACTTCGAGGATCTTCTCGGCGCCGCAGGCGGCAAGAAGCCGGCCGGCGCGCCGTCGCGGCCCGCCAAGGTGAAATTCGACGTCGCCGGGATCCAGTTCGAGAACGGCACGCTCGCCTACCGCGACGAGGGCAGCGGGCAGACGCTGGAAATCCGGCACCTGGATCTGCGCACCGGGCGCATTGCCGAGGACGCGCCGGGCAAGCTCAGCCTGGGCGCGCAGCTGCAGGGCAAGCAGCCGCTGGTTGACGCCAAGGTGGCGCTGGAAACCGGTTACCGCTTCAGCCTGGCGCGGCAGGAGTACGCGCTCAACGGCCTCAGCCTGAAAGTCGAAGGGGCCGCGGCGCAATTCAGCCGCCTCGCCCTGACGCTCTCGGGCGATGTGCGCGCCGACGCCGCGAAGGAAATCATCAACGCCGATCTGGTGGCGAAGTTCGACGAGACCACGGTGAAAGCGAAGACGGCGATGGCGGGTTTTTCCGCACCGCGCTACAGCTTCGAGGTCGGCGTGGACAAGTTGAACCTGGATCGCTATCTGCAGGCCAGTCCCAATGCCAAGCCAGCGCCGGGTCCGAATTCCAAGGTCGACGTCGACGTACCCGTCGATCTGTCCGCGCTCAAGGGCCTGCGCGCCGACGGCAAGCTGCGCGTCGGCGCGTTGCAGATTCAGGGGTTAAAGCTTGCCGATGTGCAGGCGCAACTGCGCCTGGCGGACGGCCGCGCAGACTTGACGCCGCATTCGGCGAAGCTCTACGAGGGCACGCTGCAGGGTGCATTGACGCTCAATGCCAACGGCAATCGCCTGGCGATGAAGGAGACCCTGGAAAACGTCGCCATCGGGCCCCTGGTGAAGGATTTCATGGCGCGCGATGCGCTCGAAGGGCGCGGCAAGGTGACGCTGGACGTGACGGCGGCCGGCGCATCGGTGAACGCCATGAAGAAGGCGCTTGCGGGGAGCGCGCGCGTGGAACTGCGCGACGGGGCGGTGAAGGGATTCAACCTGACCGAGGCGCTACGCAAGACCAAGGCCGCGTTCGGCTCGAAATCCGCGCAGCAGCAGAGTGCGGACACCTCGCAGCGCACGGACTTCTCCGCGATGTCGGCGAGCTTCGTGATCAGGAACGGCGTGGCGCGCAACGACGACCTCGACGTGAGGGCGCCGCTGGTGCGCGTCGGCGGCGCGGGCGATATCGACATCGGCAATGCGCGATTGAACTATCTTGCGAAAGCCACGGTGGTGGCGACCGCGAAGGGACAGGGCGGCGCAGACCTCGATCATTTGGCCGGACTGACCATCCCGGTGAGGCTGACGGGGCCGTTCGACGCGCCGAAGTACGAGATCGACTACCGCGCAATCGCCGGCGAGGCCGCCACGGCGAAGGTCAAGGAAAAGGCCAGGGAAAAGGTCGAGAAGAAGCTGCGCGAGCTATTCAAGCGCTAAAGGCGTCCTTCTTCAACGGCGTGGCATGCCGCCGCGCCGCCGGCAACGGGCCGCAGCTGCGGCCGTTCCGTGCGGCAGCGTGCGTTGGCATGCGGGCAGCGCGGATGGAACGCGCAACCCGCGGGTGGGGCGAGCGGGTTCGGCACCTCGCCGGCCACCGGGGTACGCGGCTTGCCGCTCATCTCCAGGTCGGGTATCGCGTCCATCAGCATGCGCGTATAGGGGTGGCGTGGCGTCGCGAAGAGCTGCGCCGCCTCGGCCAGCTCCACCACGCGGCCGAGGTACATCACGCCCACGCGGTCGGCAATATGCAGGACCACGGCAAGGTTGTGCGAGATGAAGAGGTAGGTAAGGCCGAGGCGCTCCTGCAGCTCGGCCATCAGGTTCAGGATCTGCGCCTGCACCGAGACGTCGAGCGCCGACGTGGGCTCGTCGCATACCAGGAACTCGGGATTGCCGCACAGGGCACGCGCGATGGAAATGCGCTGGCGCTGTCCGCCCGAGAATTCGTGCGGGTACTTCTCGCCGTCCTCGGCGGCAAGGCCCACCTGGCGCAGCAGCTCGGCGACGCGCGCGCCCTCCGCCGCGTCGTTGTCGGCGAGGCGCAGTACGCGGATCGGCTCGGCGACGATGTCGCGCACGCGCCAGCGCGGGTTGAGGCTGGCGTACGGGTCCTGGAAGATCATCTGCATGCGCCGGCGAAGCGCGGCGGCGTCGGTTTCGAGCGCGGCGAGGTCCAGGCCGTCGAACTCGATGCGGCCGCGCGACAGTGCGTACAGACCGACGATCAGGCGCGCCACGGTGGACTTGCCGCAGCCCGATTCCCCCACCAAGGCGAGCGTTTCGCCCCTGCGCACGTCGAACGACACGTCGTCCACGGCGCGCAGCAGCCGGCGCGGCGCGCCCTCGAGGACGCGATTGAGCCAGGGCCGCGAGACGTCGAAGTCCCGGCTCGCCCCGATCAGGCGCACCAGGGGGCGGCTAGCGGGGTCCATCCGCGTACAACCAGCAGGCGGTGCGCGTATCGCCGACCTGCAGCGGCTCCGGCCGCTCGGCGGTGCAGCGTGCGAAGCGCTGCGGGCAGCGCGGGTTGAAAGCGCAGCCCGCGGGGATCGCGTTCAAGCGCGGCATGGCGCCGTCGATCTGCACCAGGCGGGCGTGGCGCTTGACGGCGCCGAGCTTCGGAATCGATCCCATCAGGCCGACGGTGTAGGGATGGCGCGGCCGCTGCAGGACCTCGCGCACCGGGCCGAGCTCGGCAAGGCGCCCGGCGTACATCACGGCGACGCGATCGGCGGTCTCGGCGATCACGCCCATGTCGTGCGTGATCAGCATCACCGCGGTGCCGTGCTCGCGCGCCAGGTGCTTGAGCAGCGTGATGATCTGCGCCTGGATCGAGACGTCGAGCGCGGTGGTGGGCTCGTCGGCGACGATCAGGCGCGGCTCGGCGCAGAGCGCGAGCGCGATCACCACGCGCTGGCGCATGCCGCCCGAGAACTGGTGCGGGTACTGATCGATGCGCGCCTCGGGCGCGGGGATGCCGACCTCGGCGAGGAGCCGCAGCGCGCGGCGTCGCGCCTCATCGTGGCCGACCTCGAGGTGCGTGAGGATGGTTTCCACGAGCTGCTCGCCCACCGTGTAGAGCGGATTGAGCGAGGTCAGGGGATCCTGGAAGATGGCGCCGATGCGCCGGCCGCGGATCCTGCGCATACGATCTGCCGGCAGGTGGTCGATGCGCTCGCCTTCGAGCCGGATCTCGCCGGCGGCGATGCGCCCGGGCGGCTCGAGCAGGCCGATGATCGCCATGCCGGTGAGCGATTTGCCGGCGCCGGATTCGCCGACCACGCCGAGCACCTCGCCCGGGGCAATGGAAAAGGAGATGCCATCCACCGCCACCAGCGTGCCGCGGCGCGTCGGGAACTCGACGCGCAGGTCCTTGACCTCGAGCAGCGGCGCGGCGCTCACCGCAACTTCGGATTGAGCGCGTCGCGCAGCCAGTCGCCGAGCAGGTTCACCGCCAGCACCAGCACCACCAGCGCCAGGCCGGGAAAGAGGGCGATCCACCACTCGCCGGACAGCAGGAAATTGTTGCCGATGCGCACCAGCGTGCCGAGCGAGGGCTGCGTCGGCGGCACGCCGACGCCGAGGAAGGACAGCGTCGCCTCCGTGATGATGGCGGTGGCGACGTGGATGGTGGCGATCACCAGCACCGGCCCGGTGACGTTGGGCAGCACGTGGCGCAGCATGATGGCGAGCGGGTGGCGGCCGATGACGCGCGCCGCCTGCACGTACTCCTTGCCCTTCTCCACCAGCGTCGAGCCGCGCACGGTGCGCGCGTACTGCACCCAGCCGGAGACGCCGATCGCCAGCACCAGCACGTAGACCGCGAGCTGGTCGTGCAGCTCGGGCGGCAGCGCGACGCGCGCCACGCCGTCGATCAGCAGGGCGATGAGGATCGCCGGGAAGGAAAGCTGGATGTCGGCGACGCGCATGATGAAGGCGTCCAGGTGCCCGCCGAGGTAGCCCGAGAGCAAACCGAGCGACACACCCAGCACCGCCGAGAACAGCACCGCGGCGAGACCGACGCCGAGAGAGATGCGGGCTCCGTAAAGAATCGTGGAGAGCATGTCGCGGCCCTGGTCGTCGGTGCCGAGCAGGTACTTGGCGGTGCCGCTCCCGGACCAGGCGGGCGGGGTAAAACCGTCGGAGAGATTGAGCGTCGCGCTGTCGAAGGGATTGTGCGGCGCGATCCACGGGGCGAGCAGCGCCCCCCCGACGCAAACGAGCGTGAGCACCGCGGCCAGCAGGGCGACCGGCGAATGCCGGAAGCTCCACGCCAGGTCGTGGTTCCAGGCGCGCCGCAGCCTGCCCGCCCCTGCGGTCATCGCCCGTGCCTGCCGCGATTCAGTCGACGCGCGTGTAGCGGGACTCGTGCCGGTCGACGGCGTTGTGCACCGCGGTGACGTTCTTCTTCATCGCCCAGGGCCGCAACTGATGGTGCAGCGGTACGTAGTAGTAGTTGTCGCGCGTGGCGACGAGCCCCTCGCGCAGCATGGCGTCGCGCTTCTTCACGTCGAGCTCGGTCTTGATGGCATCCACCAGGGCGTCGATCCTGGCATCGCTGATGCGCCCGAGGTTGAAGCTGCCGTCGGCGCCGGTGGTCTTGGTGCGCACCAGCGATTGCAGGGTGTAGTTGGCGTCGAAGTTCACCACGCCCCAGCCGAGCATGTAGGCGTCGTGGTCGAACTTCTGGATTTTCTGGATGAAGGTCGCCATGGGCTGGGCGTTCAGCTTCGCCTTCAGGCCGATGCGCGCCCACATGCCGACCAGCGCCTGGCAGATCTCCTCGTCGTTCACGTAGCGGTTGTTGGGGCAGTCCAGGCCGAACTCGAAGCCGCTGCCGTAGCCGGCCTCGGCCAGCAGCTTTTTCGCGCCGCCCGCGTCCAGCGCATGCGCCTGGTCGATGTCCTTGGAATGCCCGTGCACGCCGGGCGCCACCATGATCGCCGCCGGGATCGACAGGCCGCGCATGGTCACGCGACGGATGGCTTCGCGGTCCACCGCCAGGTTGAGCGCCTTCCTCACGCGCACGTCCTTGAACGGGTTCTTGCCCTTGACGCTGGAATACTTGAGCTCGCCCGAGTGCTGGTCCATGCCGATGAAGATGGTGCGCACCTCGTGGCCGTCCAGCACCTTGAGCTTCGCCTCGCCGCGCAGGCGCGTGACGTCCTGCGGCGGCAGGTCGGTGACCATGTCAACGTCGCCGGAGAGCAGCGCCGCGATGCGCGTGGCGTCGGCCTTGATCGGCGTGTAGACGATTTCGGTGACATTGCCTTCGCGCTTGTCCCACCAGTCGGGATTCGCCGCGAACACGACGCGCTTGTCGGGCTCCCAGGTCTTGAGGATGTAGGGGCCGGTGCCGTTGGTGTTGCGCGAGGCGTAGGATTCTTCCTTGGCGACGTAGTTCTGCACGTTCTCCGACTTGTGCTTCACCGACCAGGCCTTGCTCATGATGCGGAAGTCGGCGATGTTCCTGAGCAGCACGGGGTTGGGACCCGAGAGAACGAAGTCGACGGTATGGTCGTCCACCTTCTTCACTTCCTTCACGCTGCCCACGTAGACCTGCATGGTGCCCTGCGGCTGCATGATGCGGCCGTAGGAAAACACCACGTCGTCCGCCGTGAACGGGCTGCCGTCGTGGAACTTCACCCCCTTGCGCAGCGTGAAACGCAGCTCGGTCGCGGAAATCTGCTGCCAACTGGTGGCGAGCGCCGGCTCGATGGCGTAGGTCTTGGTGTAGCGCGTGAGTCCCTCGTACGTGTGCTGCAGGATGGAGCTGGTGGTGGCATGGTTCTGCGAATGCGGGTCGAGCGTGAGGATGTCGTTCTGTGCGCCCCATCGCAGCGTCGCGGCATGGGTCGTCGCGGCAAAAGCGATCAGCGCTGCGGCCAGCAGGTGTCTCGGTTTCATTGCGTCAGTCTCCTGTTACTTGAGGGGCAGGGAATCCTCGACCAGCGCGGCCAGGTAGCCGGCGCCGAGTGGGATCACTTCGTCGTTGAAATCGTAACTTGGATTGTGCAGAGTGCAGCCGAGCTGCGCGCCGCCCTGGCCGAGGAACACGTAGGCGCCGGGCCTGGCCTGCAGCATGTAGGAAAAGTCCTCGCCGCCCATGGTGGGCTCGCCGTCGGTGACCACGTTGCCCTTGCCGAACACGCGCTCGCCGACCCGGGCCGCGAACTCGGCTTCCCTCTGCGTATTGACGGTGGCCGGGTAGCCGCGCCGGTACTCCACCTCGGCGCTCGCGCCAAGGCCCTGCGCCACCGAAACCGTGATCTCCTTGATGCGCTTTTCGGCCAGCTCGCGAATTTCCGGGCTGAAGCTGCGCACCGTGCCGATCAGCTCCACGTGTCCGGGGATGACGTTGAACGCACCGACCTGGCTGGTCTGCATCGAGCACACGGAGACCACCAATGCGTCCACCGGGTTGGCGTTGCGGCTGGCGACGGTCTGCAGCGCGGTAATGATGTGCGCAGCCGCCACCACCGGGTCGGCCGCGAGGTGCGGCAGCGCGGCGTGGCCGCCCCGTCCGCTGACCTTGATCTTTATCTCGTCGGTGGCCGCCATCATCGGGCCGGCGCGCACCGCCATCTTGCCCAACGGCAGCCCGGGCCAGTTGTGCAGCGCATACACCGCGTCCACGGGAAAACGCTTGAACAAGCCCTCTTCCACCATCACGCGTCCGCCGCCGCCGCCTTCCTCGGCCGGCTGGAAAATGAGGTTCACGGTGCCGTCGAAATTGCGCGACTGTGCGAGATAGCGCGCGGCGCCGAGAAGCATCGTGGTGTGCCCGTCGTGGCCGCAGGCATGCATGCGGCCGGCGACTTTGGAGCGGTGCGCCACGTTGCCGGTTTCGTGCATCGGCAGGCAGTCCATGTCGGCGCGCAGGCCGATGGCACGCCCCGAGTTCTTTCTGCCCTTGATCACGCCGACCACGCCGGTCTTGGCGAGGCCGCGGTGCACCTCGATGCCCCATTCGGTGAGCTTGTCGGCGACGATCTGCGAGGTGCGCGTCTCCTCGAAGCCGAGCTCGGGATTGGCGTGGATGTCGCGGCGGATATGCACCAGCTCGGCGTGGAACAGGCGCAGCATTTCAAGGGCGTCGTTTTTCATGATTACCTCAGTGTGTCGCGATCGCGCGGTCGATGCGCAGGCGCGGATCGACCGCGTAGTAGAGCAGGTCCACGACCAGATTGATGACGACGAAGAACAGCGCGATCAGGCACAGGTAGGCGGCCATTACCGGCACGTCGGCAAAATCCACGGCCTGGATGAACAGCAGCCCCATGCCCGGCCACTGGAATACCGTCTCGGTGATGATGGCGAAGGCGATGATCGCCCCGAGCTGCAGCCCGGTGATGGTGATCACGGGCACCATCGTGTTCTTCAAGGCATGGCCGAAATGCACCGCGCGGTCGGTCAGCCCGCGGGCGCGCGCGAACTTGATGTAGTCGGTGCGCAGCACTTCCAGCATCTCCGCGCGCACCAGGCGCTGGATCAGGGTCATCTGGAACAGGCCCAGCGTGATCGAGGGCAGGATCAGCGCCTTGATGCCGCTCCAGGTGAGAAACCCCGTGCTCCACCAGCCGATCGCGACGGTCTCGCCGCGTCCGAAGGAAGGCAGCCAGCCGAGCAGCACCGCAAACACGAGGATCAGAAGAATGCCGATGAGGAAGGTCGGCAGCGATACGCCGAGCAGCGATACCGCGAGCAGGAACTGCGTCAGCCAGGAATTTCGTCGCAGCGCGGTGTACACGCCCATGGTCAGGCCGGCCACCAGCGCCAGCGTGGCGGCGACGAACGACAGCTCGAGCGTCGCCGGCAGGCGCTCGACGAACAGCTTCGACACGGGCTGCACCTGGCGCAGGCTGAGGCCGAACTCGCCTTGCACCGCGCGGCCGACGAACTTCGCGTACTGGACGTAGAACGGCTGGTCCAGCCCGAGCAGCCGCGTGATGCGCTCCCGGTCATCCGGTGTCGAGTCCTGCCCGAGCATGAACAGCACCGGGTCGCCGACGAAACGGAACAGCGAGAACGCGATCAGGCCCACGGCGAGCATGACGAGGACCGCTTGAGCGAGACGGCGCAGGATGAAGGCGAGCATGAGGGGGGTCGGCGTTGAATCATACAATGCCGCATGCAGGATTTCGCCTCCCGCCTCACTGCCTGGCAGCGCCGTCACGGCCGCCGCGATCTCCCCTGGCAAGGCACCCGCGACCCGTATCGCATCTGGCTGGCCGAGGTGATGCTGCAGCAGACCCAGGTGGAGACGGTGATCCCCTACTACGGGCGCTTTCTGGCGTGTTTCCCGGACGTCGGGGTGCTGGCTGCCGCATCGCAGGATGAGGTGCTGCGGCTTTGGAGCGGTCTGGGGTACTACGCCCGCGGCCGCAACCTGTATGCGGCGGCCAGGGAAGTGGTGCAGCGCGGAGGGTTTCCGACGACCCAGGAGGGTCTTGCGGCACTGCCGGGCGTCGGGCGCTCCACGGCGGCGGCAATCGCGGTATTTGCGTTCCGGCGCCGCGCCGCGATCCTGGACGGTAACGCGAAGCGCGTGCTGGCGCGGCGCTTCGGCGTCGAGGGCGAACGCCTGCAATGGCAACTGGCCGAAGCCTTGCTCCCGGCACGCGCGGTGGGTGCCTATACGCAGGCGCTGATGGACCTCGGCGCGACCGTATGCACGCGCGCCAAGCCGGCCTGCGCGTGCTGCCCGGTGGCCGCGGCGTGCGTGGCGCGGCGCGAGGGGCGCATCGCCGAGCTGCCCAGGCCGCGTGCCAGGCAGCCGCTGCCCCTGAGGCGCGCGACCTGGTTCGTTTACGTGCACGGCGGCCGAGTGCTGCTCGAGCGCCGGCCGGGTTCCGGACTGTGGGGCGGACTGTGGGCGTTTCCCGAATCGCCTCTGTTCGAGGTGCCCAAGCCGCGCGAGCTTGCCGCGCGCGAGCACGGCTTTACCCACTTTCGCCTGCGCGCGCAGCCAATATTGTGCGCGCTGCGCAAGGTGCTGCCGCGCGCCGAGGCGCCCGGCCGCATGTGGTTGAATGTGGCGGACGCCGTGGGCGCGGCGGTGCCGAGCCCGGTCCGGGCAGTGCTGAAGGGCCTACTGCGCGCTTGAGCTGATCAACCGGCGCAGGATCTCGATGCGGGCGGGCGCCTCGTCCATCTCCAGCAGGCGCTGCCTGGCCGCGGTGGACAGCGGCAGGATCTCCGCGAGCCGCGCGCTCACCCACGCGCAGGAATCGTAGCGCGGCGGCGGTTCGATCAGGCCGGCGGGCGCCGCCTCCAAGATCCTTTTCAGGACCCGGGTGCAAATGTCTTCGGCGTCGAGCCGCGCGTCGCGGCGCTCGCCGAGCAGCGCGACGCTGGCGAGCGTCAGGCCGTTCGCCTGCACGCGGCGCTCGCGGATGCGAAAGCGCCGCTCGCCAAGCGCCACGATCTGCAGCACGCCGAGCTGCGGCATGTCCCATTGCACGATGCGGGCGGTGCAGCCCACGTCCTCGGGCAGCGCCGGCTCGCCCACTTCGCTGCCGTCGCGGATCAGGCAGACGCCGAACGCGGTGCCGTCGCGCAAGCAGGTTTTGGCCATCTCCATGTAACGCTGCTCGAAGACGCGCAGCGGCAGGCGCCCGCCCGGGAACAGCACGGCCTGCAGCGGGAACAGCGGGATCTCGACCGGGGCGCCGGTGCTCACTCTTTCGCCAGGCCGCGGTGGCGCACCAGCACGCGCCAGTCGCCGGCGAAGGCCGCCGCCAGCCCCTCGGCCAGGTAGACGGAGCGGTGGCGCCCGCCGGTGCAGCCGATCGCCACGGTGAGGTAGCTGCGGTTCTCCTTCACCACCTCGGGCAGCCAGCGCGCGAGGAACGCGCGCACGTCCTCCAGCAGGCGCTGCACCGGCTCCTGAGCGCCGAGATAGGCGATCACCGCGGCGTCCCGGCCGGTCAGCGGCCGCAGCGCCGGGTCGTAGTGCGGGTTGGGCAGCATGCGCGCATCGATTACCCAGTCCGCGTCGAGCGGGATGCCGTCGCGGAACGCGAAGGACTCGAACAGCAGCGCGAGCGCGCCGCCGCCCAGGCCGAGCAGATCCCGGATCCAGTTGCGCAATACCTTCGGCTGCAGGTCGCCGGTGTCGATGCGATGGCCGAGCTCCGCCACGCCGCCGAGCAGCGTGCGCTCGCGCTCGATGGCTTCCGCCAGCGTCAGGCCTTCGACCGTGAGCGGGTGGCGGCGGCGCGTCTCGGAGAAGCGCCGCACCAGCGTGGTCGGATTCGCCTCCAGGAACAGCACGCGGCAGTCAGCACCGCCCGCCTTGAGCCGCGCTACGCTTTCGGGCAGCGCGGCCAGGGCGGCGCTGCGCGCGTCCACGCTCACCGCGACCCGCTCGTGGCCGGCAGCGGCCAGGAAGCTCACCACGTCCATCAGCAGCGTCGCCGGCAGGTTGTCGACGCAGTAGTAGCCGCCGTCCTCCAGTACGTCGAGCGCAATGCTCTTGCCCGCGCCCGACAGACCACTCACCAGGATGATCTGCACGCGCCGCCGCTCAGTCCGCGGCGTCCATGGCGCGTTTTTGCCTGGCCATGAACTCGGCGCTCGAATTGATGCCCCTCAGCTGCAGGATGTAGTTGCGTACCGCGGCTTCGACCAGCACGGCGAGATTGCGGCCGGCGGCGACCGGGATCACCACCTTGCGCACCGTCACGCCGAGAATCTCCTCGGATTGCTCGGCGAGCGGCAGCCGTTCGCTACTGTCGCGATTGCCGGCGGGCGCAGGCTTTTCCAGATGCGCGATCAGGCGCAGCCGCATTCTCGGGCGCACCGCCGTTTCGCCGAAGATGGTGCGCACGTCGAGCAGGCCCAGTCCGCGCACCTCGATGAAATCCTTCAGCACCGCCGGGCAGCGGCCCTCGAGCACGTTGGCCGCGAGGCGCGAGATCTCCACCACATCGTCGGCCACCAGGCCATGGCCGCGGCTGATGAGTTCCATCCCGAGTTCGCTCTTGCCGACGCCGGAATCGCCGGTAATCAGCACGCCGAGGCCGAGCACGTCCATCAGCACGCCATGGCGCTCGGTGCTTTCGGCAAGCGCCTTGGCCAGGTAGCGCGAGAGTTTCTCGATCACGCGTGCCGCCGCCAGCGGCGTGGTGAACAGTGGCGTGCGGCTGCGTGCCGCGCCTTCGATCAGGGCGTCCGGCGCAGTCACGCCGTCGGCGACGATCAGCGCCGCCGGTGCGGAGGCGAACAGGCGCTGCGTGATCGCAGCGAGCGTGGCGGCCTCGTAGGCGCCGATGACCTGGATACTGTTGGGATGGGTGAGGTTGAGGTGGCCGATCAACGCGGCCGAGGCGGCCGCCTCGCGGCGCACCACCGTGCTGCCGTCGCGCCCGGCGACCCACGCCAGCGCCAGGGCATCGCGGTTGTCCTCATGCAACTGCGTGACGTTGACCTGCAGCATCGGGTTGCCAGGTGGCGATGAGTTGGTGCAGCGCGCCGGCGTCAGGCGCGGCCGCCATGGCCTCGCGCAGCGCCCGGTCGCTGAACATCTGCGCCAGTTCCGACAGGATCTGCAGGTGCTTTTCCGTGGCCTGTTCCGGTACCAGCAGCACGAACAGCAGCTGCACGGGCTTGCCGTCGGGCGCGTCGAAGGCCACCGGCTGCGCGACGCGCACGAAGGCGCCGAGCGCGTCTTTCAGGCCCTTGATGCGGCCGTGCGGGATGGCGACGCCCCGGCCCAGGCCGGTAGAGCCCAGGCGCTCGCGCGCGAACAGGCTGTCGAACACCAGGCTGCGGGCGATGCCGTGGTTGTTCTCGAACAGCAGGCCGACCTGCTCGAACAGGCGCTTCTTGCTCGACAACTGCAGGTCGAGCAGCACATTGGCGGGCGGCAGGAGTTTTGCGACGAGACCCATGGTCGGGCGCCGGCTGGCCGACGCTATAGAGGGCGCGGATTATAGCCCAAGGCGGGCCATGCCGTGCGCGCCGCAGCGCACGTCAACTTATGTCAGAGCGCTTGAGCGCCTCGTGCGGCTTGCCGTTGCGCTTGGCCTTGTATTTGAGCACCTGGCGATCGAGCTTGTCGGCCAGGAGGTCGATGGCGGCGTACAGGTCCTGCTCCTCGGACGCGCAGTGGATGTCCTTGCCGCGCACGTGCAGGGTGACTTCGGCCTTCTGCCGCAGCTTGTCCACCGAGAGGATGACGTGGGCGTCGATGACGTGGTCGAAATGGCGCGTGATGCGCTCGAGCTTGCCTTGCACGTAGGCGCGGATTGCCGGGGTCACCTCCAGGTGGTGCCCGCTCACGTTCAGGTTCATGGACTCTCCTTGTGCGCGAAGG
This sequence comes from Pseudomonadota bacterium, assembly GCA_027624175.1. Classification (GTDB taxonomy): domain Bacteria; phylum Pseudomonadota; class Gammaproteobacteria; order Burkholderiales; family SG8-39; genus JAABQT01. Next base: position 11,550 of record JAQBXT010000029.1, on the reverse strand, counting down.
GAAATCAGATGCTCTTGCGTTGATTGACAGGCGGGATCTGCAAAGATTCCCGGTACTTTGCGATGGTACGTCGCGCCACCACGATGCCCTGCTGACCCAGGATCTGCGCGATGCTCGCGTCCGACAGCGGGACACGCGTGTCCTCAGCGGCCACCAACTGCTTGATCAGCGCACGGATCGCGGTGGACGAGGCCGAGCCGCCGGTGTCGGTGGAGACGTGGCTGCCGAAAAAGTACTTCAGCTCGAAAATGCCGCGCGGCGTGGCCATGAATTTCTGCGTGGTGACGCGCGAGATGGTGCTCTCGTGCAGGCTCAGGGTGTCGGCGATCTCGCGCAGCACCATCGGCCGCATCGCCACTTCGCCGTGCTCCAAGAAATGCCGCTGCCGGTCGACGATGGCCTGCGATACGCGCAGTATCGTGTCGAAGCGCTGCTGCACGTTCTTGATCATCCAGCGTGCTTCCTGCAGCTGAGAGGCGAGCGCGTTGGCGCCGTTGCGCGCGCTGGCGGCGAGGTCGGCATACAGCCGGTTGATGCGCAGGCGCGGCATGGCCTCGGGGTTGAGGCTCGCGCGCCAGACGTTCTTCACCTTGCGCACGATCACATCCGGGATCATGTAGCGGGTCTCGACACGCGCGAACGCGGCGCCGGGGCGCGGATTGAGGCTCTGGATCAGTTTCTGCGCCGCGCGCAATGCGTCCTCGCTCGCGCCGGTCTGGTTGCGCAGGCGCGTGTAATCGCGCCCCGCAAGAAGTTCCAGGTGCTTGCCGGCAATGTCGCTGGCAAGCGCGCAGGCGGGGTGTTGCGCCATCGTGCGCAACTGCAGCAGCAGGCACTCGGACGGCGAGCGCGCGCCGACGCCCGCCGGCTCGAGGTTCTGCAGATGGCGCAGCGCGATGCCGAGCTCCTCGAGGTCCACTTGCGCCTCGGCGGAGAACAGCGCCGCGATTTCTTCCAGGGGCTGGGTGAGGTAACCGTCCTCATCGAGCACGTCGATCAGCAGCGCGACCAGGGCGCGGTCGCGCTCGCCGATGCCGGTGAGCGTGAGCTGCTGGTTGAGGTGGTCGCGCAGCGTCGGGGACTCCGGCGCGGCGAACGGGCGGTCGCGGTCCTCGTCGTCGTCGCCGCGCCAGGTCGGCGCCGCCATCTCGGCCAGCCAGTCCTCGGGCCGCTCGGCGGGTTCTTCCGCAGCCTGCGCCTGCGCTCCAGATACCGACTGGAGCGCGTCCTGCGCGGGCGTGAACGCGGCCTGCGCGTCGCCCGCCAGGTCCTCGCGCTCGAGAATCGGATTGTCCGCAAGCATGCGCTCTATTTCCTGATTCAGCTCGACCGTGGAGAGCTGCAGCAGGCGGATCGATTGCTGCAGCTGCGGCGTCAGCGTGAGGTGCTGCGAGAGCCGGAACTGCAGGGTGGGCTTCATGTCGGGGTGTGCTGCGCGCTACATGCGGAAGTGCTCGCCGAGGTATACCCGGCGCACGTTGTCGTTATAGACGATCTCCTCCGGGTGGCCCGAAGCGAGCACCGCGCCCTCATTGATGATGTAGGCGCGGTCGCAGATGCCCAGGGTCTCGCGCACGTTGTGGTCGGTGATCAGCACGCCGATCGAGCGCTTCTTGAGAAAGCGGATGATGCGCTGGATATCGAGCACCGCGATCGGATCCACGCCGGCGAAGGGCTCGTCGAGCAGGATGAACGCCGGACGCGTGCCGAGCGCGCGCGCGATCTCCAGGCGCCGGCGCTCGCCGCCCGACAGCGAAAGCGCGGCGTGCTTGCGCAGGTGCGCGATGTTCAGGTCCTTGAGCAGCTCCTGCAGCCGTGCCTCGATCTCGGCGCGTGCCAGCCCCTGCAGCTCGAGCACCGCCTGCACGTTCTCCTCCACCGTGAGCTTGCGGAATACCGAGTTCTCCTGCGGCAGGTAGGAGATGCCGAGCCGTGCGCGCGCGTGAACCGGCAGGTGCGTGAGCTCGCGCCCTTCGAGGTGGATGCGGCCCGAGTCCGCGGCGATCAGGCCGACGATCATGTAGAAGCAGGTCGTCTTGCCGGCGCCATTGGGCCCGAGCAGGCCGACCACCTCGCCGCTCGACACCTCGAGCGACACGTCCTGCACCACGGTACGCGACTTGTAGCGCTTGCGCAGGCGCTCGCAGCGCAGCAGACTCATTGCTTCGCGTCCGGCTTCTTCGGCTGGATCACGGCGTGCACGCGGGCGCCGGGCGTGTCCTTGGGGCTGGTGACGGAGAAGAATTCGGAACGCTGGTCGTACAGGATGTAGCTGCCGCGCACCTCGTCCTGGTCGCGCGTGACGCGCGCGTTTTCGTGCATCTCGACGCGCTCATTGCGCTCATCGACTTCGATACGCTGCGCCTCGGCGTGGAGCCATACGCCTTCCTGCGTGCCGCGCGCGTCGCTCTTCTGGCGGAACTTCGCCGGGCTGCCGCTGGCGCTCGCGTGCTGGAAGCCGTCGGCGTCCTGGCGCACCACGACGCGCTCTGCGCGCAGTTGCATGGTGCCCTTGGTGAGCACCACACTGCCCTCGAAGATGCTGATGCGCCGCCCCTCGTCGGAGGTCATGCGGTTCGCTTCAACCTGCGTGGGCTTTTGACGATCCGCCTTTTCCGCTCTGGCGGAAAAGGCGGACACTGCAGCGATCGCGATGGCGAGGGCGATTGTGCCGCGCCGGCCGATCACTGTTTCGCCTCGAAATTTCCGCGCACCTGGACGTGCAACGACAACTGGCGCGACTCGTTGTCGTACTCCATGCCGCGGCCGACGAGCGCGCGTCCGCCCTCGGAGATCCTCACCTCACGGTCGGTGCGCACCAGGGAGCGCGCGCGCACCACGTGCAGGAAGCTGGTCTGCATGCGGCTCTCGGGCATGCCGGCGGCGCCTTCGCGCACCACCAGCACGTTGTCGTACAGGAACACCTCCGCACCGTCCTGTGACAGGGTGCCGCGGTCGGCGGACAGCGTCAGGCGTGGCTGCTCCGGGCGCGACTGCACCACCCGCGGCGCAAGCAGTTCGGTAGAGTCGTCGTCGGGGAAATGCACCATCTTCGCCGCCGACAGCGCCGATTCGGCGCTGCCCGCGCGGTCGAAATCGGTGATGGCGAATCGCTCCACCACGTAGTCCGGGTCGTGGCTGCGCTGCGCGAATTGCGCCGGCTCGTCGCGCACCGTACGCTCCAGCCAGAAGGTGAGCAGGGCCAGCGCCAACACTAGCAGCAGGGGAAACAGGCGCGTGGCTGACAGGTTCATGGCTGATGCCCCTGCGCGCGCAGCACGAACTCGCAGACTTCACGCGCTGCACCGCGCCCGCCGTCCGCGTCGGCGACGTAGTGCGCGAGGCGCAGCACCTGCGCGTGCGCGGCAGGCGGCGCGCAGGCAAAGCCGCAATGCGCGAGCACCGGCAGGTCCGGGAGATCGTCGCCCATGTAGCCGGCCTCCTGCGCCCTGATACCCAATTGCGCGAGCAGTCCGTCGAAGGCGGGGCGCTTGTCGGTTACACCCTGAATCACGTGCCGCAGGCCGAGCTCCGCGGCGCGTTGCGCCACCGCGGGCGAACTGCGCCCGGAGAGCAGGGCGGCGCCGATGCCGCAGTCCGCCAGCAGCTTCAAGCCGTGACCGTCGAGCACGTGGAATGCCTTGAGTTCCTCGCCGCGCGGGCCGTACCACAGCCGCCCGTCGGTGAGCACGCCGTCGACGTCAAATACGATGAGCCGCAGGTGGCGCGCCCGCTCGAGCGCGTCGGCAGTGACTTGCGCCATCGGCTCAGACAACTTTCGCGCGTAGCAGGTCGTTCATGTTGAGCGCGCCCACGAGATCCCCGGCCGGGTTCACCACCAGCAGCTGGCTGATGCGATGCCTGTCCATCAACGCCACCGCCTCGGTGGCGAGGGCCTGCGGCGCGACGGTGCGCGGATTCACGGTCATCACCTGCGCGATGCGCGCCGATTTGAGATCGGCGACCTTCTTCAACGCGCGGCGCAGGTCGCCGTCGGTGAAGATGCCTTTCACACGCCCGCCCTTGTCCAGCACTGCGGTCATGCCCAGCCCGCCGCGCGTCATCTCGGCGAGCGCCTGCTTCAGCGTGGCGTTCTCGCGCACCCTGGGCACGTCAGCGCCGCGGCGCATGACGTCGGCGACGTGCTTCAGGGCTTCGCGCTGCAGCGAGCCGCCGGGATGCGAGCGCGCGAAATCCGCGGCCGAAAACCCGCGCGCATCGAGCAGCGCAATGGCCAGCGCATCGCCGAGCGCCAGCGCCGCCGTGGTGCTGGCGGTGGGCGACAGGTTGAGCGGGCAGGCTTCCTTGTCCACACCTGCGTCGAGGTGGGCGTCGGCCTCGCGTGCCAGCGACGAATCCGCGTTGCCGGTGATCGCCACCAGCTTCGCACCCTCGCGCTTGATCGCCGGCAGGATGCGCAGCAGCTCGGCGCTTTCGCCGGAATTGGAGATGGCGATGAACACGTCCTCCGCGCGGATCATGCCGAGGTCGCCGTGGCTGGCCTCGGCCGGGTGCACGAAATACGCCGGCGTGCCGGTGCTCGCCATGGTGGAGGCGATCTTGCGCGCGATGTGCCCGGATTTTCCGATGCCGCTGACGATGACGCGGCCGCGTGCGCCGGCGAGGCAATCCCGGATCAGGCGCAGCGCGACGAGAAAACGCCCGTCCAGCCGCCCGATCAGCGCGCGCACCGCATCGGCCTCGATCGCCAGCACGCTGCGGGCCAGTTCGAGCGCGCCATCGGTCGCACGCGCGGCACCCTGACGCACGGAACGCACTGCGCTTATCATAGTCACGAAGTATAACTCTCCCTCTATCGCTGCCATGGAAGCTGTCGGCCTTTCGCTGCAACCGGTCCTCGTGCTGCTTGCCGGCAGCGTACTGGCGGTGGTTGCATGCCGCAGCCTCTCCCTGCCGCCGATCATCGGCTATCTCGCGGCCGGCGTGGCCCTCGGGCCGCACGCGCTGGGCCTGGTGGCCGACAGCGACGCGGTGCGCCAGCTCGCCGAGTTCGGCGTGGTGTTCCTGATGTTTTCCATCGGGCTGGAGTTCAACCTGGCCAAGCTGCAGGCCATGCGGCGCTCGGTATTCGGGCTGGGGTTCGCCCAGGTTGCAGCGAGCATCGGCGTTGGCGTCGGCGTCGCGCTGGCCGCGGGCGGCAGCTGGCAGGCGGGGTTGGCGTTGGGCGGCGCGCTCGCCATGTCCTCCACCGCGATCGTGTCCAAGATCCTCGTCGAGCGCCTCGAACTCGACACGCCGCACGGGCGCGACATCTTCGGCGTGCTGCTGTTCCAGGACCTGGCGGTGGTGCCGCTGCTGATCCTGGTGCCGGCGTTGGGAGCGCCGACCGAGTCGCTGGGCCGCGACGTCGCGCTGGCGCTCGCCAAGGCTGCCGTGGTGCTTGCGGTGCTGATCCTGGTCGGCCCGCGCGTGATGCGGGCCTGGTTCGGCGTCATCGCCCGCCGCCGCTCGACCGAGCTGTTCGTGCTGAACGTGCTGCTGATCACGTTGCTGCTCGCCTTCGTCACCGGCCTGGCGGGCCTGTCGCTCGCGCTGGGGGCGTTCCTGGCCGGCATGCTGATCTCGGAGACCGAGTATCGCTACCAGGTCGAGGAAGACATCAAGCCGTTCCGCGACGTGCTGCTCGGCCTGTTCTTCGTCACGGTGGGCATGATGCTCGATGCGCGCCTGGTGTTCGGGCATGCCTGGCTGGTGCTCGCGTTCTTCGTACTGCTGATCGCGGCGAAGGGCGCGCTGATCGCGTTGCTCGCGCGCGCGATCGGCGCCGCGCCGGGAACCGCGCTGCGCACGGCGCTCGCGCTTGCGCAGGGCGGCGAATTCGGCTTCGTGCTGCTGGCACAGACGCGCGCCGCGCAGCTCGCGCCCGAGCCCGTGCTGCAGGCGGTGCTGGCGGCGATCATCCTGTCGATGCTCGCCACGCCGTTCCTGATCGCGGCGAGCGACCGGCTGGTGCTGCGCTTCACCTCATCCGAATGGATGGCGCGCTCGCTGGAGCTGCACCGCGTCGCGGTGCGCTCCCTGGAGTCCGAGCGCCACGTGATCATCCTCGGCTACGGCAGGAACGGCCAGCGCCTCGCCCGGCTGCTGGAGGCGGAGGGCGTGCGCTACATCGCGCTGGACCTCGACCCGGAGCGCGTCAGCGAGGCGGCACTCGCCGGCGACACCGTGGTGTTCGCCGACAGCTCGCGGCGCGAGGCGTTGGTGGCGGCCGGTGTGGCGCGTGCGGCGGCGGCAGTGGTGACCTTTGCCGACGTGGCTGCGGCGGAGCGCGTGCTGGCGCACATCCACGCCCTCAACCCCACCCTGCCGGTGATCGTGCGCGCGCGCGACGAGGCCGATATTCCCAGGCTCACCGCGGCGGGCGCCTCGGAAGTGGTGCCGGAGGCCTTCGAGTCCGGACTGATGCTGGCCTCGCATGCGCTGGTGTGGGTGGGCGTGCCGCTGGCGCGCGTCATGCGGCGCGTCAGCCAGCTGCGCGACGATCAATACGGGCCGCTGCGCGGGCTGTTCCACGGCGCGAGCGACGCGCCGGAAACCGGCGAGGCGGTGCAGCCGCGGCTGCACGCGGTGACCCTGCACGCGCACGCCGCCGCGCTCGCCAAACCGCTCGCGGACCTCGGCATGGAGGACCTCGGCGTGCGGGTCACCGCGGTGCGCCGCCCGGGCGAGCCGAAGAAGCTCTCGGCGGAGGAGGCCGGCGTGCTGCGCGAAGGCGACGTCATCGTCCTGCTGGGCGCGCCGGAACTCCTCGCGGCGGCCGAGCTGCGCCTGCTGCAGGGCTAGGAAAAAGAAAAGGCCGGCGCCCAGGCCGGCCCTTCCAGAGGACGAGGGAACGCTGCCGCGCTTACAGAAGCCGGCAGAGCGTGTAGGTGTTCGTGCCGGTTTCCGCGTAGGCGGCCCCTGAGGCATCGGCGACAATCGGCGGATTGTTTGCCGTCTGCAGCTGGCCGCGCACGCTGCCCGAGGTACGCCCGCCGTCGTCCATTTGCGTATCGGTGGCGATCGCGACCTTGTCCGGGAGGTTTGCCGAGCACATCATCATCCCGAAGAATCCCCCGGCGCCCAAGGCGCCGCCGAGCACCGGGGTGATAGCGGCCGGGGGGATTTCGCCACCGCCAGTCTGCACGCCGACAAGCCCGGATACCGCGTTCAAGGGTTGCGCCACGCCCGCCCCGGCGACAAAACCGGAGCGGCGCAGGTGATCCCACCAGCTGCAGGTTTCTGCCGCAGCAGTGCACGCAACGCCGGCGTTGTTGTACGTGCCCGCGACCACGCCGTCGCCGTTACCAGAAGTCGCGGCAGGCGCCACCGCCCAGCGCGCAGCCGCGCCCAAGTCGTCCCCAGGCAGTGCGCGGTAGCGGTCCTGATAGCCGAAAAAGGCCGCGGAGATGCCGGAGAAATCCGAGATGATGTTCTTGATCTTGGCCTGGGTGATCATCTCCTGGCCCTTCAGGATGCCGCCGAGCAGCAGGCCGATAATGACCAGCACGATCGCGATCTCGACGAGCGTGAAGCCTTTTTGGTTCGTTTTCATCCTATTACTCCTTTGCCGGAAGACGAGGCGATAAAAGACGACCGCAATATCTGTGCCCGGCAATTCTTGGCATTTTCAGCTGCCGGAGGGCAGAAATCACGAAAAAACCGTCGAAATTCCGTCAATCGCGTCGCCGTTCCGACGCCAGCCTCCGCTCCAGCTCGTCGAGGCGTTCCTTGAGAAAGCGGCGCTCCCCCGGATCCTGCAACCGGCCGCTGGCCAGCATGCCGCCCAGCATGATTCTTGCGGCCTCGAGTTCGTTCATGTCCTCGAGAATGAAGATCTCCATCTGCTTCGCCCACAGGGGAACGCCCGGGTCGGTGGTCAGGCGCTGGAGGTCGGCGATCAGTGCGTCGTCGTCGACGATCAGCAGCGCCGGCTTGGCGTCGCGCACTTCCTGCAGGCTACCGGCCATCGATGCAGCGCAGGAACGCGCGCTCCAGGTTCGGCTCGGCATGGCGCGCGCACAGTTCCGCCGGCGTGCCGCGAAACCGCAGCCGGCCGCGCTCGAGCACCGCGATCGCGGAGCACAGTTCCTCGACGTCGGCGAGCACGTGCGAGGTGAACAGCAGGGTGCGTCCCTCGCTGTGCAGGCGCGACATGACGCGCTTTACGGCCACCCGGCTGGCCGGGTCGAGGCCGCTCATCGGCTCGTCGAGCACGGTGAGCTCGCGCTCGAGGAGGAAGCCGCCGGCGAGGCCGAGTTTCTGCGTCATGCCCTTGGACAGCTCGCGCACCGGCCGCTCCAGCGCCTCGGGTTCGAGTGCCAGCTCCTCGAACAGCGCGCGCGCCGCGGCTTCGCGATAGCGGCCCCCGCCCAGCCCCAGGGTGAGCTCGAGGAACTCACGGCCGCGCAGGTAATGCGGCGGCAGGAAGCGCTCGGGCACATAGGCGAGGCGCTCGCGCGAGCGCGCCAGGTCGCTGCGTGCGCCGAAAATTTCGATGCGGCCGGACTCGAAGGCGCAGAAATCGAGCATGCATTTGAGCAATGTGGTCTTGCCGGCGCCGTTGGCACCCACCAGGCCGAAGGCCTCGCCCGGCGCCACTTCGAGGTCGACGCCGCCCAGCGCCTCGCGCTTGCCGAAGCGTTTGACCAAGCCCGCCACGCACACCGCAGCACCGGATACCGCTCTGTCCACGACCCGAACTATAGGGGAAACGGGGGGCGGCCCTGCGCGTCGAGTAAAATCAGCGCTTTGCCGCCGTCTCCGACTCCCGTGGCAGACTCCCACATCGCCGTTATCGAGGACCTGTCCTTCGCCTACGACAGGCGGCCGGTGTTGCACGGCATCGGCCTCAAGATTCCGCGCGGCAAGGTGGTGGCGGTGATGGGGCAATCGGGATGCGGCAAGACCACGCTGCTGCGCATCATCGCGGCTGCGCTGATGCCCACCCGCGGCCGGGCGCGCGTGCTGGGGAGCGATACCAGCACACTCGATCGCGACGGGCTGTACGCGCTGCGCCGTCGCATGGGCATGCTGTTCCAGTTCGGCGCCCTGTTCACCGACATGTCGGTATTCGACAACGTGGCATTCCAGATGCGCGAGCACACCGATTTGCCCGAGGACGCGATACGCGACCTGGTGCTGCTCAAGCTCGAGGCGGTCGGGCTGCGGGGCGCGGCGCAGCGCATGCCCGGGGAGCTGTCGGGCGGCATGGCGCGGCGCGTGGCCCTGGCGCGCGCCATTGCGCTCGACCCGCAACTGATCCTGTACGACGAGCCCTTCACGGGCCTGGATCCGATCGCTCTCGGCGTGATCGCGCGGCTGGTGCGCCAGCTCAACGATTCCCTGGGCGCGACCTCCATCATCGTCACGCACGATGTGGCCGAAACGCTGCCCCTGGTGGACTACGTCTATTTCATGGCCGAGGGCCGGGTGATCGCCGAGGGCACTGCGGACGAGGTGCGCCGCTCCGGGGTGGCGTTCGTCGAGCAGTTCGTGAGCGGGGCGATCGACGGTCCGGTGCCCTTCCACTATCCCGCCGCCGGCTACGAGGCCGACCTGGGCTTCGCGGCGGCCGCCTAGACCATGCTCGTCGCACTGCGCACTGCGCTCACCCGACTCGGTGCTGCCGTGACTGCGGGCGTCTGGCGCCTCGGGTACGGCGCGCGCTTCTTCGGCTACCTCATCTTGCACTCGGGCACCGCGTTCCGGCGCTTTCGCCTGACGATGCGCGAGATTTATTTCGGCGGCGTGCTGTCGCTGATCATCATCCTGGTGAGCGGCCTGTTCGTCGGCATGGTGCTTGCGTTGCAGGGCTACGAAACTCTGCAGCGCTACGGTGCTTCGGAGGCACTGGGCGTGCTGGTGGCCCTGTCGCTGGTACGCGAGCTCGGGCCGGTGGTCGCCGGGCTCCTGTTCGCCAGCCGCGCCGGCAGCGCGATCACCGCCGAGATCGGCCTGATGAAGGCCACCGAGCAGCTCTCCGCGATGGAGATGATGGCGGTGGATCCCGTGGCGCGCGTGGTCGCGCCGCGTTTCTGGGGCGGCGTGATCTCGATGCCGCTGCTTGCGGCGCTGTTTTCCGCCATGGGCATCTTCGGCGGCTACCTGGTGGGCGTGGTGCTGATCGGCGTGGACGAAGGCGCGTTCTGGTCGCAGATGCAGGCGGCGGTGGATGTACGCAACGACATCCTCAACGGCGTCATCAAGAGCGTGGTGTTCGGCTTCGCCGTCACGCTCATCGCGGTGTTCGAGGGCTACGACGCGCCGCCCACCGCCGAGGGCGTGTCGGGGGCCACTACGCGCACGGTGGTCACGTCCTCACTTGCCATTCTGGCGCTCGATTTCGTGCTGACTGCGCTCATGTTTACCGGAGGTGCCTGAAGATGAATCGTTCTGCCATCGATTTGTGGGTCGGGGTTTTCGTCGCCATCGGCCTGGGTGCGCTGCTGTTTCTCGCCCTCAAGGTCGGCAACCTCGCGTCCTTCTCCACCGCCCAGACCTACCAGGTGGAGGCGCGTTTTTCCAACATCGGCGGCCTCAAGGTGCGCGCGCCGGTGAAGAGCGCCGGCGTGGTGGTGGGCCGGGTCGCCGAGATCCGCTTCGACAACGAAAGCTACGAGGCGGTGGCGGTGCTCACGGTCGATTCCAGCTACAAGTTTCCCCGCGACACGTCCGCCAAGATTCTCACCTCGGGGCTGCTCGGCGAGCAGTACATCGGGCTGGAAGCCGGCGCCGATGCGCGCATGCTGAAGGACGCGGAGCGCATGCGCATCACGCAGTCAGCGGTGGTGCTGGAGAACCTGATCAGCCAGTTCTTTTTCAACAAGGCTGCCGAGGGCGGCGACGCGAAGGGCGCGAAATGACCCTGCGCGTGCTGCTGCTGGCGCTGGCGCTCGCCGCCCCGGGCTGCGCCACCACCGGGTCCGATGAGCGCGATCCGCTGGAGGGCGTGAACCGCGGCGTGCTCGCCTTCAATGACCAGGCGGACGCAATCATCTTCGAGCCCGCGGCGCGCCTGTACCGCAACGTGACGCCGCAGGGGCTGCGCGACGGGGTGCGTAATTTCTTCAGCAATATCGACGACTTATTCATTGGCGCGAACAATTTGCTGCAGGGAAAACTCGAGGACGCGGTCAACGACTGGCTGCGCTTTGCGTTCAATACAACGTTTGGCCTGCTGGGCATCCACGACTGGGCGAGCGACATGGGGCTGGAAAAGCACAAAGAGGATTTCGGACAAACGCTGGCGCGCTGGGGGGCGGGCGACGGCATCTACCTGGTGCTGCCGCTGCTCGGGCCTTCCACCCTGCGGGACACCGCCGCGCTGCCTGTGGGCTGGGCGGTCGACCCGGTGACGCAGCACACCCCCGTCGACGTGCGCAATGCGATGTTCGCGACTCGCCTGGTGGGCAGGCGCGCTGACCTGCTCGCGGACAGCCGCACGCTGGAGGAAGCGGCGCTCGATCGCTACGTGTTCCTGCGCGAATCCTTCCTGCAATGGCGCAGGAGCCTGATCTACGACGGCCGGCCGCCGCGCGAGCGGCGGCC
>JAQBXT010000102.1 GCA_027624175.1 Pseudomonadota bacterium | reverse complement strand
TCCACCGGTGCGCCGGCAGCTGGACGCGGCGGCAGGGCCGCGCGGGACGAGGGGGATGTCGGAGGAGGGTGCTGCGTTCCGTGTCGCGAAACATGGGTTTCGGCTGTGGAAACCGTTGACCTAGTCTCGCCCGGGGATCAAGCGAAACGAGGAGGAAGTCGCATGTCCGGTTCGCATGGCAATGGCGCGGTCGTCGATGCGCGGGGCCATAATTCAGGTCACCGCTGCAGCTTCGACGAATCCGCCGCGGATCCGCGAGAATTCACGCTGGCTGGCGGGCGGTGTGAGCTGCAATTTTCGCCTCGGCATGGCGCCCACCCCGCTGGTGTTCGAGCGCGGGGAGGGCGCCCGCCTCTACGACGTCGATGGCAACCGGCTCATCGACTACTACCTAGGCATGGGGCGGATGATCCTCGGCCATAACCCCGAGGCGGTGTGGTGCGCCGCGGCGGCGCAGCTCGAGCGCGGGATACTTTACGGTGGCCAGATCGACTTGGAGGTGCAGGTCGCGCGGCGCGTCTGCGAGATGGTTCCCTGCGCCGAGCGCATGCGCTTTGCCTCGTCCGGCTCGGAGGTCGTGCAGGCCGCGTTCCGCCTCGCCCGCCTTGCGACAGGCCGCACGAAGATCGTGAAGTTCGAGGGCCACTACCATGGCTGGCTCGACTATGTGCTGTGGTCCACCGCGCCGGCTCCGATGAATCGCCGCCGCGGCCGGTTGGCGGGAGCAATGGGCAGGAGGAGGATGCGGGACGCAACGTCGACGTGTTGTCTTGGAACTGCCTCGACCTCGTGTAGAAGCGCCTCGCGCGCGGCCACGTCGCCTCGCGCGAGTCTGTCTCGAGGGCGTGCGCGAGGCCTGCTCGCGCCACGGCACGATTTTGATCTTTGACGATGTGATCACCGGCTTCCGTCTCGCGCCGGGCGGCGCGCCGCAACGCTTCGGCGTGACGCCCGACATCGTGACTTTCGCCAAGGCGCTCGCCAACGGCTTCCCCTTGGCTGCGATCGCGGGGCGCGGCGACCTGCTCGACCTCTTCGGTAAGGGCGTCGTCCATGGCGGCATGTTCAACGCCCAGCCCGTCGCCATGGCTGCGATGCTGGCAACGCTGATGCCGGAGCTCTTCGCGACGATCGAGGCGCGCGGGCGCCGGCTGATGGACAGCATCCGCGACGAGCTCGCTGCGGCCGACCACAAGGCGGTGGTGACTGGATGGCCGCAGGTCTCCCATTTCGCCTTCGACCCCGACGCACCGGCGCGCAACTGGCGCGACCTCGCCAACATGAACCGCGCCAAGTACGTGAAGTTCTGCGCGGCGCTGCTTGCCAATGGAGTGCGCGCGATCGAGCGCGGGGCGTGTTTCATGTCGGCCGCGCATGACGACGCGATCGTCGACGAGACGCTGGAGGCGCCGCGCCGCGCCGCGCGCGAGGTGCCGGCCACATGACGCGCATCGCCATCGGATCGCTGATGCAGGAGACGAACACCTTCGTTCCCTTCCCGACGACGCTGCGCACCTTCGAGGCCTTCTACCTCTATCGTGGCGACGAGATGCTCTCGCGCTACGGCGCGGCGCGCGTCGAGGTGCCTGCGTTCGTGTCAGTCTTCCGGAATGCCGGCGCCGAGGTCGTCCCGACCCTCGCCGCGCATGCGGGCGCGAGCGGCATCGTCGCGCGTGCGGATTTCGATATGCTGCTCGGCGAGATGCTTGACAGGCTGCGCGCGGCCGGCCGGGTCGATGGCGTGGCACTGGCGCTGCACGGGGCGATGGTGGTCGAGGACGAGTTTGACGCCGAGGCTGAGATCATACGGCGCGTGCGCGAGGTCGTGGGGCCCGGAGTTCCGATCGGCGTCTCGCTCGACCTGCATGGCCACATCACGGTGGCGATGCTGCAACCGGACGTGTTCTATGTTGGCTACCGCGAATACCCGCATATCGACATGTGGGAGACCGGCGATCGCGTCGCGCGCCTCCTGCTCGACGCGATCGCCGGCCGCAGGCGGCCCGTCATGGCGATCGCCAAGCGCCACATGATCGTCAGCGCCGTGTGCGCGACGACGGGCGCTGAGCCGCTGGCATCGATCGTGCGCGAGGCGCGGCGGCGCGAGGCGGTGGGTGAGTGCCTGCACGCCTCGATTTACCCGGTGCAGCCCTGGCTTGACGTTCCCGACCTCGGCTTCGCGGCACTGGTCTGCGCCGACGGCGACGAGGACGCGGCGCAGCGCGTCGCCGACGACCTCGCCGCGATGGCGTGGGAGGCGCGGCACGGCTTCGAGCCTGAGCTGGTTTCGCTGGAAGAGGCGATCCGCGTTGGCCTGTCGGGCACGGGGACGACCGTTGTCAGCGACATCGGCGACAGCCCGAGCGGCGGCGCCGCGGCCGACAGCGCGGCCGTGCTTGCATCGCTGCTGCGCCTCGGCGCGGACCGCGCTGGGCGACTCACCTACCTGACGCTGTGCGACGGCGCGGCCGCAGCGGAAGCCCTGAAGGCGGGCCCCTGCGCGCAGCTGCGCCTGCGCCTCGGCCATCGCGCCTCGCCCGGCGACGGCGCGCCGGTTGAGGTCGAGGCCGTGGTGCGCAGCGTCAGCGACGGCGTCTTCACGATGCACGACGCCGGCGCGGAGGGCAGCGTCGTGCAGCTAGGCCTCGTCACCGTTCTGGCGATCGGCGACATCCGCATCGCCGTGCGCACGAACCCCGCCTTCGAATGGGACACAGGCCTGTTCTCCGCTTTCGGGCTGGAACTGCGCCACGCAGCGCTCGTCTTCGTGAAGTCGCCCGCGCATTTTCGCGTCGCCTTCAGCCCGCACGCCGCGCGGATCCTGGTGGCAGACACACCAGGGCCCACCTGCGGTAACATGCACAGGCTCAAGTTCCATCGGGTCACGCGCCCGCTCTTCCCACTTGACTGACCGGGTGAGCGACCGCATGCACGAGGGCACGCCATGATCAAGCCGCCTTCCTTCGATCTCTCGGGACGCGTGGCGTTGGTCACCGGCGGCACGCGCGGCATCGGCGGCGGGATCTCCGAGGCGCTCGCCGCGTCGGGCGCGCATGTCGTCGTCACTGCGCGCACCGCGCAGGCGGTCGAGGCGCAGGCGCGGCGGCTGCGCGAGGCAGGCGCGAAAGCCTCGGGTATCGCCTTCGACGTCAACGACGCCGCGGCGACGCTGCGCTGCTTCGAGGCGATCGGCCACGAACACGGGCGGCTCGACATCCTCGTCAACAACGCCGGCATGACGATCCGCAAGCCGCTGCTCGAGCAGACCGACGCCGACTGGCAGTCGGTCATCGACACCAACCTGACGTCGTGCTTCCGCATGTCGCGCGAGGCGGCGCGCCTGATGATCCGCCAGCGCTTCGGCCGGATCATCATGATCTCGTCGGTATTTGCCACGATCGCGCGTCCGACTCTCGTGCCCTACACGGCCGCCAAGCACGGCCTCCACGGGCTCATGCGCTCGCTCGCCGTGGAACTCGCGCCGGAGGGCGTCACGGTCAACGCGATCGCGCCGGGCTATTTCCCGACCGAGGCCAATGCCGGCATCCGGGCCGACCCGAAATTCTATGAGGCCGTGTGCAAGCGCACGCCGGCCGGGCGCTGGGGCGACCTCGCGGAGCTGGGCGCGGCGGCGGTCTTCCTCGCCTCGCCGGCCGCGGCCTATTGCACCGGCTCGGTCGTCACTGTGGATGGCGGGCTGCTCGCCACGTTCTGAGCGCGGCGGCGAGGCTCAGCCGCCGATCTCCAGTAGGTCGTAGGGCAGGGTGTTCATCGTATCCCGGCCGGTCTCGGTGACGAGCAGCTGGTCCTCGATGATGAAGTCGACGACGCCGCCGACATAGAAGTGCGTCTCGAAGGCTATGACCATGCCGGGCTCGAGCACGACATTAAACCCGACCCAGTATAGGGCCATTCCTCGCTCCACACGTTCTGGCCGATGCCATGGCCGAAATGGACGCACGCGAAGCTAGGGAAGCCGGCAGCACGCATCGCGCCGATGTAGGCCGCATGCACTGCGCCCAAGGTGGTGTCCCGGCTGGAATACCGCGCAGCCCGTGTCGAAGGCGGCGCGCAGCGCGGCGTGTATGGCGCGGGCATGCGCGTCGGCGCGGCCGAACACGACGGTGTGCGCCGACCCCGAGCTGTATCCGGAGAGCACGGAGCCGACGTCGACCTTGATGACCGTCCCCGGCTCGACCTTGCCGCCGGGACCCCAGAAGTCGGGACCGACCGAAATGTAGTCCCACTTGCCGGTCATGTTGGCCACGCCCTGCCGGCGTGCCTCCGCAACCACCGCCGCAAGGCAAGTCTCGGAGAGAATCTCTTGCGTCCGGCCGGCTCGTAGCTCGCGCATCACCGCGCGGATTCCCTTCTCGGCGAGTTGGGCGCCTGTTCGGAGCATCGCCACCTAG
>JAQBXT010000101.1 GCA_027624175.1 Pseudomonadota bacterium | reverse complement strand
CGGATTGAGCGGTGAGCTGCCGCCGCTGCCGCAGGGATTGTTCCGGCCCGGGGCCCTGGCTTACGACATGGTCTATGGCCGGGAGACGGAGTTTCTCTCCATGGCGCGCGCCGCAGGCGCCTCGGCCAGCGACGGCACCGGCATGCTGGTCGAGCAGGCCGCGGAATCCTTTTTGCTGTGGCGCGGCCTGCGCCCCGACACGCGCGCCGTGCTTGCCGCGTTGTGCGCGCGCTGAGGCGGCTGGGCTGGCTGCTCGGCGCGCTCGCCGCCGGCGCGCTCCTGGTGCAGGCCTGGTACTACTCCCACATCCTGTGGTGGGCGCGCGAGGCGCCCGCGAGCACCGCGTTCATGGAGCGGCGCCTGGAGCAGCTGCGCGCGAAAGACCCGCAAGCGAGCCTGCGCCACCGTTGGGTGCCCTATGCGCGCATCTCGCCGCAGCTCAAGCGCGCAGTGATCGCCGCCGAGGATGCCAAGTTCATCGACCACGACGGGTTCGACTGGGAGGCGATCCAGAAAGCAATGGAGAAGAACGAACGGCGGGGCAGGGTGGTGGCGGGCGCCTCGACCATCAGCCAGCAGCTGGCCAAGAACCTGTTCCTCTCGGGCGAGCGCTCCTGGTTGCGCAAGGCACAGGAGGCGCTCATCACCGGGATGCTGGAGACGGCGATGGACAAGCGGCGCATCATGGAGCTCTATCTCAACTTCGCCGAATGGGGCGAGGGGGTGTTCGGTGCCGAGGCCGCCGCGCGCCTCCACTTCGACGTGCCGGCGGCGGCGCTCGACGCCGAGCAGGCGGCGTGGCTCGCCGCGATCCTGCCCAGCCCGCGGCGCTATGCGCGCGGCCGCATCACGCCCTACATCGCCGCGCGCATGGTGGTGATCCGTGCGCGCATGGAGTCCGCGCAGGTGCCCTGACCCGCCTATCCGGCGCGGAACGCCTCGCGCGCCGCGGCCAGCGTGGCCTCGATTTCCGGCGCGCCGTGCGCCGCGGAGACAAAACCGGTTTCATAGGCGGAAGGCGCGAGGTACACGCCGCGCGCCAGCATCTCGTGGAAGAAGCGCTTGAAGCGTGCTGCGTCGCACTGCATCACCTCGGCGAAGCTCCCCGGCACAGTGGCGCGGAAGTACAGGCCGAACATGCTGCCGATGGATTGCGCCGAGAATACGACGCTGGCGCGCTTCGCCTCGGCGGCAAGTCCCTGCACCAGCGCCTGCGTCGTGGCTTCAACTTTTTCCTGGAACCCCGGTTGCGAGACGATGCTCAGCGTGGCAAGCCCCGCGGCGACCGCCACCGGGTTTCCGGACAGCGTGCCCGCCTGGTACACGGGCCCGAGCGGCGCGATTTTTTCCATGATCTCCCGCCTGCCGCCCACCGCGGCCACCGGCATGCCGCCGCCGATCACCTTGCCGAGCGTGGTCAGGTCCGGCCGGATGCCGTAGCGCGCCTGCGCGCCGCCCGGGGCGACGCGAAATCCGGTCATTACCTCGTCCAGAATCAGCACCGCGCCATGGCGCGTGCACTGCTCGCGCAGCGTTTCCAGGAAACCCGCTGCCGGCAACACCAGGTTCATGTTCCCGGCCACCGGTTCCACGATCACGCCCGCGATCTGCGCGCCTTGCCGGTCGAACAGCGCTCTTACCTGGCCCGCATCGTTGTAGTCGAGCACCAGCGTATGCGCCGCGGTCTCGGGGGGCACGCCTGCCGAACTCGGATTGCCAAAGGTCAGCGCGCCCGAGCCCGCCTTGACCAGCAGCGCGTCGGCGTGGCCGTGGTAGCAGCCTTCGAACTTCACGATCAGGCTCCTGCCAGTGAAGCCCCGCGCCAGGCGGATCGCCGTCATGGTGGCTTCGGTGCCCGAGGACACGAGCCGCACGAGTTCGAGCGAGGGCACGAGGCGGCAGAGCAATTCCGCGAATTCCACCTCGGCTTCGGTCGGTGCGCCGAACGACAGCGCGCGCGAGGCGGCCGACTGCGCCGCTTCGACCACCGCGGGATGCGTGTGCCCGGCGAGCATCGGCCCCCAGGAGCCGACATAGTCGATATAGCGCTTGCCGTCCGCGTCCCACAGGTGCGGCCCCGAGGCGCGCTCGAAGAAAGGCGGCGTGCCGCCGACGGCGCGAAATGCGCGTACCGGCGAGTTCACCCCGGCGGGAATGCGCGCCTGCGCGCGCGCGTAGAGTTCATCATTTCGTGATGTCATGGGCGAACACCTTAGCGTATTCCCGCGCGCGTGCGGCGACATCGGGCGCATCGAACAGGTCGGTGATCACTGCCACCGCATCGGCACCGGCTTGCACCAGCTGCGCGGCGTTGATCAGGGTGATGCCGCCGATCGCGACCTTGGGCACGCCCAGGTCGTGGCGGAACAGGTCGAGCGGCGCGCGCGCCGCCCCCGGCTTGGTGGGCGAAGCGAACACCGAGCCGAAGGCGACGTAATCGGCGCCGGCGGCTACCGCGCGCTCGGCGAGCTCGAGCCGGTCGTAGCATGAGGCGCCCAGAATGCGCCCGGGCAGGCGCGCGCGCGCCGCAACCAGGTCTTCGTCGTCGCGCCCAAGGTGCACGCCTGCCGCGTCCACCGCGAGCGCGAGCTCCACATCGTCGTTGACGATCAGCGGCACGCCATGGCGGTGGCACAGCAGCGCCAGGGCATTCGCCTCCTGCAATCGTTGCGCCGCGCTCGCGGATTTGCAGCGGTACTGCAGCGCACACAGCGCCCCGGAGGCCACCGCGGCAGCGACGCGCTCGGTACTCTCCGGCGTAATGGCGTACAGCCCGCGCAGCTTCATCGGCGGGGCAAGTATTGGCCGCTGCCGGGCTTGAAGCCGCGCTCGAGCGCGCGCCAGGTGTACGCCTGCGCCGCGCGCACCGCTTCGGGCACTGCATCGCCCAGCGCCAGCCGCGCGGCGATCGCCGAGGCGAGGGTGCAGCCCGAGCCGTGGTAACTCGCGTTCAGGCGCGGCCAGCGGTCCTCGCGCACCACGCCGCGCGCGTCGTGCAGCGTGTTCACCACCTCGGGCGTGTCCGCGTGCGTGCCGGTGACCAGGACGTAACGGCAGCCCAGCGCCAGCAGCGCGTCCACTCCGCCGAGCGCGCGCGCTTCCAGGCTGTTCGGCGTGATCACGGTGGCGAGCGGCGCGAGCCGCACGCGCAGTGCCTCGAGCAGTGCGTCGTCGGCGAGCGCGTCGCCGCGGCCCGAGGCGAGCACCGGATCGAGCACCACCGGCACGCGCGCGTGCGCGGCGAGCGCGTCCGCCACCACCGCGGCATTGGCGGCGCTGCCCAGCACGCCGAGCTTGAACGCCGCCACCGGCATTTCGGCGAGCAGGTACTGCGCCTGCTCGGCGACGAACGCGGCGTCCACCGCCTGCAGACGATGCACGCCGTGCGTGTCCTGCGCCGTGAGCGCGGTAAGCACCGAGAGCGGATGGCAGCCCAGACTGGCCAGCGTGAGCAGGTCGGCCTGCACGCCCGCCCCCCCGGTCGGATCGGAAGCCGCGAAGGCGAGAACATTCGGCGGAGCGGAAGGCATGAGGGGCGCGGCGCGGCCGCGCCGCAGAATACGCTAAGATGCCGCACGATTTTAACTCAGCCCACGCTCGCGCCTGATGACCGAAAGCCAAGTGCAGTACAAGACTTGGATGTGCCTGATCTGCGGCTTCCTTTACGACGAAGCCGCCGGAGCCCCGGACGAGGGCCTCGCCCCGGGCACGCGCTGGGACGACGTGCCCATCAACTGGACCTGCCCGGAATGCGGCGCGCGCAAGGAAGATTTCGAGATGGTCGAGATCTGAGCGCGCGTCGCCGCGCTTGGACCTGAAGTCCCTCGGCGCGGCGTGGCGGTGCTGCCGCTGCGCCGCAAGCTCGCGATCCTCGCCGCCGGGCTCGCCGCGCTGCTGATCGCCGCGCTGTGGGTGGCGTGGTCCGACTACCGCGATGCGCATTTCGGCGAAGGGCATGTCGCCGCCGCGGGTGAACTGCGCATGCTGTCGCAGCGCCTGGCCAAGGCGGCGCTGCGCGGCCTGCGCGGCGATGCCGAGGCTTTTGCGCAGATCCAGTCGAGCCGCCTGGTGATGCTTACGCAGCGCATGGCGCGCGGCGCGCAACAGCTGCTGGCCGCCGACAGCGTCGAGCCCGAGGTCGAGTTCCTGCTCGGCAAGGACGTGAACGAGTTCCGCGGCACGGTCGGGCGCCTGCGCGCCGCGGCGCGCGACGATGACACGAGGGCCGCCCTGGCCGCCCTCGGCGAAAATTTTGGCGCTTACCGGGACGCGCTGGTGGCGGTGCTCGGCACGCGCGCGCGGCTGGCCGAAGCCAAGGCCGCGGCGAGCGCCATCCACGCCGACTCCGAGCGGCTGCTGCAGGTGGTCGACGGCGTGGTAGCGGCCTATCGCGCCGCGCCCGCCCGCGGCACTTACCAGGCGGCGCTCGCCGCGATCGCGCTG
>JAQBXT010000100.1 GCA_027624175.1 Pseudomonadota bacterium | reverse complement strand
CTAGCAAACCCCAAAATTAATCAACACTTCAGGTAGGATTGGGGTACTGGCGGCTGCTTAGAGTTCTCCCGCCCTTCTCAGAGCTGCTTGCAGGAGTAACCTGACTCTCTCTCCGCCAGATTTTCCACCATGCCGAAATCCTATTCGACCCTGGCCCTCACGCGCGAAGGCGAGCACGTGCTCGTCGTCACGTTGAACCGCCCCGAGGTGCTGAACGCCATCAGCACGCAGATGGGGCGCGACTGGCTGGACCTGTTCAATGGCCTGGCGGCCGACCCGGGCGAGCTGCGCTGCATCGTGCTCACCGGCGCGGGCGAGCGCGCTTTCTGCGCGGGTGCCGACCTGAAGGAACGCGACGGCATGTCGGTCGAGACCTGGCGCACGCAGCACGCGCAGTTCGAGCAGGCCTTCGTCGCGCTGATGGAGTGCCCGGTGCCGATGATCGCGGCGGTGAACGGCCACGCCTATGGCGGCGGGCTGGAAACGGCCTTGTGCTGCGATTTCATCTACGCGGCGAAAGGCGCGAAGCTCGCGCTCTCGGAGCTGCGCCTGGGGATCATGCCGGGGGGCTGCGGCACGCAGAACTTGCCGCGCGCGGTGGGCGAGCGCCGCGCCAAGGAGCTGATCCTTACGGCGCGCGCCTTCAGCGCGGAAGAGGGTGCCTCCTGGGGCCTGGTGAACAAGGTGTGCGAGCCGGGCAAGGCGCTCGTTGATGCCCTGGAGACGGCACGGCTCATCGCCGAGAACGCGCCGCTGGCGGTGCGCCAGGCGAAGAAGTCCGTCCACTACGGGCTGCAGATGGACCTCCTCACCGGCTACCGCTTCGAGATCGAGGCCTACAACCGGCTGGTCGACACCGAGGACCGAAGGGAAGGCGTGCGCGCCTTCAACGAGAAGCGCAAGCCCTCCTTCAAGGGCCGCTAGACCGCTTTCCTCCCAGCAGGGTGGGGCTCCAAGGCATGGACCAGCGCAAGCCCCTGGACGCAAATGCGTTTTCGCTGATGCTGGTGCTCACGGCGCTATGGGGTTTCCAGCAGGTGGCGATCAAGCTGACGGCCCCGGACGTGTCGCTGGTGATGCAGGCGGGGCTACGGACCGCGCTGGCTACCGCGTTGCTGCTCGCGTGGGCGCGCTGGCGCGGCATCGCGCTGTTTTCGCGCGATGGCACGCTTGCTGCGGGCCTCGTCGCCGGCCTGCTGTTCGGCGGCGAGTTCGTGTTCATCTACGCAGGCCTCGCGCACACCGCGGCATCACGCATGGTGGTGTTCATCTACCTCGCGCCGATCGTCACCGCGATCGGCCTGCATGCCTTCGTGCCGGGCGAGCGGTTGGTGCGCGGACAGTGGGCCGGGGTGCTGCTCGCGTTTGCCGGCGTGGCGCTCGCTTTCGGCGACGGTTTTCTTGCGGCGCGCGGCGCGACGCTGCTCGGGGATCTGTTCGG
This sequence comes from Pseudomonadota bacterium, assembly GCA_027624175.1. Lineage (GTDB taxonomy): Bacteria > Pseudomonadota > Gammaproteobacteria > Burkholderiales > SG8-39 > JAABQT01. The sequence continues at coordinate 3,033 of JAQBXT010000100.1, read as the reverse complement.
CCTCATTGCCGCGTTGCTCTGGGGCGCAACCACGGTGCTCATCCGCGCCTCCGGTCTGGCGCGCGCAAGCGCGGCAAAGACGCTGTTCTACCAGCTCGCGGTGTCGGCGCCGATGCTGCTCGCCACTTCCCTGCTGCTGGGCGAGAAAGGCGTCGTGGCGCTGACGCCGCTCGCCGTCGCGAGCCTCGCCTACCAGGGGATCCTCGTCGCCTTCGCCAGCTACCTGGCCTGGTTCTGGCTGCTGACGCGCTACCTCGCGGCGCGCCTCGCCGTGTTCTCGTTCCTGACGCCACTGTTCGGCGTGCTGTTCGGCGTGGCGATCCTCGGCGAACCGCTCACGCCAACCTTCGCCGGCGCCGCGCTGCTGGTGGGCGCCGGCATCGTACTGGTCAACCGGCGCTAGCGCCGGCCGGCCTGGGCGCGTCTTCCTCGCTGCGCAGCAGCCGCTCCAGGTCCTCGCGGCCCTGCTGCTGCATGGCGATGAGTTGCTTGATCTCGCCCCGGTGCGGGCTTTGCTGCGCCAGCATCTCCTCGTCGTGGCGCTTGAAGCGCGCCACCACGCGCCGCGCCGCCACCGGCCCGAAGTCGAGCGCGCGCAGCGCCGCTTCGGTGGCCTCGAGCGCCGCGCCGAAGGTCTCGCGCACCGCCGGTATCCCCATGTCCGTGTACTCGAAGGCATCGCTGCGGCTGTGGGCGCGCGCGATGATCTTGAGCAGCGGGTAGCGCTCGCGCACCCGGCGCACCAGCCGCAGCGCCGCGACATGGTTGTCCAGGGCGACGATCAGGAGCCGCGCCGTGGCCACGCCCGCCTTCTCCAGCACATCCAGCCGCGTGGCGTCGCCGTAGTAGGCCTTGGAGCCGAAACGGCGCACCAGCTCGATCTGGTTCGGATCGTGGTCGATAAGCGTGGCGTGGATGCGCAGGCCGTTGAGGACGCGCGTCACCACCTGGCCAAAGCGCCCGAAGCCGGCGACCACGACCGGATAGACCTGCTCGACGACGTCCGCTTCGCGCCTGTCGCCCATGGCGAGGCGCGGCGCGAGGACCCGCTCGTACAGCATCATGAGAAACGGCGTGGTCAGCATCGAGGCCGCGACCACGGCATTCAGCAGGTTCAGCGTGTGGCGCGGCAGGATTTCGCCGGCGGCGGCGAACAGCACAAAGGCGAACTCGCCGGCCTGCGACAACCCCAGCGCGAACACCAGGGCGTCGGCCGGCGCGCAGTAGCCGAAATAGCGTGCGATGGGGTACATGAGCGCGGCCTTCAGGGCGACGATGCCGAGCGCCAGCGCGATGATCAACCCGGGCGAGCGCGCGAACAGTCCCAGGTCGATCGACATGCCCACCGCAATGAAGAACAGGCCGAGGAACAGGCCCTTGAAGGGCTCGATGTCGAGTTCCAGCTCGTGCCGGTACTCGGAATCGGCCAGCATCACGCCGGCGAGGAAGGCGCCGAGCGCCATCGACAGGCCGACCTTTTCCATCAGCGCGGCGACGCCGAGCACGAGCAGCAGCGCAAAGCCGACGAAGATTTCGCGCTGCCCGGTGTTCGCGACCACGCGCAGCAAGGGCCGCAGCAGGAAATGGCCCGCAGCGATGAGCAGCGCGATCATCGCCACGGCGCGCGCCGCGGCGATCCAGTCCAGACCGCCGCGCGACACCTCGGGCGACAGCAATGCCAGCAGCAGCGCGAGCGGAATCACCGCCAGATCCTGGAACAGCAGCACCGAGAAGCTCGCCTGGCCGCCCGGCGTCGCGAGCAGGCGCTTTTCCTGCAACGTGGCGAGGACGATCGCGGTTCGAGGACATGGCGAAGCCCATGCCCGCGACCAAGGCGATCGTGAACGGCTGGCCCAGTGCCCAGCCGATTGCCAGCACCACCGCCATTGTGCCGGCGACCTGCGTGGTGCCCATGCCGAAGATCGCCTCGGGCGCGGACACCAGTTTCAGTCCCCAGGGGCCGATCGCCATGCCGGCGGCGAGGAAACCCAGCACCGAGCCCAGGCCGAGGCGCTTGAACACTGGCACCGCGATGACGCCGGCGGCCAGATAGATCAGCGCCTGATTCAGGAAACCGTGATCGGACATGAGCGACTCCAGGAAATAAGCAAAGGAAACTGCGTGCAATAATCGCGTGCATGAACACGCCGGTCAACGCCGATCAGTTCAAGCTCGGCATGCGCAGCCTGGCGCACGCGGTGAGCATCATCACCGCGGCGCACGCGGGTCATCGCTACGGCATGACGGCAACCGCGGTGTGCTCGGTGACGGTGGAGCAACCGACCATTCTCGTGTGCCTGAACAAGAACTCCGCGACCTACGGCGCGGTGTCGAAGAGTAAGGCTTACTGCGTCAACGTGCTGCGCACGGAAGATTCGGATCTGTCCAACCTGTTCAGCGGCGTGCTCTCGGGTGAGGGCCGCTTCAAGTCGCGCGAGTGGTCCAGGCTGGCAACCGGCTCGCCGGCGCTGCTCGATGCTTTGGTGTCCTTCGATTGCCGCGTGACCAAGAAGCTCGCGCACGGCTCGCACACCATCTTTTTAGGACAGGTCGAGCAGGTGCTGTTCGGCAAGAAAGGCAAGCCCCTGCTGTACGCCGAGGGACAGTATGCGAAGCTGGCTTCGCTCGCGCACGGAGAACCGCTGCCGGAAGGGCTGGACTACTGGGGGTTCTAGGGCGGTTCCGGTATAATCGTTTTCGTCGCGCCCGTAGCTCAGTTGGATAGAGTACTTGGCTACGAACCAAGGGGTCGGGCGTTCGAATCGCTCCGGGCGCGCCAGACAATCAAGGGCTTGCGGAAACGCAGGCCCTTTTTCATTTCACGCACGCAAATTGCTGGGCCGTCGCATGCCGCATAGAATTCCCCGCAGCAGGAGACGCTTTTGTTCATTCATCCCCGCAACAAGGATCGCCCGTTCCATTTCGGTTCGTTCCCGCTCGAGACGCTGCCGCGCGACGCGCGCGTGATCGAGGCGGAAGCGAAGCGCCCGGCGCGCGCGGCCGCGGCGCCCGCGCCATCGGCGGGCGTGCTCG
>JAQBXT010000099.1 GCA_027624175.1 Pseudomonadota bacterium | reverse complement strand
CGATGATCTTCGCGAGCAGCCCCTGCAGCGCCTCGCCAGTGGGCGCACGAGCTTCCTGGAAGACCGGTTCGCCCCCGGTGCGCCGATAGACCCCATCGAGCACCAGGCAGTGCAGGTGGATGTTCAGGTTGGCGGCCGAGCCGAATCTCTGGATGAGGGTGACCGCGCCGGTATCGGCTGAGGCGCGTTTCAGGCCCGCCTGCTTGAGCAGAAACCCCGCGATGACGCGGTGGACGATCCGCAGCACCGCCGTGAGCAGCTCGGGCCGTGCGGCAAAGAGGATGCGAAGCCCGATCGGAAACGACAGCACCCACTGCCTGACCGGCACCTGGGGCATCACCTCCTCGACCAGGAGCGCAGCGCTCTGGGCCATGCGCCGCGCGCCGCACGAGGGGCAAAACCCGCGCCGCTTGCAGGAGAACGCCACCAACTTCTCGTGTGCGCAGTCAACGCAGCGCACGCGCAGAAATCCGTGCGCCAGAATCCCGCATTGGAGAAAGGCCTCGAACTCGTCCCTGACGAACGCGGGCAGGCCCGTGCCGGCCCTGGCTTGGACCTGGGCGAGGAACGTCTCCAGATGCTCCCGCACCAGCCGATGCAGGAGCGTCTGCTCGGGCCGCCGCCGCTCGTAGCGGACCGTGCGCGCCGGCGCGGCGCGCAACGCTGGTTTGCGCTCCAGTCCCATCCGGATGCAAACGCGCGAACCACGGCCGCGGGGCACCGGGACCTGGCGGCTACACGATCGTGCTCGCTGCGCCGCCGATCGCGATCAGCCCGTCACTGTACGCGAAGCTCAACTACGACGCACAGAAAGACCTCGCGCCGATCACGCTGGTCGCCGCCATGCAGAACGTGATGGCGGCGCACAACTCGGTGCCGGCGAAGACGCTGAAGGAAATGATCCAGCTCGCGCGGAACAATCCCGGCAAGCTCAATTTCAGCTCGAGCGGCGCTGGCAGCACCAACCATCTCGCGAGCGAACTCTTCAGGAGCACGTTCGGGCTGAAAATGGTGCACGTGCCTTACAGAGGCAATGCTGCCGCGCTGATCGCCTTGACGAGCGGCGAAGTCGACTTCGGAACCTATGCGCTGCCGCCGGCGATATCGCCGATCAAGTCGAAGAGGGTGCGGGCGCTCGCGCTGCTCTCCGACAAACGCGAGCCCGCGATTCCCGACGTTCCGACCGCCAAGGAGGCGGGGGTCGAGAATTTCGTCGTGCCGATCTGGTACGGCATGCTCGCGCCGGCGGGCACCCCGCGCCCGATCATCGACCGCCTGAACGGCGAGCTGCACAAAGCGCTCGCGTCGGCGGATTTGAAGGAGCGTCTGGCGGGCATCGGTGTCGCGCCGCTCGTCAACACGCCCGAGCAGTTCGCCGAGTTCATCGCGCAGGAAAAGGCGCGCTACGCCAAGGTGGTGAAGGCCGCCGGCATCAAGCCGATGTAGCGAGCGCGACCGCTAAAGGAAAGGAGGTTACGGAGGGAAACCATCGGTTTCCTTCTGTACGTGGGGCGGCGAGGCCCGAGCCGAAGGCGAGCGCCGCCCCCTACCCGGCCGCGGCCTGCGCCGCGACCGGCTGGCCGCGGCGGCGCAGGATCCAGTAGACCACGAAGAGCCACACCGGCACGCACGCGACGTTCGCGAGCTCGCGGTGCGGGTGCAGCAGCACGACGAGCGCGGTTGCCGCCAGCACGAGCCGCAAGGCGATATCCACGATGCGGCTCGCGGAGAACTGCGCCTGGATCGCGAACGTGATGCCGATCGACGCCGTCAGGATGAGCAGCATCGCGCCGATCTGCGCGAATCCCGGCTCCAGCACGATCTCGGGCCGCGAGAAGACTCCCGCCATCAGGATGAAAAGCGAAACGCAGATCGTGATCGCCTTGAACAGCGTGCGCATGAACGACGCATCGGCGATTTTCGCCGTGACCGCCGCGACGACCGACGTGGGCGGCGTGAGCTCGCCCCACACCGCGAGGAAAAAACAGAAGAAGTGAACGACCCACGGGTCGACGCCGACGCGAATCATCGGCGGGACGATCACGAGCGCGGTGATGATGTAGGTCGGCGCCGGCGGCAGCCCGGTTCCGAGCAGCGCGCCGAAGAAGAACGCGACGATCGCCATGGCGGCGATGTTGATCCCGGCGGCTTCCACGAGGAGCGCGCCGACCTTCGTCGGCACGCCGGTGATGACGAAAGCGCCGGTCATGATCGAAAGTGTCGCGAGTAACAGCGTGAGGTCGGAAGTCATGCTCGCGAAGTTGTCGACCAGACGGCCGAGCGGCGCGATGAGCTGTGCGCGCCACGCATGCGAGCGCTCGCGCGCGACGCCGACCGCATGCAAGGTGACGAGAAGGCCGGTCACGCCCAGGAAGATGTAGAGCGCCGCGAACATCGGCGCCATGTGCAAAGTCGCCATCAGCACGATGAGGCCGCCGACCACGAAGACGAACGCCGAGATGTTCGTCCAGTCGCTCCAGCGCATTTTCTCGACGGCGATGAAGCCGAGCTTCGCCCGGTATCGCGTCGAGAGCAGGTACACCGACACGCTCACGCTCACGTAATAGACGAGCGCGGGCGCGTAACCGCGCGCGACCACGTCGAAATAACTGCGCCCGAGGAATTCCGCCATCAGGAACGCCGAGATGCCCATGACCGGCGGCATCAACTGCCCGCCGAGCGAAGACGCGGTCTCGATGGCGGCCGCGGTCACGCGCGGCATGCCCGCGCCGATCATGGCGGGTATCGTCGCCGAGCCCACGGTGATCGCGTTGGCCGCGCCGCTGCCGCTCACCGTGCCCACGGCCATCGAGCCGAACACGGCGGACTGCGGCAGCGCGTGCGGCGAGCGCGCGGCGACGCCCTTGGACGCTCTCAGGATCGATTCGACGCAGCCGAAAGCGCGCAGCGCGGAGAGCACCAGGATGAAAGAGCCGATCAGCGTCAGCGCGAGCTGCGGCAGGCTGGAAAAGACCCCGGTGCTCATCTCGACGCTCATCGCCGTGCCGAGGCGCTCCCACGAAAGCCCCGGGTGGAAGAACATACCGGGCACGTGCGCGCCGTAGACCCCGTAGACGACGAGCAGGATGTTGAGCACGAAAAGCGGAAAGTAGCGCAGCCGCGCGTACTCCATGACGAGCGCGACCATGATCACGCCCATCGTCAGATCGGCGGTGCTCCAGACGCCCGCCCGCACGGTGCCGATGTCGTAGTACTCGACGTTCATGTACACCGCGACCGCTGCCGAAAGCGCGATATAAAGCGCCGCGATCGCGTAATTGGCCGCCGCCGGCAGCCGCGGGTAGAGCTCGTTTTTCCTGAGCGAATCGAGCGTGAAGAGCACGAACGTCACCGGCACCAGCGTGACGGCGAGGAGCACCGGCCCGCCGGCGCTCGTCCAGTAGTACCCGAAGACGTAGACGAAGAAAAAGATCGCGGTGGCGTAGTACAGCCAATCGAGCAGGCGCGGCCGTTGCCGCGCGGCTTCGGTGCTGGTCATCTCGAAGGAGCTCCCCCGTTTGCGGCCGGTGCGGGCGCGATGAAACCGCGCCCGCGCCGCCTTCGTACTAATGTCGCCCTACTTCTTGGCGATCCTCGCGTCCCACTTCGCGTCCCACACGCCTTTTTCGCGCATGTATTTCGCGAGCCCCGGATGCACCGGAACGAAATTGATCGAGGAGGAGACGCCTTTCTTCTGCATGCCGGGCATGTCGGCCGCAAGCTGCGAGAAGCCCGGGTCGGATTTCGCGAGCTGCGCGACGTTCTTTTCGATCACCTTCAGCATCTGATACATATCCTGCTCGGGGACTTCCATGCCGAGGTGGAAGCCGTAATAGAACGGCAGCAGGACGACCTTGTCGACGCCCACGGCTTCCTTCTTGAACACGCCGGGCTTCACCTCGGTGACTGCGAAACCGGCTTTTTTGAGGGCCGCGATTTCCTCGGTGCTCGGGTTGAGCGCGACCCACTCGGTGGCGAGCGACGCTTCCGTGATCCACGGGGCGGTGGTGGCCTCACCGTTCGTATAGATGATGAAGCCGTCGATGCCGCCCGACTGGAGGAGAGATCCGGAAGCGGAAAGATCGACCTGCCGGTAATTGTGCTTCACGCCGAGTACGGCGTAGGCGCGCTCGAGGTGCGCGCGCACGTCCCAGGGCAGGGGGCCGGTGAATATGTTCTTGCCCGTGAGATCGGCCCAGCGCTTCATCTTGCCTTTGTTGCGATCGTGTATGCCGGTCCCGACCTCGACGGTGAACGACCAGAAGGACTGGATCGGCTGGCGCTTCATGCTCGACTTGAAGCCCTTGAAGCGATTGGTATCGTTGGCGAGCTCGTAGAACGCGATGTCGGCGCCGTAATAGCCCTCGAACTGACCGGTCGCGTAGCCTTTGACTGAGATGATCGCACCCGGTGTCGGCTGCACCGTGACGCGGTAGTTCTTCATCTCCCGGTTGAGCACTTCCGCCAGCACCACCAGCGCCTTGTGCCCTGACGACCCGACCGCGGACGTGCCCCAGGGAAGCTCCTTCACCTGCGACGAGGCCGGGGCGGCCCAGGTCAGCAGTCCGATCGCAAGTACAGCGAGGGTACGTTGCAGCATGACATCCTCCTCCTTCTATTGAGAGGGCCCGATAGACCCTCGTTCAGGATCGATTGTATGCCGATGCGGCGGTGTATAGGTATTTCAAACCACCTTTTCCCCGATCCGCTAGGGCAGCGGCGTCCCGAGAAGCGGTG